>CAJOPB010000218.1 GCA_905236305.1 uncultured Oscillospiraceae bacterium | reverse complement strand
GCTGCACTAATAGTATAACCGCTCTTTCAGGCAATCATGCATTTACACAGTTTTATACTCAGACCCTCCCAATATTCACTCCCTGGATCTGCTGGGCGGTGAACCACTGCTTCATCCGGACCTAATCGGGATATTGGATGTTACCCGTCAGATTTATCCTTTTTCAAGAATCCATTTGATAACCAATGGTATTCTTCTGATGAGGCAGAGTGAGGCGCTGTTCGACTGTATCAGACGTAATCATGTATTTATTGTCGTGACCCTCTATCCGTCCACTCTGAAGCTGCAGAAGGACCTTGAGCGGCTGTTTGATGCCTATGAAGTGCATTATCGGTTCCTTTATAATGAAAGATTTTTCAAGCAATGGACGGATGCTCCGCTTTTTGACCCAAAGGAGATGTCGGATATTTGCGGGGGTACCTGCATGGGCTTTTGGCGAGGACATTTGAACCGATGCATCGTGGGTCTCTGTGTCGGCTTTATGAATAAGGAACTTGGAACCCAAGTACCCGTTCCGGAAGGAATGGATATTCACGATCCATTGTTGACATCAGAGGAAGTGATGCGCCGCCTCGAACTTCCCGTGGAGGCATGTGCTTATTGCGCAATGCAGACCACCAAAAAGGAACTGTATGAATGGAGGCAGAAAAGCAATCACACGACCAGGGAAGATGTGCTATGGCATCCAGAAAGTCAGAGTGCAGCATCCTCCCATGAATAGTATCTCTGCACTTAGGAGCTGTCAACAAGGAACCTGAGCATTCTGACCCTTATCCAGTGATGCAGATTATACGTCTGCAAGCCATTATTCACGGTCTGTTCACAATTATTCCGCAAAACGTTCACATGTTTGACCTATACTGACCAATAGATGAAAAACATCCCGGACGGTCGATGTCCGGGGTGGGACAGACGGGAGGAAGCGAAATGGATACAATTGACACAAACCGGGATCAAAAGCTGGAGCAGGCGCTGGTGGCGCAGCTCTCCGGGAGAGCGCTGGCGAAATGGACGCCGGAGAATGCCCTGCGGTTTCAGGAGCTGATGAGTTACTGCCGCTGTGTGCTCAAGGAGCTGGAGGCGCGGTTGTGGACCGTGGGGGAGGATGATCTGCTGCGTCGGGGCAGCAATCCTGTGGAGGCCGTGGCTTCAGAGCTGAAAACCCCGGAGCGTATCGCGGAGGCGGTGAAAGAGGGCGGCTTTGCACTGACGGCGGAGAGCCTTGAGCAGAATCTCCCGGACCTTGCGGAAGTGCAGGTGCGCTGTGCATTTCCTTCGGATGTCTATCGTGTGGCGGATGCGCTTTTGAAGCAGGAGGGGATTCGACTGCTGCAAAAGGAAGATTTCATCTCCGAAAGAGCATCAGAGGGCTATCGGGGACTGCGGCTGCTTGTAACTGTTCCGGTGGTGCTGAGGGGCCGGCGGCGGGAGGTGCGCGCGTCCGTCGTGCTGCGGACAGCGGCCATGGAGCTCTGGTGCGGCGCGGAGCTGCGCTTTCGGGAACGCGGTGACGGCTTTTTGCAGGAGCAGGTCGGCGAGGAGCTTCGGGAGTGCGCAAAGCTGATCGCCGAGTGGGACCAGCGCATGGAACAGGTGCGGTATAATATCAAGCACAGAGTGATTACAAAATAATGGCGCAATGGCGCACATATCCCGGAGGACAAAAGCATGTGACGCGAAAGGCAGCGGCAGTATGGCCGCCCTTTTGCTGAGAGGGGTGAACAGATTATGGCAGAGCAGAAGCGGGATTATTATGAGGCACTGGGCGTAGACAGACACGCAGACGAGGCGGAAATCAAAAAAGCCTACAAAAAACTGGCGCGTAAATATCATCCGGATATGAATCCGGGAAATAAGCGGGCGGAGGAGCGGTTTAAGGAGATCAATGAGGCCAATGAGGTGCTCTCTGACCCGGAAAAACGGGCCAGATATGACCAATACGGTTTTGCGGGCGTGGACCCGAATTTCAACCCGAACCAATATGCCAATGCCGGACGTACCGGAGAGAGCGCCTACGCAGGTGGGGACTTCCACGGCGCATGGAGCGGCACCGCAGGCAGCGGCGGAGCGGACTTTGATTTCGGCAATCTGGGGGATCTCTTTGGAGATCTGTTTGGCAGCGGTTTTCGCAGCAGCGGCGTGCACCGGAGCGGCTTTGGGCGAGATCGCGGCGGAGAGAGCCTGCAATCAGAGCTGAGCCTCAGCTTTGAGGAGGCTGCCTTCGGCTGCGAAAAGGAGCTGAAAGTCGAACGGCTTGAACCTTGCAGTGAATGCGGCGGCAGCGGAAAGCAGGGCCAGCAGTCCTGTAAGCTTTGCCGGGGCAAGGGCATGGTCAGGCGGCGCAAGACCCTGACGGTGCGGATTCCTGCCGGGGTGGAAAACGGGCAGACCCTGACGCTGCGCGGACAGGGCAGCCGAAATCGTAGCGGTCAGGCGGGGGATGTTCACATCCACATTACAGTGCGCCCCCACAGCGTGCTGCGGCGGGAGGGGGCGGATGTGCGCTGCGACGCCCGCATCAGCTTTGCTCAGGCAG
>CAJOPB010000217.1 GCA_905236305.1 uncultured Oscillospiraceae bacterium | reverse complement strand
CGCCTCTGGCCACGGCGTCCTTGCCGCAGACGGCCTGAAGGGTGATCTTGCCCTCCCGCACGGTGGCCAGAACGGCCACCACCTCGGGCGCCTTGTCCCGCAGCAGGTCGCCCATCCGGCGCAGCTTCTCCACGTCCGCCTCCGGCACCGTGGCGGTAAGCACCCGCAGGCCGTTGACCATTTTCGCGCCGAACAGGAAACGGTCGGCCTCGCCGGCGCTCTCCCGCGCCTGGAACTGCTCGATGCGGCTGCGCAGCTCCTTTGTATTTTCCAGCATCAGCTCGGTTTTGGCCTCTACCTCCTCCACCGAGGTGGCATGCAGCAGCGCGCCCACCTTCTGCAGCGCCGCATGATAGCTCTCCAGCAGACGCAGGACCGCAGGCCCCGTGGCGGCCTCAATCCGCCGCACGCCGGAGGCCACGGAGGCCTCGCTGAGGATGCGGAACAGCCCTGCCTCCGCGGTGTTGCGCAGATGGGTGCCGCCGCAGAATTCCATGGAGACACTGCCGTTTTCGCCCATTTCCACCACGCGGACAGTATCGCCGTATTTCTCTCCGAACATGGCCACGGCGCCCTTCTTCTTTGCCTCCTCAATGGGCAGCACCTCGGTGGTGACGGCAAAGCCCCGGAGGATATTGGCATTCACCAGCGCCTCAAGCTCCCGGCGCTGCTCCGGCGTCACGGCCTCGAAATGGGTGAAGTCAAAGCGAATCCGGTCCGGCTCCACCAGGGAGCCCGCCTGATGGACGTGGTCTCCCAGCACTTTTTTCAGCGCGGCGTCCAGCAGGTGCGTGGCGCTGTGGGCGCGGCGAATGGCTGCGCGGCGGCCGGCGTCGATTGCCGCCGTGACGGTGTCGCCCACGGCCAGGGTTCCGCCGGTCAGCGTGCCCTCGTGGAGATACTTTCCGCCCTTGTTCTTCTGCACATCCGCGACGGCAAAGCACGCGCCCGCGGCCTTGACAGAGATTTCGCCGTGGTCGGCCACCTGTCCGCCCATCTCGGCATAGAAGGGCGTGCGGTCCAGCACCACGATGGCCTTTGTCCCCGCAACGATCTCGTCCCGCTGCTCCCCCTCGGCCAGGATGGCAAGCACCTTCGCCTCGGCCGTCTCGTCTTCATACCCCACAAACTCTGTGGCCGGGATCTCCTTGCCCAGATTGACATCCGCCCAGCCCAGGTCGCCCAGCGCCTTCCGCGCCTCTCTGGCCCGCTCCCGCTGCTCCTGCATCAGCGTCTGGAAGGCGTCCTCGTCCACACTCAGGCCCTCGTCCCGGGCCATGTCGGCAGTGAGGTCCACGGGAAAGCCGTAGGTGTCATACAGCTTGAAGGCGTCGGCCCCGGAGAACATGGTCTCTCCCTTTGCCTTGTGCTCCGCCAGCATATCCGCAAAAATCTTCATGCCGCCGTCGATGGTCCTGGCAAAGTTTTCCTCCTCCGTGCGGACCACCCGCGTGATATACTCCGCCTTCTCCCGCATATCCTTATATTCGCCCTCGTTCACCGCAACGACGGTCTCCACCAGCTTATAGAGGAAGGGCTCGGTCATACCCAGCAGCCGGCCGCGCCGGGCTGCCCGGCGCAGCAGACGGCGCAGCACGTAGCCCCGCCCCTCATTGCTGGGCAGCACACCGTCGCAGATCATGAAGGAGGCGGAGCGGATGTGATCGGTGATGACCCGGAGGGAGACGTCATTTTCATAGCTCTCCCCGTAGTGGGCGCCGGTCATTTCGCTCACGCGGTTGGTAATATGCATCACCGTGTCCACATCAAAAAGGGAATTGACGTTCTGGCTCACCACAGCCAGACGCTCCAGTCCCATACCGGTGTCGATGTTTTTCTGCACCAGCTCGGTGTAGTTGTCGTGGCCGTCGTTGTCAAACTGGGAGAAGACCACGTTCCAGACCTCCATATAGCGGTCGCAGTCGCAGCCCACGGTGCAGTCGGGTTTTCCGCAGCCGTACTCCGCGCCCCGGTCGTAGTAGATCTCCGAGCAGGGGCCGCAGGGGCCGGAGCCGTGCTCCCAGAAGTTGTCCTCCTTGCCAAAGCGGAAGATCCGCTCTGTGGGGATGCCCACCACCTCGTGCCAGATCCGCGCGGCCTCCTCGTCGGCGGGCGTGGTCTCATTGCCGGCAAAGACCGAGGGATAGAGCCGGTCCGGCTCCAGTCCCACCCACTCCTCGCTGGTCAGAAACTCCCAGGCCCAGGGAATGGCCTCCTTTTTGAAATAATCTCCAAAGGAAAAGTTGCCCAGCATTTCGAAATAGGTGCCGTGGCGGGCGGTATGGCCCACGTTGTCGATGTCGCCGGTGCGGATGCACTTCTGGCAGGTGGCCACCCGGCGGCGGGGCGGAATCTCCGCCCCCGTAAAGT
>CAJOPB010000216.1 GCA_905236305.1 uncultured Oscillospiraceae bacterium | reverse complement strand
GGACAGGCATCCTCTGTAATGCCAGGCTCACCCAGCAGCTTTTCGAACGCTTCCTTGGGGTCAGTCTCATCCGGGAGCCACTCCGCATAGATGAGGCGGCCGCGCTCTCCGTCCCCGACAGCACTAATCTCCAGATCCACAATAGCGCCGATGGGAATGTCAATGAAGCCCATATACGGGACACCGGTGGGGTTCTGCTGAAAGACCGGGGTGATGATCTTGTCCCCGCGGTCCAGAGTGAGGTAGACGAACATGCAGTGCCCGCCCCAGCGCTTGCAGTCGAGACGGCCGCAGGCAGCTCCAAAGTCGCTTCCCTTAAGCATGCGGTAGGGGGAAGTGTCAAAGCCGAGAGCGGCAAACTGCCGCTTGGTGTAGGCGTGAAAACTCATTGAATTCCTCCTTTCTTTTACTGACTGAAAGCGCTGTCTGCCGTCAGCTCCTGATGCAGGGCATCCAGCAGCTTCCGGCTCTCCGCGTTGTTGAGAGTGATGCCCTTGCTGGGCTCGCCCTCCTTCCAGCGGCGGATGTCGATCTGCGGCGGCATGAAGCCCCAGCGGACGATGTTCAGCTCCTTGGTGGTGCCGCCCTCATGTCCGCCGAGGACGGCGATCTTGCGTACAAGTTCATAGGTTTTTGCCATGTGCGTTTTCTCCTTTCCAATTTCAAACGATAAGTGTGACGGTTATGACGGCTGTGACGGCGCTGACTATATATCCGGATTGCCGTCATGGCCGTCACTGCTGTCATGGGTGAAGTGCAGCAGACGGCTCTGGCCGGTGCGTCTGCTGCGGTAACGGATGCCCGCCGGCTGAAGGATCTCGTCGGCGTAGCGGGCCAGATACTTGGTGACGACGTTGCCCGGCGTCTCGCGATCGCCCAGTGCGGCCAGCAGCTCGGTTGCCGTGCCGGTCCACTCCCGGCGATCCTTCAAAAAAGCGACCAGCCGGAACAGTACCGGCGGGATCTGTTCCCGGAAGATCTCCTCGCTGCTGCTCCGCTCCACCAGATGCCAGGTCAGGTTTTCAAAGCGCAGGTGCAGCTGTTGATCGTCCACATCCCGTCCAGTGATCAGGAGCGTGGCGGTGGTGGAGCCGCGCAGGCGCTGGAGCACCATGTTGGTGTCCGCTGCCCCGGTGATGCCTGTGGAGCCGGAGAGCTGGTTGAAGGGGTCGCTGCTGTCCTGCTGCTTGCGCAGATGGTGCACCAGTACGATGGCGATATTCTGGCTGTCGGCCAGATCCTTCAGGGCGGACATGTCGTCGTAATCCGCCGAGTACAGCCCGTTCTTCCCGGCGGCGCTGCGGGAGTCCCGGGCCTTCTGCAGGGTGTCGATGATGACGAGCCTCGTCCCCGGGTAATCCCGCAGAGCCTGCAGAATCTGCTCTTCCAGCCCGCTGCCGAGCTTTCCGCAGGCGGTGGCAAAGCGCAGGCCGGCGGGTGCCTCGTCGGTCAGGCGGTAGAGCCGGTTCTGAATGCGGCCCATGGTGTCTTCCAGGCAGAGGTAGAGCACATCGCGGCGGTGGGTGGCCATACCCCAGAGCGGATCCCCACGCGCCACCTGCAGGCCGAGCCAGAGCATGAGCCAGCTTTTGCCGATCTTGCTGGAGCCGCCCAGCAGAGTCACACCCATGGGGATAAGCCCGTCCACGATGAAGGCGGTCTTCTCCAGCGGCGTGGAGAGCAGCGTATCGGCGTCCACCACTCTCAGCTTCTCAGTGACCCTCATCCGAAACCACTCCAATCCTCCCAGTGGGAGCAGGTTTTGTTCATAGCTTCACATTCCTCCTTTCTGCTATGAATTGGTTTGATGGCTACTGTCGTTCTTCCCGGATGCCGTTCCTGCCCCGTCGCTGCTGCGGCGTATTGCTCCTTTGGTGCGCTCACTGCTTTTCGGCAGGTCCCGGCACACTTCGCGGGGAGCATATCCCATCCGGACGATCATTCAATTGTGATATAGATTTCAACGCCTGATCGGTCGTGAAACTATCGTAGCGAATTGGCAAGTGACTTTCCAGACCAAAATCCGCCTCAAAATTTGGGGTGAAATCACTGAGTTAGTACATAAATCAATATGTATGCTGCAGAATAAAAAACTTATCTCGGAAGTTGCCTCTGAAAAATGAGGCGGATTTTGGTACTTTTGGCCTCTGTGCTTGGAAAATTTTTGTGATTAAGAGTGTCCTTTTGAGATCAGATTTCTCTGGGCACTACCTTTGCGTCTATGACACTGAAAAATCATAACTGATTTTCATTTGTTTCGAAACAGCAACTTTTGAACCGGAATTGGCAGTAGAAGCAGCTGAATAATTCCGAAAATCAACAATCTGAGAGCACCCGCTGAACTTTCCTAGATAAATCAGCTGAAAAATCGGTTCATATTTTGAACCGCCAAGCGATACAACCAGAAATTTTTTTCTTCTGTATGATCAGCAGCTGGAATAGGGAGGGCTAAGAATAGAAAGAAGGTCTGATCCCGAAAGACCAGACCTACTGTACTATGAACTATTTGAATTTGCTCAGGCATAGATTAGATCCCGATGGACAACCTCGCTCACCCGGTCCCGGATGCTGTTCATCTGCCGCACCCACTCCAGCTGGTTTTCTGCCTTGAGCTGTTCTGTGACGCCTTCGGCAGCTGCATACTGCTCCGTCAGCAGGGTAAACATCTCCTGAGCCTGCCG
>CAJOPB010000215.1 GCA_905236305.1 uncultured Oscillospiraceae bacterium | reverse complement strand
GTTTTTGAGCAAATACTTTTTGAATTCTTCCTTCTGTTCTCCTACCCATGTCAGCGGCAGACCCGCAGCTAATATGATCTCTGCGGTATGAATGTTTTCGGTGTTCAATTCCCGCGCGATGGCTGCCAGCGTCAGAAGATAGAAATCCAGATCATCCGCTTTGTCGGAGATGTACTCTTTATGGCCTGCGCCGATCGTGTAGTACTTCCCATCATTGTACAGAACGTCGTTTCCAAAGGTTGGTTCCGTATCCCATACTTTTACGCCGGTGGGGAAGCAGAAGTTTGCCGTTTTCATATTTCCGTAACCATGATCTACGGATACTACAATTAGATTCGATCCTTCCAGTTTTTTCATTTCCTTCTCCTCCTGTTTGTTCGGTTGAGTGCTTCCAGTTTCTTTTCCGCTTTCTGTCTTGCTTTTTCCAGCTTTGCAGCTTCAATCTGCATGTCCACGTAATACTGTTCCGCCTCCTGGATCGGGAGGAAGGTGTATTTCAGATTTCCGTTCCTTTTCTTTCCTCTGGCAATTACCTGCGTCTGCTCGGTTTTGATCAGGTGCTTGCTTTCCAGGGATGCAACATATTTCCGCACCGTGTTCTTGCACATACCCAAGCGCCTGCCGATGGTGCTGTAGCTTGGGTAGCAAAGGCCTTTCCGGTGATCCTCACAGTACATCAGGAAAGCATAGATCGCAATTTCGTTGTGATTCAGATCCAGTTCAAAAAGCTCCTTGGGAAGCCGGACCTGCCTTCCCCTCTGTTCATACATCATGCGCTGCACCTCCTGTCTGTTCGTCCACCCATTGAATGAATTTGTCCTTCGGAACTACAACCCTGTTCCCGATGCGCAGAGAGGGAAAGCCCTCCTGCTTCAGGAGTGCGTAGCTGGTCGCCACGGCGATTCCCAACACCTCTGACACCAACTTTGCGTTGAGGAACAGCGGCAGGTCGTCGTAGCTTTGATAGATTGGATTCCTCATTTGTAACCTCCTGCTGTTGTATTTTGAGGGAGTCGTGCTTGATGTTCCTCTGCTTTCCTCTGTGGACTTTTCAGCCATTTCAAAACCACTTTTTTCATGGAGAAGCAAAAAACGGCAATCTGCACAGTTTTCAAGAATGCTGACTGGGAAATGTGACGATCAATGGAGTGTCCATACTGTTCTGACAGACCCCCTTTCTTTGATTTAGGCGACGCACCATTTGAGCGGCACATGTGGCTTCGTCCGCTGCGTTCAATGGAGATCATATTTTTTCTAACATCACTTTCCCCCTCATATAAATAGGGCTTCGGAAGCGGTGCCTGTACCAACATTTTTTGGAATTTCATCGTTATATACAAACGCATCCAAAGTGCTTGTACAATTTGACATAGGAAATTGCATCAAAGAAAAGATGATCGTCTTTCCCCCTCATATAAATAAGGCGCATGAGAAAGCGTTTGTACCAAACTTTTTTCAATCATACTGTGCATATGGGTCCTGTGCGGGTTGTGTGATTTATCATGAACTGGACATAGTAATTGTATAATATACTTGCTGTTGACACGGCTCCGGCATTCGGAAGGCATCGCCTTCCTCCATGGTTTGCAGCGACTTCGTGTTTCTGCTTTACACACCCGAAAGGTACAAAAGCGCAAAAAGTGGTGGCGGCATAAAATGCCGCCACCACTTTTGACGATAATCCTCGCTGAATGAGCAAATGCCGCCGGATTATCGGATGAAAAGTTGTAAGCACAAAATTGTCCTTATCAGAAATGCTGCCACGGAAAATGAAATGACTTGCCAAAGCGGGACTGCTATAACGATAGCATATCGCTATAAGGGTCAGTAGACCTATGCGGCACAGAAGGCAAAGCATTTTGCCAGTTCCCCGGACCGCCTGAATTGGGAGCTCAAGTGGACCACAGGAAAGCCGCTGCGGAAAACTCTGAAAAATGCGCGGATAGAGTCCGCAAAAGGCCCCTCCAGCATAAAGTCAGTGCTGGCTTATTGTCGGAATATTCTTCTGATCGTTAACTCTTTAAGGTCCTGGCGCACCCGCAGGAGGGACATGTGAACTGGTCCAACACATCCACAGGTGTCACTGTATTTCTGCAATCAGTCAGGAACGAATTTCATCCTCCCGCGGAGTTTCCGTCACAAACGGAATGCGCAGCACGGATGCGTGCTCACCGCCGCAGAAGACAGTTTGGTGCGCCGTCCTTTGCTGTTCCTGTTCCGACCATGTTCCCGCGAAATTGGAGTGAACGGAATACTCCGGGAAATCTGCGGATGATATGTACACACGAATACGGGAACCGGCCTTGACTGTCCAGGCGATGTCCCAGGCGTCGAGGCGGACGGGGACGGTCTCTCCCGGCGTGTAGCTCTGGCGGGAGCTGCTGTGTCCGCGATAGGCCAATGTCGTGGCGGCGGTGCGGATGTTATAGGCGCTGCCGTCCGGGAACACCTCGCTGACCTTCATCACAAAGGCGGTATCCTCCGCGTCGGAGCAGACGTACAGCTCAGCGCGCAATGCGCCGAGAATTCGAAGGTCCTCCTCCATCGGCGCGGAGACAAAGCTCAGCACGTCGGGACGATAATCCGGCTCCGGTTGGAGCAGGCTCCCCACAGCAAACATGCTTTTCAGACAACTCTCGGTACCCCAGCAGGGGAGCGGATCGGCGGGATCGTAGACATAGCCCGCCTGCGATTCCAGCTCCGGCGAAGCGTCCAGCAGGCGTTTGCCCTTTGCACCGGCGTCCAGCCACAGCAGCTTTTCCCCGGTGGGATCGGGCCAGGCCGTATCCTTGGTCCATCGATCCTCGCCGATGGTATAAAGCTTCACGCCTGTCTCCGGAGCCTTCCTGTCCTGCAGCAGCGTCTTGAAAAATACATACACGGGGATGATGCTCTCATTGTCCAGATGCTCTGTTGTCTGATGCTCCAGCGCGGGCTGCTTCATGTGCTTCCACGCGCCGATGCGAAGCAGGCAGCGGGCGCGGCCGTCCTCATCCATGCTTCGCCAGCCCGCCAGCGCGGAGCCAAGATGGTGGTCGTACCAGCCCTATTCAATCACCAAAGGTACCCGGACCTTTTTCGGCATCTCCCGCAGCATGGCCCAGAAGCCCTGCTGCCAATAGGGATCGTCCCGGTCGGGATGGGTGATCCAGTCCCGGTACCAGAGAAGGTCCGCGTCCCACAGCTCCCGGTCCACGCGGATCTGGGGCATATAGGAGCAGGAGGTAAGATAGTCCGCCGTTACCGGCTTTCCGGCGTTCTCCATGGCCCAGGAGGTCAGAATGTCCTGCCGGAACAGGCCGTCCTGATAGGCTGAGACATGACGGTCCGTACCATAGACAGAGAGATACATGCCTTTGACCTTCTCCGGCAGGGCGTCCATCAGCACCCAGCCGGTCAAAGCCAGATAGCTCTCGCCAAAATAGCCGATGCTCTCCACCCAGGGCTCGCCATTCAGCCAGCGCAGCAGCGCCAGTCCGTCGTCGCGCTCGTGGATGTTCGGCTCCCAGACGCCCTCGCTGCCGCAGGTTCCCCGGCAGAACTGCAGCACATAGCCGAAGCCTCTTCGCGCCAGTTCCTTCCCCTGGGACAGATTCACCTGTTCCGCGAAGGGATAGGGACTGCGCTGCACCAGAACCGGGAGCGCTCCGCTCCCCCTTGGCCGGACGACGATGGTGCGCAAACCGGCGCCGTCCGGCGTGGAAAGCAACCGCTCCGTCTGTTCCAGCTCCTCAGGGCCATACTACGCGGGATAGGCTTCCAACGCCCGCGCCTCCTGCCGCATTGCCTCCTGAAACGCAAGGAACCCCCGTTCCCTTTCCTCGGCTTCTCTGCGCTTTCGAAGCTCGATCCAGTTTTCCATTGCCGTCCTCCTGTTCATCCTCAGCGGCAGTGATATGCGCTGTCCTTCTGAACGCTGATTGAAAGTTCAGATCGTCACCTTTCGCAGCGCCGCGTCCAATCTCGCAACGCCGTCTGTAGGCAGATGCGTGATGCCGATTGCCTGCGCCGGCGTCATGACCCGCAGCTCGTTTTCACGGCCCTGGCACATCTCCCAGAGAATGGGGTAGTTTTCCTTTACCACGGCCGCCGCGCGGGGATCGTCGACCAGGTCCATCATGCGGCACTCCGCTGAGAAGGGGTGCAGATAATCCCGTGTGGGCGTCCAGGTCCACTCGTAATCTCCCGCGCCGACATCCTCTGTGCGGTGTTCCGGGTGGTCTGGCAGTACCACATGGGCCTCCGCGCCCTCCGGCACAGCCAGCTTCAGCGTAACCGTGCCGTCAACCGCGATACGCCAGCCGGTTTCCCAAATCCCCGCGGGGGAATCAAAGCGGATCGAGGCGTGATGCAGCCTTCCGTCGATGTGCGGGGCAACGGTGGCCTTCTTCCACCCGGGGGCGGCGTTGCGCAGACCCATGATCCGGCTGTACACCGCCTCGCAGACCGAGCCGTAGGCATAGTGGTTCAGGCTGTTCATGCCTGTCCCGGAAATGCTGCCGTCTTCATTCAGGCTGTTCCAACGCTCCCAGATGGTGGTGGCCCCCAGCTTCACCGCATAGAGCCAGCCGGGAAATTCCTCGGTCAGCAGCATCCGGTAGGCCAGGTCGGTCATGCCGTTGTCCAGCAGCACCGGCAGCAGCAGCGGCGCGCCGGTGAAGCCGCAGGTGAGACGGAAGAAGTCCCGCTCCAGCCGCCGTCGGAAGCCGTCAAGCAGCTTTTCCCGGTCGCGGTAAACGCCGTAATACAGCGCCAGAACATAGGCGGTCTGGGTGTCCACGCAGAGGTTGCCCCTGGGCGAGAAATATTCGTCCAGCAGCGCATTGCGAATCTCCTCCGCCAACGCGGCATAGCGCTCCGCGTCTGCGCGCTCCCCCAGCACCTGCGCAGCCTGCGCGGTCAGGGAAATGCTGTTGAAGTAGTAGATGCCCTGGATGTAGGCGTCGGAGGTGCCGCCCTTGAAGCTCTGGGGCGTGATGCCATCCAGGGCGAGCCAGTCGCCGAAGGTGAAGGAACGGAAGACGACATGGCTGTTTCCCGCCTCCCGGTCCGCCCGGATCAGGTATTCGGCATAGTCCCGCATCATCGGATAGTTTTCCCGCAGCAGCGCCTTGTCGCCGTAATTTTGATAGACATTCCAGGGGATGATGGTTCCCGCGTCGGCCCAGACGGCGCCGCCGTGGATGGCTCCCCCCCTGAGAGAGGGGCAGAAAGCGGGGAGGTCCCCGTCGTAGTACATCGTCTGGTCCGCCCGGAGGTCCCGCATAAACTTGGCATAGAAGTCCCTGCAGTCCATCTGGTAGCAGGCGGTGTTGACAAATACCTGGGTATCCGCGGTCCAGCCGAGGCGCTCGTCCCGCTGGGGGCAGTCCGTAGGCACGTCAAGAAAGTTGCTGCGCTGGCCCCAGAGACTGTTTTGCATCAGCCGGTTCAGACGCGGATCGCTGGTATCCACGCGCAGGGTTTCCTTCAGATCGGAGGACAGGACCAGCGCGGTAAAATCCGCGGGATCGACGCTGTCGGCCCCCTCCACCTTCGCGTAACGGAAGCCGAAGAAGGTAAACATGGGCTCCACCTCTTTTTCGATTCCGTCGGAGGTGTAGATAAATTCGCTCAGCGCGGTACGCAGGTTGTCGCGGTAGAAGCAACCCTGCTGCAGCACCTCGCCGGTCTGAATACGGAGGGTCTTGCCCCCGGGCAGACGGTTGACAAAGCGGATGATTCCCGCCATGTTCTGCCCGAAATCCAGGACCTGCTCCCCCTTGGGCGTCACAATCAGGGTGGGCTTTAATTCCGCCTTGACGCGAATGGTCGGGGAAAATTGCGCTTCCACATTGTAATGCTGCCCGGCTAAGAGGCAGGATACCGCTTTTCCCGGATCCAATGTGTCGTCCCGGACCTCTCCGTCATAAATGCCGCGACCGATGATGGGGGACTGACTTGCCAGCCAGCTTTCGTCGGTCTCAACCACTCGGACCGTCCCGTCCTCTCCTGTGAGCTCCAGCCGTGCGGCCAGGAGAAAACGATTGCCCCAAACCGCATTTTTTCCGCCGTCAAAGCCCAGGCGGCCCCGATACCAGCCGTTGCCCATCCAGACCTCCAGGCGGTTGTCCTTGCCCAGCAGCTCCGTTACATCGTAGGTCTGCGCGCGCAGATAGGCGTCATAGTCATTGAAGCCGGGTGTGAGATAATCCTCACCTACCCGCTTTCCGTTCAGGAATGCGCGATAGAGGCCGAGACCGGTAATTGTCAGCGCTGCTCTGCGCGGCTTGTCCGCCGAAAAATCCTTCCAGAGACGGGGGCATTCGATTTCCTCTGCGGGTGTGATAAAATTCAGTTTCATATTCTTCCTCCGAAAAAGGAGCGCGGAATCCATTGACCGCGCTCCCCATATTCCTGCTCTTGATTTTACGCCCGTTTCATGCCGCCTGTAAAGACTTTTGCGATCATTTTCAGCAGATTCCTTCCCTGGGCGGAGACCACATTGATCGCCAGAATAAACACGCCCATGCAGATGTTGGAGATGGCAGTGCCCAGATTGTTGGCAAAGACGGCGGTCAGACCGTAGGACAGCAGGCACAGCGTAACGGAGCCCACGACGGTGCCGATGGTGTCGCCGCAGAACTGGGCTACCATTAATCCGATGAAGACCGGAAGGATGTTGCTGAACAGCTCGCCCACAGTGGACATGGAGGTATAAGAGGCGTTGTGCATGCTCTTTGCAATCCAGATGATGGTGGCGCAGCCGAAGATCAGCCCGGAGAACACATAGGAGATCAGTACGTTCTTCCGCTCATTGACGCCGATATTCACCGCCGCCTGCTGGTTGTTTGCCAGGAGCGTTCCCTGCCGTCCGCTGGTGGTGAAATAGCTGTAGATTGCGTAAAGCGCAATCGCGGCGGCCAGAGGGATCAGGGCATAGGGGTAGCGGGCAAATTTGTTCAGCGTCATATTGGTCAGGACGTTGATGCCCTGGCCGGAGTACACCAGGCAGGTGATGGACTCATACAGCAGCGCGAAGCCGATGGTAGTGATGATGATCGGTACCCGGGCGTAAATGTAAAACACGCCGACGATCAGGCTGAACAGCGTGCAGAACACGATGCACAGCAGGCACATGAGCGGAAGGCTGTTGTTTGCGTTGATCGCGATATTTCCGGCAAAGATCGCCGAGAGCAGCATGATGGAGCCGCCGGAGAAGTCAAAGCGCCCGTTCTTGAACTGCAGCCCGATGCCCAGGGCGCAGCCGATGGACACGGCGATGTTCGGGATGATCGGGATCAGCATCCGGTTGAACACGTTGGCCTTATCGTGGGAGTAGCACAGCCACATCATGGCCAGGAACATGACCACAGGCAGGAGCAGCGTCCCCCCGATGCGTTTGAAAACCGACATCTTTTGTGCTTTCATTTCAACACCCCCTTATCTCGGCAGCGTCCCGCCGCGCTTGCGGCAGGTCAGCACTACGACCACCAGGAACATAACGGCCTTGATCACAAACACCTGATTGGGCAGTACTCCCAGCATGGGCAGGCCAACGTCCAGCAGGGCATAGGTGAAGGAGCCGACGATGGCGCAGCTGATGCGGGAACGCATACCGCCGGAAAGGGGCATCCCGCCCAGAATCAGCGCAACCATGACGTTCATCTCAAAGCCTGTACCTGTGGAGTCCGAGGCGGAGGCGGTATAGCCCATCTGGAACAGGGAGGCCAGCACCACGCAGACCCCCATGATGATGTACGCCAGCATCTTGTACCGGATCAGGTTGATGCCGCTCTGCTGGGCGCTCACCGCGTTGGCGCCGATGGCCTTGGCGTTCTTGCCCAGCTTGGTGTAGTAAAAAAGGTAACTGACGACCAGCACCTCCACTACCAGCGCCAGCAGCATGAACCAGGTCTGGCGGAAGATGCTCACATCCACGCCGCTCAGGGCCACGTTGCGGCTGCCCAGGCTGTTATAGGTGATGGAGGAAACCCCGGTCAGCACCATCATAAACACCAGCGAAGAGATGATCGGGTGAATGTGCAGCACCTCGCCTGCCGCGCCGTTGACCGCCCCGATGACAACGGAGATCACCAGGGACAGCACAATTCCGCCCAGCAGCGACCCGGTGGCGTTGCCCAGCACCACCACCAGCGTGGCATACAGGCCCACCTGCTTGCCGATGGAGATGTCCATGCTGCCCAGGGCGTAGACGAACACCGCGCCAACGCTCATCAACGCCAGCACGATCACGTTCTGCATCAGGGTGCTGAGCTTGTTGATGGACCAGATGCTCTCCCCGGTCATGGGCGTTACGATGGAAAAGAAGATTATGCAGACCAGCAGCCCGCTGTAGGCAGCCGCCTGCGCGGAGTGCTTTTTCAGCCATGTCAGCGGGGACCGGCTGCTTTTTTCAATCACAGCTTCATTCATTGCGTTTGTCCTCCGTCAGATCATGTACTCGATGATGTCGGTCTGCTTCAGGTCCGGGCTGCGGGTGAACTCCTTTGTCACCTCGAAGTCCTTCATAATGATGATCCGGTCCGCCATGCCGATCAGCTCGCTGAGCTCCTCGGAGATCATCAGGATGGCCTTTCCCTCTTTTTTCATCCGCTCAATCAGCGCGTACATGGACTGCTTTACGCCGATATCCACGCCGCGGGTGGGGCAGTCCATGATGATGACCTCGCTGCCCTTTGCCATCCATTTGCCGAAGGAGACCTTCTGCTTGTTGCCGCCGGACAGGGTGTTGACGTACTGGCTCCCCCCGCCGCATTTGATGCGGAAGGATTCGATCTGCTCGTCCGACATTTTTTTCTCCGCCCGCGGGCTGATGAACATCGCGGGACCGCTGAGGCTGGTCAGGGAGGGGAGGACGATGTTCTCCTGGATCGCCGCGTCCAGGATCAGGGATTCCGTATCGCGGTTCTTGGAGATATAGCCGATGCCGTGCTGAATGGCGCTGAGGCAGCCCTTGATTTTGGCCCCGTTCCGGGTGACAGAGCCGGCTTCCAGCTTCTCCAGACCGTAGGCCGCCCGGCCGATCTCGTGCATCCCGCAGCCGCTCAGACCGCCGAAGCCAACGATCTCGCCCCTGTGCAGCGTCAGGCTGAAATCACGGATGGGCCCGAAGGAGATGTGGTCCAGCACCAGCGCGGCCTCCGGAGAGCAGGAGGGGTCATAGTCCTCCCGGTAATACTTCTCGCCGATCTCCCGGCCCACCATCATATAGCGGATCCGCTGCACCGCGTCGGGGGCGTCCATTTCAGCTCGCGTCAGGTGGCCGATGATATCTCCGTCCCGCAGCACGGTCAGGTCGGTGCACTGCTCCAGAATCTCGTCCATGTCGTGGGATATGAAGACCACAGCCTTGCCCTCGCCGGCCATTTTATGGATGAGCTTATACAGTATTTCACGTCCCTCAAGAGACAGCGCCGTCGTGGTCTCGTCCACGACAAGAATCTGGGTGTCGTCATCCACGCAGCGGACAATCTCGGTCAGCTTCCGGTCCTCAAAGGTCAGGGCGTCGATGCGGTCTCTGGCGCGGATGTTCTCAATGCCAAACTTGTCCAACAGCGCATCCGCCGCCCGATACATTTTTCCCATATTGATGATGCCCAGCTTTGAGAACTCCGCCTCCCGACCGGCAAACAGGTTCTGCGCCACGGTCACGCCGGGGATGGTGTTGGCCTCCTGCAAAATCATGGAGATACCCGCGTGCTGGCTCTCGATCATGTTATGGGGCTGCCAGGGCTTGCCAAGATAGGTCATTTCACCGCTGGTGGCCGGCTGCATCCCGGAGGCGATGGACATGATCGTGCTCTTGCCGGAGCCGTTCTCGCCGATCAGTCCCCGAATCTCCCCCCGCCGCAGGGTGAAGTCCACATCCTTCAGCGCGATGGTGGGGCCGAAGGCCTTGTGCATGTGCCTGGCTTCAAAAATGACTTCCTGCGCCATGCTTTCTCTCCTTTCTCCGGAATTTGGGGAGGGGTTTTCCCCTCCCCAAAGATATGATTATCTGTTTTTCAGCGCGGCAACGGTAATCTGCTCAGAGTGATACAGTGCCTGAAGCTCGGCAAAGGTGAAATCGGGATTGTTCCGCCCGCAGTTTGCGACGACCTCGTCCACAGGAATCTGCGCCAGAGAGACATCGCGGGTG
>CAJOPB010000214.1 GCA_905236305.1 uncultured Oscillospiraceae bacterium | reverse complement strand
GTTTCCTGCAATTCGGTTTCCCTCCGTTTGCGTATGCCCATGACCGCCACCTGCTTGAACTTCTGAAACTCTCCATCGGTGAAACGCCAGACGGAAAGGTCGTCAAAGTTATCCACAAGAATCTGGCAAATGTCCTGGGTGAGACGGTAGTACGGGATAACGTAAATCAGCAGGCCGCCGTAGGCCAGCGTGGGGATGCTCTCGATCAGGAAGCGTTTTTCATGCCGTGACCGGCTGCCGCTCTGGTTCAGTACGGACAGGTACGGCGGATTCAAAAACAGCAGATGGAACGCCTCGCGGCTCACGGCGCTGTAAAAAAAGCTGCCGAAGCCGACGCGGTGTAAGATCTTCTGCGCTTCCTCCGCGCGGCCTTCGTCCAATTCGACGCCGTAGGCGTAGCAGTTGTTGCCGGTTGCAAGCTGGCGCAGCGCGTGGCCGCAGCCGCAGCAGGGGTCGAACAGGTTCGTGGTCACACCCTCCGGGAACTGGATGCCCCGCAGTATCAGCGAGATGTTGTCCGGGTCCGTGGGGTAGTAGCCCAGCTTCACGTTATTCATCAGGCGGCCGATCACGCTGGCGTCGGTGGTGTCCCCGACCGGGATCTTCCCGGCGAAGGCGCACACCGCGTCGAAGACCGGCTTATAGTTGGTACTCATAAGGTTATATCCGAGCATCCCGTCATGGAGCTGCCCCGCGACGGGAGCAAGAGAATATTCCTCCGCTTCCAGCAGGAACAGGCGCGCGTCGGAGAGATCGCTTACAAGACTTTTCCTTGCGCGCATCAGCTCCGCGTAGGCGTCCCGCGCCGCTTCCCGGTCGGTATCCTTGAAATGCTCCACTTTGGCGCGCTGGATCACCATTTCCTTCATCAGCCGGGGAATGTCCGCCCGAAGCTCGGCCAGACGCTCCGCCGCGTAGTAGCGGTCGCCGCTGTTCTCAGGCTGCGAGACCATAGACGGCCACTTCCTTTCTCAGCGCGGTGATCCGGGACAGCAGCTCCCGGTAGGACAGCTTGCCCAGCTCCTCCACAGAGATCCAGTTGTTGTGGCCCCCGGTGTAGTCCTTCGCGTGCCGGACGGTGCGGTAGTACAGCGCCATCGGCTTGCTGATGTGCGTCTGGGTGATGCAGACGTAGACGCCGTTTTCCTCCCACATCCCGATCAGAGTGCAGTCGCCGGAGACGGCGATGCCGCCGGGGTTGGAACGGACGGTGACGTTGTGCAGGCCGAGATCCTTCGCCAGCGCCCGGAGAAACACATTCCCCAGCCGCAGGAAGGTTTTCTTGTCCCCGTTGGGGCCGCACTCCTTCTCGCCCCGGAGATAACCGAGGTCGTGTCTCAGAAGATCGGCCAGCCGGCGCATATTCTTTTCCTGAGATATGATTGACATAGTGATAGCCTCCTTAAAATTTTTTCGATGGAAAAGGGCAAGGGATTAAAAAATTTTCCCTTGCCGCTTTTATGACATAGACGTTTATGCTGCCGGAAGGTCGATCTGCTCCGTCTTGAAATTAAAGACGGGCGCGTTTTCCTCCGGTGTGCCGGGGATGATCCGCAGCGTGTAGCCGCTCTCCCGCGTCAGTTTGAACAGATTGATAACTCTGTTCAGTTCCTCGTCTACCGGCTCCTTTTTCGTTTCGGCAGGTGTGAATTTCTCCGACTTACGTTCCGGCGCCGTTGCATCAGGCGCGCCGTCCGCCCCGCGCGCGGCGGGGGCGGTCAGTTTTGTCCAGAAGGAACGCAGCGCGGAGGCCAGCAGCAGCCCGAACAGGCCGCGTCGCTTCGCGCCCAGGTTTACCACCTCGTCGGCGTCCACCTCGTCCACCTCGCTGACCGCGACGGTCAGCCTACCCGTTTTTACATAGGCGGCGGACAAGAACGTCGATACGGCGGCGCACTCGCTGGCGATCAGCTCCGGCGTCTGCACGTTGTTCGCGATCAGGCGCTTGCAGATCACGGAGGCGCAGTCGATGCACCGTACGCGAATATCGTCGGCCTCAATTGTGCCGGCGACGACCACGCCCTTGCCGATGATGGCTTTGGCGTGGATGCCGTAGGTGACGCGCACGCAGCCGTGGACGATCAGGCGCTCCGTTTCCAGCGTTTCATAGCACACGGTTTCGCCCTTGGGGATGTAGATGGTTTTCATTTCGTTTGCCTCCTAATTTTCTGCCTTTTTGCCATCCTTGCTTCCTTTATGGGTGTCATTGCTTTGCCTGAATCCACATCTTTCGCAGAAAGAATATTCCTTATCTGATTTATAGTAGTAGATTCCTATAAGAGATTTTTTCTTACAGGCAGGGCATTGCCCTGCAAGATACGTTAAACTTCCCATGCGTCTGTTATGCTGCGGTTTCCAGACGATTCCAGCCGTTCGCCGCCCGCATGGGCAGGATAAAAGCTGTGTCCGCGCCGCCGAATTTCTTTGCGTCTACGGTTATTTTCATGCCGCTTTCCTCCTTCGTTTTTCGAGCGTCGTCTGCATCCTGACCGTCTTTGCCGAGAAATCCGTCTGCCGCGCGGCGCTCTCCCCATGCGTGAGGATGTTATACACCATATCCACCACAGCGGTCGCCGCCGTGATGTTTGCGGCCATACTCTGCGGGTCGGACTGCGCGGCCTCGGCGCAGGACAGCTCGGTCGGGAATTTGTCGCCCTTGTCCTTCATCATTTCCGGGTACACGCTGCCGACAGGTTTCTGTACGGTATGTCCGTTCTTACGGACGCCGCACACCACCTGGCCGGAAAACTCCCCGTTGCCGCTGTCGATATAGATCAGATCCTTGGACTGGGAAAACGCCTTGTGGCAGAGCTGCCTGGATTTGTTGTTGTCCACAGCGCCTATGAGTACCACCATTTCGGAATGGGTTCTCCAGTCATAGCGGTCCAGTTTCCATTGCAGCGGCTTGATCAGCTCCATGAGCGCGTCAAGGTTCTCAATGAAGGCCGGGACATACTCCGCTTCCATGCCGAACACGCTGGAATACCGCTCCGCCAGAACCCGCGCCTTATTGAAACCGAGGTCGGCGGGCGCGAAATTCTGGCGCACAAGGTTTTTCTGCTCCACAACGTCGCCGTCGCAAATGATAAACCGCGCGGGCCGATCCAGCGCATAGAGCAGCCGGTAGATATGCGGCGCGATATGGCCGCCGGTACCGCCGGCTCCCAGCATGACGATCTTGACGGGCTTCTCCATATCAAATTTCATGGAACAGTTCCTCCACAAGCCGTTTTACTGCCTTGCTTTCTGTTTTTTTGCCCTTATCGCAGGTCACGGCCTCGTCCCACTGACCGGGGTAGGGCTGTTCCAGCCCCTCGATCACCACGTTGGGGTCGAGTTCGACAAAGCTGCCGCCGCAGGAAATGCGAACCTTGATCTCAGGGAAGAATTCGTCCAGACCGCCCAGCACCATGTAAAGCCCGGTGCCGCGCTCGTCCGCGTCGTCCGTGCCGGAGAAGAACGCCTCCATGCTGTTGTGGCTGTGGATGTCCGCATAGCGGATATACCGCGCCTCGTCGTCATAAGGGCACTCGCTCAAGTCGGCGTTGATGCTGTCCTTGCTGACCGTCTGCTTCGGGATGTAGGCGAAATACCTCCGCTCCGCCTTATCCCAGAAGATGATGGCCAGCGCCTCATATTCCTCGTTCTCCTTCATAAAGGAGCGGAAGAAGGCGATGATCTGGCCCATCAGGGACATGGGGATGAGCGGCAGAGCCGGGGTAAACCCGGCCCTGATCGTCTCGAACGTGCGGATGCTGTGTTTTGGGGCGATGAACTCGCCCTGCTCGGTTTTGTGCAGCTCGTAAATCCTCCCGTCACCGGAGGGGATCAGGCAGATGACCTTATCCGATGCTCTGGCGTCGGCGACCGAGGGAAAGCTGCCCTTGTAGGCGGCCGCCGTGCCCTTGCGCTGCATGGTCACCTTCGGCTTCACAAGGCAGTCGGGATTCTTGTCCTTCGCCTTTTTCAGCGCGTCCAAAAACTCGCGGGAGCGCTCGATGCTTTCCTTCATGGAAATGATCGTGGTACCCTTCGGGTCTTTGATCTGCTTGGTGATGCCGCAGTATTCCACGATCCATGACACGTTTTTGCCCTCCTCCAGATCCGCGAAATCCTCGGACTTGCGGATACGGAGCTCCTCGAAGGTCATTGACGGGTCGTCGATGGGGTCTTTCGCGTTCTTGTGGCAGAATACGGGCGGTTTTTCAAAGAGGCCCTTCCGCGCGTTCTCCACGGTTTTCTGGGTGAAGGCCGCCTCCAGCGGGTTCGCCGCGGGAGCTTCCGTCTGCGCGGGCTGCGCTGCCGGGGGCGTCTCCGGAACGGGGGCGGGCTGGGGCACTTCGGTTACAGGCGCGTTTTCTTCCTTCGATGCTTCCTGTTCCGGCGCTGCGTCGGGAACAGGCTGCGCGGATTGCTGAGGTTCCGGTGCGTCAAACGGGTTTACGTCGCCGGCGGGGGCGCTGCTGCCGGCATTGAAGATTTTCTCAATATCCCCAAATCCCACGCCGTCTCCCGCATCGCCGAACGGCCAGCTGCTGTTGGTTGCTTCGCTCATGTCTTTGATCTCCCTTCGTGTCTGGGGACAAAAAAAGACCGTACCCAGCCCTCAATAAAGACTGCTACGATCATTTCTGTCCGTGTTTTATTTTCTTTCAGGTCGTAATTTTGGAACGGAGGGCGCAATAATCCCCCTTTCTGTCGCCGTTCCTCCCTAACTTACTCCGCCCTAACTTACTCCGCCCTGAAAACAGGATCATTGTACCATCGGGCGGACGGCTTGTATAGTTGGAGATTTTCCGCATAAATAGAAAAGCCGGGAACCTGTTTCCAGATCCCCGGCTACATAATACCTTGAGTTTGCTTATTTGCCCTGCTGTTTGCGCACATATTCCTGTGCGTAGGCAGCTAAGTCCTTGCTAATGCGACGGTTTGTACCCCTGAGCGTGTCCACAGCGGCATCTACGTCCTGCGCCGTCATGATTTGTTCATCAAAGGCAGCAAGCAAAACGCCAACACTGCCTACGATACGCAAACCCATTGATTTCGCTACACGGCGCCCCGCAGCTTCATCCATAAGTAAAACGTCGGCCTTGTTTTCATCCGCATAGACGATGGCTTCACTTTCTCCAAGATCAAGTCCTGTCACGCGCCGCAAGATATCGACCGATTTTTGTTCTCCAACAGAAACGACGCTGATAAACGAAGAATTTTTAATTTTTGCCGCTTCCTCCCGATAATCCGAATTTGCC
>CAJOPB010000213.1 GCA_905236305.1 uncultured Oscillospiraceae bacterium | reverse complement strand
GCTCTGGCAGAAGCGCATGACCTCCGCGTCGCTCTTGCCCTTGGGGTCAAAGTCGCTGCCGCCCTTGCCGCCGCCCATGGGCAGGGTCGTGAGGCTGTTTTTGAGCACCTGCTCAAAGCCCAGGAATTTCAGAATCGAGGCGTTGACGCTGGGATGGAAGCGGAGGCCGCCCTTGTAGGGGCCGATGGCGCTGTTGAACTGGACCCGGAAGCCCCGGTTTACCTGGACCTTGCCGTTGTCGTCCACCCAGGGAACGCGGAACATGATCATCCGCTCCGGCTCTACCAGCCGCTCTACGATGCCGTTGGCCTCATACTCGGGGTGCTTTTCCACGATGCACTCCAGGCTCTCCAGCACCTCTGTGACTGCCTGCAAAAACTCCGGCTCATTGGCGTTGCGGGCCTTGACGCTGTCCAGCACCCGGTTCAGATATGCATTTTTCATTCTGTATTGCCTCCTGTTGATTTAGTTTGCTAAAGAATTAATGGTGATATTTTAGCACTTCCCGGCGCGTTGTCAAGAAAAACGCGGCGGCAGAGTCCGAAAAATGCACTTTTCACAGAAAATAAGAAAAATGTTCTCCCCGCTCCATAAAAATTGACGGGAACCTCGCGCGTCCGTAAAAGTGTCACGCTTCGTGTCATTTCTCCGGCCGGAGACAGTTTCGGTTGAGCTTTGCGCATCCGTCTTATATGATGAAATACATCAAGGGCAGATGGATGGAGGCGGGAAATGCGCCGCACAGCCCGCTCCCGGAAACAATATTATTCACGGGCAGGGAGGTATTTGCCATGCTTATGTCAAAACGATTTTTTGCGCTGCTGCTGGCTCTGCTGCTGCTGTTATCCATGGGCATCCCCGTGGGGGCGGCAGAGCTCAGCTTCAGCGACCGGGGCTCCATCCGTCACACGACGGCTGTGGCAACCCTGGCTGAGGCAGGGATTATCACCGGCTACCCGGACGGCAGCTTCGGCCCGGAGCGCACACTGACGCGGGCGGAGGCCAGCGCCATTCTGACACGGATGCTGCGGGGCTCCACCCAGAGCCGCGCGGCCTTTACCGATGTCCCCGGAGATTTCTGGGCGGCGGGATACATCGCCTATTGCTCCAACAACAATCTGGTCAGCGGCTACGCCGGGCGCTTTTATCCCAAGGATGCGCTCACCGGCTCGGCCTGGAGCAAGATGGTGCTGGCGGCGCTGGGCTATGACGCAGAGGAAACCGGTATGACCGGCAATGACTGGGAGGCCGGTGTTTCCGCCCTCGCCTCCGCGCAGGAGCTGTATCGGGGTCTCGACAGCTTTGACCCCACCATGCCGGTCAGCCGGCAGGACGCGTGTCAGATCGCATTTAACTGCATGTATCACGGCGAGGAGCCGGAGCAGACCGACCCCTCCGGGCTTTTGAACAAGCTCTCCTATCCCTTTGGGAACAACGCCCGGGTCTACAGCTACCCCACGCCCTATCAGATTCCTTACGAGCGTTTTCGCCTGATCTATGGTGACACGGAGAAGGCCCGGGAGATGCAGAACCGCTTTAAAACCTGGGGCGGAAGCTGCTATGGCATGAGCGCCACCTCCGGGCTGTTTTATCAGCCGGGCAACGGCGTCAGCGTCAGCGCCTTCAACAGCCGCGCCGACACTGCCTGGGATCTGTCTGTGGATGACCGCAGCGATGTCTGGCGCCTCAGCGTCAAGGAATTTATCGAGGCGATGCACATCACCCAGCTGGATGACAATACCAATATCGAAAAGGCCCGGAACCGGGACGACCTGGATGCCCTTGCCTCGGCGGTTGAGGGCTTTCAGCGCAGCGGCAGGGACCCGGTGATCGTTCTGGTCTGGGGCACGCACAACGGCCAGACCGGCGGCCATGCCATTGTCGGCTACGGGCTGGAGAATGTCAGCTCCACGGAGAGCCGCCTGAAGGTCTATGACGTAAACTATCCCCGGGGAGACCGCTTCATCACCCTGAGAAAGAGCGGCGGGAGCTATACCGGCTGGTCCTATGAGATCTTTGACGGGGAGTTCTGGGGCGACACAGACCCCAACGGACAGATTTCCTTTGTCAACTACAACATCTATTTTCAGTCCTGGCAAAACCGAAAAGGAGATCTGCTGGAGGAGAATATGCTGTTCCTCTCGGTCAATGAGGATGCGCGGATCATGGATGGCAGCGGAGGCGTTGCCGCAGAGGTTCGGGACGGCAAGGTGATTCCCTTCCAGAGCAATGTCTATCCCATGGAGGCCATCGGCCTGAGCCCCGACGGGATCTTTGCCCCACCCATTGAGGGCACGGTCTGGCTCCCGGGCAATCGCTATACGGTCCAGCGGCTGGACGACGGTGACGGTGCGCTTGAGGTCACCTTCACCCAGGTCAACCAGTCCGTCAGCGTCTCCACCACGGCCGGCAATATGATGCTGAATGTTGATGACAGCACGTCCACCCGTCTGGTCAGCTTCCCCTCCTCCGAGGCGGGCAGCGATTACCAGATCACAATCCGCTCCTCCTACGGCGATGAACGGGATGAGTCCGCGGAGATCACCTCCGCCGGCACAGTGCCGGACACCGGCAGCACCATGGGGAGCGAGCAGGGCGCGGTGGTGAATGACGGTGGGGAGACCATCTATGTGGACGGTGAGCCCTATACCGGCGGGAAAAATGTGGAGGATTACCCCATCATCCTCGACTCCTTTAACACCTATGCGGTGCGAAACGGCAGCACATTGACGGTGAACGGCCAGCCGCTGCGGGTCATGTCCTTCTCCTTTGACAGCAGGATCTGCCACGTCCAGGCCATCACGACCTACCACTGGAACTATGGTCAGGGCCAGACACCGGGAACCATTTCCCTCTATCAGTATGACAGCAGGAGCGACAGCCGGCTCAACGTCAACGGACGGCTGGTGGGCCAGTGGCAGGCTTCCGGCCGCAGCGGCTCCGGCGCGGGCAATGTGCTCTGGGACGTGTTCCCGGATGTCTACATCTATCCGGGATACTATGCCATTGTCGACTCCGATCCGGATACCTGGAGCAGCAACGATGAGTCTGACGGGATGTATTTCACCCAGCTCCGCGGCGTGTACGTGGACGAAACGGACGGCGTTGGATAACAAAGCAGGAGATACTTTATAAAATAGTACTATTTCCTGATTAAATTCTTTAATCAGGAAATGCCATGCTTACGCATGGCGTTTTCAGCGCAAAGCGCTGAAAACCCGTCTCAT
>CAJOPB010000212.1 GCA_905236305.1 uncultured Oscillospiraceae bacterium | reverse complement strand
GGTGGTGGCGCAGTGCTTGGCCAGCTCCTCGCAGACGCCGATGTAGGTCAGATAGCTCAGACCGGCTCCGCCGTACTCCTCGGGGAACGGGACGCCCATCATGCCCATCTCAGCCAGCTTGTGCCAGGTCTCCTCGGGGAAACGCTCGTTCTCGTCCACATCAGCGGCGAGCGGCGCGACTTCCTTCACGGCGAAGTCATGCAGCATGTTGAGGATTTCCTGTTCTTCTTCATTAAAATGAAAATTCATAATGTGCCTCCTACATTATTTTTAATGGCTCTTGGTAGTCTATCATACTTTGCTTAAATCGGCAAGTGTGAATTCAAAATATTGTCCAACCTGCCCAAAGATTTCTTTCCGGCGCACCGCGCCCTCCGGGAGGCATACTTGTGTTCTGACGTGAAAAAGATACATTCCCGGATTACTCTGCCTGAAAAACAGAAAAAAGGCGGAGAGCGGAAATGAAAAATCTGAAACGAAGCGCGGCGGGAGCGGTGCTAGCGCTCTGTATCACCCTGCTGGCTCCGGGCAGCGCCCCCGCAGGCGCGGCGGGCGCCGCGGCCTTTCCGGATGTGGCGGAGGGAAGCTGGTATGCCGGCGCGCTGCAAAAGCTCGTGACCTACACCCCGGGCATCATCAACGGCGTGGCCGACAGGGACGGCGTGACCCGGTTTTATCCCGACAACCCCGTGCGCCGGGGGGAGTTTTTAAAAATGTCCCTCGTGGCCGCGGAGGGCTTTACGTCCGACCACAGCCGCGACAGCCTCCACTGGGCCGGGGAATACTATACCATCGCGCTGGAAAACAACATCCTGGTCCCGGACCCCTACACGGGCAACGCCCCCATGTTCCCCTGCACCGCAGAGGCCCTGGACCAGCCCATCACCCGCTATGAGATGTCGGTGATTCTCAACAACGTCTGCGCAAACATGCAGATGGAGACCCCTGCCGCCGTCGCCGGCGCCGCCGCAAACATCCCGGACTATGCCGCCGTCAGCGCCTATGCGCCCCAAAACGGCAGCAGTGCCGCGGGCAGCTATGTCGCCGCGGTGGAGCAGGCCTACGGAAAGGGCCTTCTCACGGGCTATGAGGACGGGAGCTTTCGCGGAGAGCTGACCCTGACCCGGGCGGAGGCCGCGGTGGTGATCTACCGCCAGCTCAACTGGAAGGGCGCGAGAGCCGTCCCGGCCTGGGCAGACGCGGCCCCGCAGGTCTCCGGGGGGTCCGGACAGCAGCTTCTTCCGGAGCAGTCCTTCGCCCGGTGGCTGCAAAACGGACACCTCAACGGCTCCGTCCCCGACGCCGAGGCGCGGCAGCGGCTCTTTGGCGACGCCGGCAAGACCCATTTCAGCTCGGCCGCCGAGGCCGCGCCCTATATGGAGACGGTCACGGTCCCCATCTGGCTGCTCAACCGGGAGGGCGCAAAGGAATCCGGCACCGTGCGCTTCACGGTAAACCGGGCTGTGGCGGACGACGTGCGGGGGATCTTCCAGCGGATCTATGACGACCCCGAGCGCTTCCCGATCTATGCCTACTCCGTGGGTGGGGCCCGCTACAGCGACGCGCTGCGCCACTCCTGGGGCTGCGCCATCGACATCAACCCCCTGTATAACTGCGAATGCAGCTTTGCCTCCGGCAGCCAGCGGGTGACCTGCGGCTACGGCTGGTGGCCCGCCGGCACCGACGGAGCAGTCTGGGCCGGCCGCAGCGCCGGAGCGTACCACGGCAGCCTCAGCGAGGCAAGCCCCTACTCCATCGCCCCTGGCGGCAGCGTGGTCCGGGCCTTCGCGGCCTACGGCTGGGGCTGGGGCGGCAGCGGCAGCAACGACCCCGACGCGGCGGGCACCGGCTGGAGCGGCGGGAAAAGCTTTGACTTCATGCACTTCTCCGTGCTGCCCTCCGGCGGCTGATACGAAATTTCTATAAAACCGAACGGACAGGGGAGGCGCTGCTTCTGGCAGCCCTTCCCTGTCCGCTTGGTTTCATACGAATCTTCAATAAAAAGCAGAAATCTGCTTTTTATAGCGCCGCCAGGCGCGTTGAAGATTGTATGAGACGGCATTTGCG
>CAJOPB010000211.1 GCA_905236305.1 uncultured Oscillospiraceae bacterium | reverse complement strand
GTGCTGGATCTGCTGGAAAAGAACAATCTGACCGCGTCGGCTGCCATGGTGGCCAATTGCGGCCTGCCGAACGAGATTGTATGCCGCGACGTGCGCGCGGTCCCGGAGGACGCAGGATATTTTGCAACCATCGTGGTAAAGGACGCGAAAGAGTAGAAATTACCTTTTATTGGACTGGCGCCAGATGCCCTGCGCCTCGGCGTCCGCGATGAGGCTGTCCCGGAACTCCGGGTGGGCGATGCCGATCAGCATCTCCGCCCGCTCCCAGGTGGTCCGCCCGGTGAGGTTGACCACGCCGTACTCGGTCACAAGGTAGTAGGCCTGGCTGCGGGGACTGGTCACGATATCCCCGGAAAACTTCGGCTGGATTCGGGAATGGAGGGCCCCGTCCTTTGCCCGGTAGGTGGAGGTCATGCAGATAAAGGCCTTGCCGCCCCGGCTCATGGCAGCGCCGGTGAGGAAATCGAGCTGGCCCCCGGTGCCGCTGATATGGCGCGTACCGGCGCTCTCGGAGCTGATCTGTCCGTAGAGGTCCACGGCAATACAGGAGTTGATGGACACCATGTTGTCGACCTGGGCGATGGTCTCCGGCGCGTTGACGTATTCCAGCGGCGCGATGTTTACGCCGGGGTTGCGGTCGATCCATTCGTAGAGGGCTTTTGAGCCGAAGGCCAGTCCCATGACACCCTTGTCCGGATAGAGCGTCTTCCGGTGGTTGGTCAGCTTTCCCGCCTGGTACAGCTTGTAATAGGCGTCGCTGCAAAGCTCCGTGTGCATGCCCAGATCCTTCAGATCCGTGTCGGCCAGGAGCGCGCCGATGGCATTGGGCAGCGCGCCGATGCCGAGCTGCAGCGTGGAGCCGTCGGTGATGTAGGGCAGGACCTGCCGGGCGATGCGCTCCTCCGCCTCGGTCGGGGGCGCGATGGGAAACTCCGGCAGGGGAGGGTGCTCCCCCTCCACCACACAGTCCACGTTGTCGAGGTGGATGTATTCGCCGAAGATGCCGTCGATCTCCGGCAGATGCTCATTGATCTCCAGGATCACATAGTCCGCCTTGTCGAGGATGCCGCGGGCCACGCCGGCGGCGCAGGAGAGGTTGAAGTAGCCGTGCTTGTCCATGGGGGCGGCGGAGACCATTGCCACATTTACGGTGAGGAAATGGCGGTAGTAGGGGACGACATTCCGGAAAATCATCGGGATGAAGCTGCAAAGTCCCTCGTCGGAGAGCTTTCGTTCATAGGCGGAGCAGTGCCAACTGTTGTAGATAAAGTGCTCCCGCTTCGGGTCGCACTCGACGGTCCGAATCGGTCCGAAGATCAGATTTCCGCGGATCTTCACATCCCGCAGCTCATCCCGGCGCTTTGCCAGCGCCGCGTCCAGCAGGACCGGGAAGCCCAGATTGGTGGTGTAATCCACCCAGTCGCCGCTGTGGATGACCCGCACCGCTTCCTCGGGCGTGCGTTTTTTCGCACGGTATTTTTCATACAGCGTCATATCCAGCGCTCCTTTTTCCGTTTATATTTCCATTTTATCAGAATCCGCTGCATAATACAAGAAATAAGGCGCCATATGAAAAAGATTTGCCGCGGCAGAAAAGCGCTTGACAAGCGCTGCCCGCTGCGGTATTCTTCCGGTGAACATTTCTTACTGGCAGAGTAGGAGCCGGCGCGTCAAGTGCCAACGGACGGGAAGTTGCCGTTGGACGAAGATCATCCTCCCCCCGGGGACCGCGGTGCCGGTTCCGCATTCCGCTGCCAACCGAAGGCGGGCCGCGTTTCGTCCGCTCGCTCCGGCATGGGGAGAGCGGACCATGGAAGTCTCCTTTTGTGGCATTGGCCATGAAAGGAGTTTTTTCATGAAACAGATCACGGCAAGACAGCTGGCTTTGGACGCCATGCTGTCCGCCATGTGCGCTGTGCTGGGCTGTCTGGCGCTGGACACCTGCAGCGTGAAGATCACCTTCGAAGTGGCCCATCCGCAAGGCATATGGGAAATCGGTGTGACAGGAGAGGAACAGCATGACAAAACAGGAAGCCATCGCATATATCGAGGACTACGGCTGGAGCACCACACGGCTTGGCCTGGGCCGCACGAAGGAGCTGCTGGAAAAGCTCGGAGACCCTCAGAAGCATCTGAAGTTCAT
>CAJOPB010000210.1 GCA_905236305.1 uncultured Oscillospiraceae bacterium | reverse complement strand
GCGTGCATACCGTTCTCACGCATGGCGGAGCGCAGTAGCACCGCCTAGGTACGGGTGTTGGAGAGACGGTTGGTCGCCAGCGACATCAGGTCCCGCGGCATTTCCACGGTGGCGCAGCGGACCAGATACCCGTTTTTGCACAGGGCCAGCTTGATCGTCGAAGAGCCGATGTCGACCCCCAGTATTTTTCCTCTAGCCATGATGATCCTCTCTTTTGCGTTTCGGCGGGACGTTTACAGTCCCAAAAGACCGAGATACCACGCGGTGACGCCCTGACCGTAGAGCAGCATCAGCGCTGCGGCGGCCGCGATGGCCGGGCCGAAGGGGAATGGCTCTCCGGCCCGGCGCCGCAGCAGCGCGGCCAGCGCCAGCCCCAGGAGGCAGGAGAGCACCAGAACAAAAAGCGTGCCTGTCCATCCGAGATACAGCCCCACCGCGGCGAACAGCTTGATATCGCCGCCGCCGAGGCTGTCTTTTTTTAGCACCCGATCCAGTACCAGGGAGACGCCCAGAAGGGCCGCGCCGTAAAACAACCCAGCCCCGAGGTTTCGGAGGACGCCGCCCCAGGTCATGAGAAAAGGGGAGGCGAGCGCCCATATGACGGCGGCGGCGATCAGGCAGCCGTCGGGGATCTCTCCGATCTCCAGGTCCGTCAGCGTCAGGCAGAACAGGCAGCAGAAAAAGCCCAGGTCCCGAAGGAACTCCACGCCCGGCCCGCAGCGCAGCAGCGTCAGCCAGGTCAGAAGGGCAAAGGCCGCTTCCGTCAGCGGATAGCGGGGAGAAATCGGAGCTCCGCAGCCCCGGCAGCGGCCTCTCTGGAAAAGCCAGCTCAAAATGGGCACCAGTTCTCCGGGACTCAGCGTGCGCCCGCAGGCGGGACAGCGGCTGCGGCCGCGGACGAAGGACTCCCCCCGCGCGATGCGCCAGGCGGCGCAGTTGAGAAAGGAACCCAGCGCGACGCCCAGCGCCAGCGCCAGTACGCTGAAATAGACGAGCGCGCCGCCGTGTAATTCGATTGGCAGCATGGGTTCCGGTCCTTTCTGTGGAATCAGACTCCCACCCAAAAATCAGGGCTCCGCTCCATCGAGCGGAGCCCGTCTTTTTATGTGGGAATGTGTTAATTATTAGCTGACAGATGAGCCCGCTTTTACTGTTATTGAACTGGTAGAATCATTATATTCATACCAAACTTTGTCACCCTTCTCCCATTTTAAGTCATTTGCTTCAGTACCAATCTTCGTGGAGCCAATATATTGTTCACCAGAAGAAGCATCAGCAGTATCACTTTTGAGTTTTCCAGAGGCACCTTTGCAAGTATAAGTGGCATCTGTGGTTGCCTTACCGACGGTTCCGTCGGACTTCAAATAATACTTTGTTGTAGAACTATCATCGAGCAAGATAGCGCTGGCAACCTGTGCATATCCGGAACGGATGTTCGCGGCGTCGGTGGCTGCTCTGGCGCTGTCAAGCTGGCGGCTGAACACGGGCACGGACACGGCCACCAAGACCGCGATGATCGCAACGACGATCAGCAGCTCGGCCATGGTAAAGCCTTTTTTGTTTGCGTGAAGTTTCATTTTGTTTCCTCCTGTTTCCTTTCTTGATTCTAATATAATACAAGCGGCGTTTTGACGCGCCGGATGTTTCCCTACATGCCGCCGTAAATGGCGAAGATGGCCATATAGATGGCGATGACGATAAAGCCCGCGAAGCCCGCGATAAAGACCAGCAGCGCCGGCTCCAACCGCCCCAGCGCCCGCTTCGTCGCCTCATCCAGCTCCGCGTCATAATACGCGCTGACGGTGCGCAGCGTCTTGTCCAGCTCTCCGGACTGTTCGCCCACGGCGCACATGTCCACCAGAATGTCCTGATAGACGCCCTGCTCCGCCATGCACTCCGCGAGGCCGCGCCCGGTTTCGATTTGCTCCGTAAGCTTTACGGCCTCTGTACGCAGATAATAATTTTCCAGAACCCTTGCCGTGATGGCCACGGCCTTTGTCATAGGCAGGCCCGCGCCCAGCAAAGCGGCCATGGTGCTGCTGAACTGGGCGGAACCGTTGAGCTGCTGGATCTCCCCAAGGATCGGCAGCTTCAGGGACAGCTTTGCCAGATTGATTTTTCCTTTTTCCGTC
>CAJOPB010000209.1 GCA_905236305.1 uncultured Oscillospiraceae bacterium | reverse complement strand
GCTGAGCCTCATCAACGACGTGCTGGACATGAGCCGCATCGAGAGCGGCAAGGTGAAGATCGAGGAGCAGCAGTGCTCCCTGCCGGGCATCATGCACGACCTCAAGACCATCGTCCAGGCAGATGTCAGCGCAAAGCAGCTGGAATTTTTCATCGACACGCTGGATGTGGTGGACGAGGACATCTATTGCGACAAGCTTCGGCTGAACCAGGTGCTGCTGAACGTGCTGAGCAATGCGATGAAGTTCACCAAGCCCGGTGGAACCGTCAGCGTGCGCATCGTCCAGCGCCCGGGGGCGCCGGAGGGCTATGCCAATTATGAGTTTCATATCCGGGACACGGGCATCGGCATGAGCCAGGAGTTTTTACAGCACATTTTCGAGCCCTTTGAGCGGGAGCGCACCAGCACCGTCAGCGGCATTCAGGGCACGGGCCTGGGTATGGCGATCACCAAGAATATTGTGGATATGATGCACGGCAGCGTAGAGGTGGAGAGCGAGGAGGGCAAGGGAACGGAGTTTATCATCTCCCTCTGCTTCCGCATCAGCGGCAGCAAGCGCAAGGCGGAGATCGTGCCGGAATTTCAGGGGTTGCGGGCGCTGGTGGCAGACGACGATTACAACACCTGCGCAAGCCTGACCAGAATGCTCAGCAGCATCGGTATGCGCTCGGACTGGACCACCTCCGGCAAGGAGGCGGTGCTGCGCACCAAGCTGGCGCTGGAGCAGGGCGAGGGCTTTGAGGCATATATAATCGACTGGCTGATGCCGGACATGAACGGCATTGAGACCGTGCGCCGGATCCGCAAGCTGGTGGGGCAGGAAAAGCCCATCATTATCCTAACGGCCTATGACTGGTCCGACGTGGAGGACGAGGCGCGGGAGGCCGGGGTCACTGCGTTCTGCTCCAAGCCGATCTTCCTCTCGGAGCTGCGTGATATTTTGCTGCGCTCCAAGGGGCTTCTCACCGCCGCGCCGGAGCAGGATGCGGACGACACCACGGCCTTTGCGGGAAAAAAGATTTTGCTGGTGGAGGACAACGAGATCAACCAGGAGATCGCCGTCACGATTCTGGAGGAGGCCGGCTTTGTACTGGACACCGCAAACGACGGAACGGTTGCGGTGGAAAAGCTGAAAAGCGCGGAGCCCGGACAGTACGACCTGATTCTGATGGACGTACAGATGCCCATTATGAACGGCTATGAGGCCACCCGTCAGATTCGCGCGCTGGAAACCGAGATCAGCGGCATCCCCATCATCGCCATGACTGCCAATGCCTTTGAGGAGGACCGGCAGAATGCCATGGCAGCGGGCATGAACGGCCATGTGGGCAAGCCCATCGAGATCGACAAGCTGTTTCGCACGCTGCGGGAGATTTTAAAATAAAATAATTTAATCCCCCGCAGAAGCCGGAACCGGTTATCCCCTCCCCGGGAGGGAGGGGATAGCTTCTCTTTTTTGCTGTTTCTGCCCGGGAAACAGCATCGCCGCGTCCCTGCGCTGGGGCACAATCCCGCCCCGGCGGGCGGGACATCAGATTGTTGAAAGAAAAGCAGCATGCTGCATTTGGGAAGTGGGAGAGATGAGCGCATATAAGAAAAGAAACCGTTCCAATGAAAATGAAACGGTCAAAACCGCCCGCATGGACGAGCGGGAGCTGGTGCTGCGGCTGAAAAAGGATGAGATGTTCAACAAATATATCCTTTTGCCCCATGCGGAGGTCAATACAGTCGTATACGATGCGGTGAATCAATTCGTGGAAAAATACAGCGGAGACACGATGACCCTGACAATTATGTCCGATCAGGTTACGCAGCCCCTGCAGAATATTTTTGTGGAATCCTACCGTTCGCATTACGAGGATGAATACCAAAAAATCGTCCGTTACCTGAAGCGGCGTTACCTGCGTGTGGCGGTTTTGATTTTGATCACGGCCGCCGCCCTTTGGGGCAGCAGCGAGCTGGCAGTCCATTCGCTTCTCCCCGATATTCTCCTGTCGATCATCGGCCAAATCGGCGTGTTTTGCCTGTGGGAAATCGGTTATACGCATTTTGATCGGACCGACGCCGCGGCAGAGCGAAACAGGATCGTGCGCGCCCGGGATGCGGACATTCAGTTTCAGTGCCGCAGCTGACCGGGGATCCTGCAAAGGCGCGCCTTCGGCGCGGCAGGACGCTTTCACATTTTTTTGGGGAGCGCGGTATAAAAATGATGTGTCCTGCCCTTTTCGGGTGGGACACATCATTTTTTTATCATTCATTTCCGCGCAAAGCTCCGAAGGGCCCTGATCTTGTCACAGCTCCGCGTCGATGAGCATTTCCTCATCCTCACCGGGCGCCTCGTCCTCATCCTCTGCGGGAGGCGCAGCGACAAATTCGGAAATATATGCCTCCTCCGGCAGGCCGGCCAGATAACCGGGAAGGTTGATGATCACGCCGTCCATGTTGTAGGGCAGCTTCTGGAAGCACTCGATAATCTGCTCCTCGCCGTCCTTCTCCTGGGTGATCCCCAGCGCCATGCCGAAGCTCTGGCCGATGGTGGTCTTCATGCCGCGCTCCCGCGCCTTGAGCTTGGCGATCGGCTGGCCCTTGATATAGACCACCACCCTGTAGGGTGCGGAATAGGTCTGTCCCTCGTATTCCAGGGTCTTGTTGTCAAAATAGACCGTATGCCCCCGGCCGATGACCAGCATGACTGCCGCGAGCACCACCAGCAGCAGTACAAAGCCGATGCGTACAATAATCCGCCGTGCGCTCATTTTACCGCCGCCTTTCCTGCGCTCTCCGTCTCCCGGGCGGCAGCCCGTGCAAGCTCCTGGGCGCTGCGGCTGCGGCTGCGGCGCTTCTTTGACTCATACATCACCAGCGCGATGGTGATGACGCCATAGGAGCAAAACACGCGGAAATATTCTCCGATCATGGAGTCCCCCGTGATGGCAGCGCCGGCGGAGGGCGCCACGATGAACATGGTGTGGAACAGTATCACGCCCAGAAACACGTTGCCGATGGAGGCCTTGTCCACGCTGGCGCCGCCCACCAGCAGGGCGGCGATGCAGAACATGCCGATCTGGGAGTGGGAGGAATAGGTGGACAGATTGCCCATATTCTGCAGATAGATGATCATGCCGAAGCCTGCCATCACCGTGGAGATCACAATGGAGATCAGCCGGGTGTGCTCCACATTGATGCCCGCGTCCCGTGCCACCTGCATATCCTGACCCACGGCCCGCATGTCCTGACCCAGCTTGGTCTTGCGGAACCAGATGATAAACAGGCACAGCAAACCGATAATCAGGAAGGTGAGCACCGGAATCTTTACGCCGCGGATATATACCGCCAGCAGGTTGTCCAGGCACTGGCGCATATTCAGCAGACTCACGGTGTTGCGGATGCCGTAGCCCCGGGGGAGCTTGATGGAGAAATGCCGGATGGGTATGATGGAGCCCATCATAAACAGCACAACCAGCTGATAAAGACCGTTGAGGAAAAAGCTGATGATATAGCTGGTAATCATCTCCCGCCCCTTCGCCCGGTTGAGGATGCTGCCGCAGAGCAGGCCCAGCAGGATGGAAAAGGGGATGGAGAAGATCATAGCCAGGATCACGCCGGGGATGCCCCAGATTTGCAGATCAGAGACAAAGATCAGCGCAATCTCCCCTGCCATGGCGCCCAGCGTCATGGCAAAGTTCAGACCCATGCCGGCCATAATGGGGATCAGCAGACAGAGAATCAGAAAAATATTGCGCCCCATGCGGGTGACGATCTCATTGATCAGGTAGCTGGGGGAAAAGCCGGAGAGCGGAATGCAGAAAAAGCAGATCACAATGAACATAATCGGCACGATGTTGTTGCGAATGAATTCCAATATCGCTGTGCCGAGGTTCTTTTTTTCGCTGGATTCCATTAGTGACTGCCTCCTTCCGATTTGCGGGTCAGGGCGTAGAGGATCATGCCCTGGGAAACGATGATACGGATAACCTCGCTCATATCCGTATGGATGATGGAGTTCATCACCGTCGGCGTCATGGTCACCATACCCTGAAACAGGAAGGTGCCGATCAGCACATTGACAATGGACGCCTTGTTCACGCTGGCGCCGCCGATCAGAATGGCGGACACCGCAGGCAGCGCCATATAGAAGGGCGCGTTGTACAGCTGGATAAAGCCGAAGCCCTGCTCATAAACCAGGATACCCAGAGCGCCCAGCCAGGTGGACAGCACCACGCTGAGCAGGCGCATCCGGTCCACGTTGACGCCGGCGGCCCGGGCAAAGGTGGGGTTGGAGCCCACAGCGGTCATGGCCGTGCCGGTTTTGGTGTGGAGGAAGGCCCACATCAGAAACGCCATCAGGGCGAAGAACAGCAGCGTGCCGGTGGGGATACTCAGGTTCCCGATCTGGATACGCAGAAGTCTTGCCAGCGCCTCGCTGTAAAAGCCCTCCAGGGAGATGGTGGTGCGCAGGCCCTTGCCGGCAAAGCCCCAGACCATGGTGGGACTGTGGTAGGGCAGCAGCAGCCACATCATACACATAAAGGAGACCGAGGAGAAGCCCACATAGGTGGCGATCATCATCTCTCCGCCCTTGATACGGTTGAGCAGCCAGCCATAGCCGCAGCCCAGAACCACGGAAATGGGAGTGGCGATCAAAATTGCCATGAAAAAGCTCGCTGCGCCGGTAAAGCCGAATTCTATGGACAGGGTGGCCCCCAGCAGTCCGGAGATGATGCCCAGGGGCAGGCCGAAGTTGAGGCCGCAGCCGGAGTGGATCATCGGCACCATGGCCAGCACCAGAATTGCGTTCCAGCTGAAGCGGTTGATGACATTGGAAATCTGTGTCCAGAAATCGTTGCCCACAATGGGCGCGGCAATGAACATCAGCAGCAGAAAGGCCGTGATAATCAGGCGCGGCAGGCCAAAGGAAGCCGCCAGGGCCCTGACAGGTCCCATCTGGGCCTTTTCCAGCTCCGCAGCCTGCTGTGGGGCAGGAACCGTTTTGCGCACGTCCTGCGGCTTCGACGGACTGTTCAGATTCTGATCTTTCGATTCGTTACGCATGACCTCACCTCCTTTTAAACTACCTTGCTGACCATCAGCATACCAAATTCCTCGCTGGCTGCCGCCGCGGGCAGGATGCCGGAGACCCGGCCGCCAGAGATGATGGCTATGCGGTCACATACGCTTCGCAGCTCCTCCAGCTCCGAGGAGATCATCACCACCGTGACGCCGCTCTCCCGGTTAAACCTTCGCAGAGCATCCAGGACCAGGGCTTTTGCGCCCACGTCGATTCCGCGGGTGGGCTCGGATACAAACAGGAATTTCGGTTCCAGCGCAAATGCCTTTGCCAGGCATATTTTCTGCTGGTTGCCGCCGGAGAGCTCCCGGGCCGACTGGCGGGTGCCGGTGCATTTGATGGCGAGCTCGTCAATGTATTTCTCCGTCACCGCGTGGATGGCTTTGGCGTCCCGCCACTGAATCAGTCCGCCCAGAAGACGGATCAGGAATTTGTTCTGAATCTGCATGGCAGGAAAGGCGACATTCCACTCCAGGCTCTCGTCCAGCAGCAGTCCTACGCCACGCCGGTCCTCTGAGACAAAGGCGAGGGAGGAGTCCAGGCAGCGACGGGGGTTGTTCAGGGGGATCTCTGCCCCGTCGAACACCACCTTGCCGCCCGCCTCATAGAGGCCCATGATGCCGTTGGGAATGCCCAGCTTGCCCTGGCCCGCCAAGCCGCCGATGCCCAGGATCTCGCCCTCTCTGACATCCAGGTCCACGTGCCGCACCAGCTCGCCGGGCATGTCCACCCAGAGGCCCCGGACGGAGAGAATATTTTTCGCGCTGCTGAGATCCCGGACCTCCCGCGCTTCGCCGCCGGCCAGGTCCACGTCCCGTCCCACCATCTGCCGGGTGATCTCCGGGACAGAGGTCTCCTTTGCCGGACAGTCCTGCACCACCCGGCCGTCCCGCATAACCACCACCTTGTCGCACACTGCCAGAATCTCGTGGAGCCGGTGGGTGATAAAGATAATGGCGATACCCCGGCGGGACATGCCGCGGATGGACTCCAGGAGAGCCTCCGCCTCCTTTTCGGTCAGAACTGCGGTGGGCTCGTCCAGAATCAGCAGCCGCAGCTGCTCCTTGCTCAGCTCCCGGGCGATCTCCGTAAACTGCTTGTGGCCTACGGGCATACTGTTGATCGTCATATCCGCGTCAATGTGGACGCCCATCTTATCAATGGCGGCTGCGCTCCGCTGGTCCATCTCCCTGCGGTCCAGGGCGTTGAGCCGGTCGCCAAAGACCTCGGAGAGAACGCTGTGTTTTTTTGGTTCCCGATTCAGCAGAATATTTTCCGTGGCAGTGAAGCCGGGGATCAGGGAAAACTCCTGGTGAACCATGCCGATGCCGGCGGCCAGCGCGTCAAAGGGTGTGGCAAACTCGGCCCTTTCCCCGCAAAGCAGAACATCACCCCCATAGCCGCCGGTCTCCCGGATGACGTCCATTCCAAAGAGGATCTTCATCAGGGTACTTTTTCCGGCGCCGTTTTCACCGCAGAGGCCCAGCACCTCGCCCTCCCGCAGGCTGAGGTTGATGTCTACCAGAACCTTGTTGCCGAAAAAGTCCTTGCTGATGTTCCTCATTTCCAAAAGAGGAGCATTACTCATATATCTTGCCTCCGGTCATTGGTTGTGCCTATGGAAAGCGGGAGGGAGTTTTGTTCCTCCCTCCCGCTTCAAAAACTGTTGTAAGTGCCGGTCTTTTTTACGCGATGGTGAAATACTTCTCCGGAACCTCGATGGAGGTAGAGCCCATATAGTGACCGGGATCGCCCATGATATAGGTATCCTGATAGATCAGGAAGGTGTTGTCAGCCTTCACCTCTGTCTGGGCGTTGGTGTAGTTGGAGCCGTTCCAGGCAGCGCCGGGAGAGAACACCTCATAAGCCTTGGAGATGTCGTCAATGTCCAGCAGCTCGCTCTCGCCGTTGATGACATTCAGCGCATGCTGTGCCAGGCCGGCGGAAACAGTGTAGCCATAGGAGTAGGCCCAGGTGCCGAAGCGGCCGGCGCCGCCCTTCTCAACGATGGCGGCCTCAACCTTCTCCAGAATCTTGGCATAGTCGCCCGCCTCAGCGGTCAGGTCAATGCCCAGCGCGCCGGGATAGCCCATGGTGGGAGAGGGCAGGTCTGCCTCGATGAAGTATCCG
>CAJOPB010000208.1 GCA_905236305.1 uncultured Oscillospiraceae bacterium | reverse complement strand
CTTCGCCGGGGTCTCCATCAAAAACTCCGCGCCGTTCTCGACCGCGTGCTCGCGGATGGCCTTGTTCATGATGGCGCCGCCGTTGCGGCCGATGCCGCCGTTGACCGCTACGATGTGCCAGGTGGCGTGGCTCTTGGGGAAATACTTATAAGCGCCGGCAAACTCGACGCCGCAGGTCTCCTCCAGCCAGTTGATGGTGTCGGCGCTGGATTCGAAGTAGCGCTTCACCAGTCGGGCGTCAGAGCGCCAGTGCGTGTAGTCCATAAACTCCTTAAAGAGCTGCTCCACATCTGCGTCTACCATCATGGCCTTCTGGTACTTGGTGCCGATGCCCAGGGGGCCCATGCCCATGTTGGCGGCGCCGCCGGAGACGTTGGCTTTTTCATAGACAACGACCTTGGCGCCGTTTTCGGCGGCCTGGGCGGCGGCGGCCAGGCCGGAGGGGCCAGAACCGATTACGACGACATCCGCTTCCAGTTTCTTCATTTGCTGCTATCCTCCTGATAATTTTTGATAAATGGTAACAACAACCGTTCCTATTATACCGATCGCCTGCGAACTTCGCAATACTTACTTTTCGGTAATCTGACCCGCATCAGACAAAAAACTGTTACAGAATCGTATATTATTCACAAAAACCTGCGTGCAAATTATACATCACAAAATCACAAATAAAATTTTGTACAATCCGACAGAATCATTCCGCGGGCTCAAAGTCAAAGCCGCTCCACACGGGGATGCCCGTATACTCCTGCAGCGCCTCCGCGCCGCTGAGGGCCCGGACCGCACCGGAGGCGAGCGCCTCCATCTCAAAGTCACCGCCGTAGACGATGATGGGTGCAAGCCAGCCGGCATATTCCCGAATGCGCTCGATAAAGCGCTTGTCGTTGCTGACGCCGCCTGTCATGACGATCGCATCGATCTTCCCCTGGAGCACGCAGGCGTAGGAGCCGATCTCCTTGGCCAGAATGTAGGCAAACGCGCGGTAGACCAGTTCGGCCCACTTGTCACCGCTGTCAATGCGGCGGTTGATCTCCATGGCGTCATCGGTGCCCAGCAGGGAGGCAAGGCCGCCGGCCTTGGAGATTTTGGCCTTCATCTCATCCAGGGTATACTTTCCGGAGTAGCACATCTTGACCACAGGCAGCAGCGGAACGGTGCCGGAGCGGTTGGGGGACATGGGACCGGAGCCGTTAAGCACGTCGTTGCCGTCCACGATACGTCCCTGCTTCTGGGCGGTAATGGAGAGCCCGCCGCCCACGTGGCAGACGATGAAGTTGCACTCCTCATATTTCTTGCCCAGCTCTGCGGCGGCGCGGATGGCAACCTCCTTCTGGTTGAGCACGTGGACATGACTCTCACGGTAGATCCCTTTGAGACCGGTAATGCGGGCCACGTCCTCAAATTCGTCCACATCCGGAGGATTTACCAGGTAGGCAGGCTTGCCGGTACGCTTGGAAAAGTCGTCGATAATCTGGGCGCCCAGGATGGCCGGATGCTCCATCAGACGACCGGAGGAGCAGTCCTCGATCATCTTTTCGTTGACCGGGAAAATGCCGCCGGGGGTGCTGACCAGACCACCGGAATAGGCGGCAAAGGCGTCCATGTCCGCAATGTCGATTCCGGCCTCCTTCAGGTTTTCCAGAATGGTCTCCACACGATAGGGCTTTTGTTCGCTGACCCGTGCAAAGGTCTTCAGCTTATCCGGGTCGTGACGTACATTGGCCTTGAAAAGCTGCTGCTCACCGTCAAACACCGCCAGCTTGGTGGAGGTGGAGCCGGGGCTGAGGGTAAAGATTTTATATCCCATTGGTTATTCGTCTCCTTTTTCGATGCTCCCTCTTTGTCTCCGGGAAGAAATCATGCTTCAGTTCGCGGCGATGGCAACCATGGCGATGTCGCCCACAATCTCCTCTACGGTGGCACCCCGGGAGGAGTCCGCCACCGGCTTGCGGAAGCCGCTGAGGGTGTGGCCATAGCCGGCGCCGCCGGCAAAAAGCTGGATCATCTTGATCCCGATATTGGCCGCGTTGAGGTCCGGGAAAATCAGAATATTGGCCTTGCCGGCAACCTCGCTTTCCCAGGGAACTTTTTTTGCGGCGACCTCGGGCTTCAGCGCGGCATCGAGCTGGAATTCTCCGTCCACCTTGAGATCAGGACGCCTCTCCCGCACGATGCGGATCCCCTCCTTCATCTTGTCTACGCTGGCGCCTCTGCCGCTGCCGGCAGTGGAAAAGCTTAGGAACGCGCAGCGGGGCTCCCAGCCCATGATGGCGGCCACGTTGTCGCAGGTGGAGATGGCAATGCCGGCGAGATCCTCGGGATCGGGGTCCACCACCAGTGCGCAGTCGGCCAGCGCGAGCCGGTGGCCCTCGCTGCCGGTGAAGCCGGGGATCTCGGCCAGCGCGAACAGGGAGGAGACCTCCACGCCATCCTGCATCCCAATGCAGGCCTGGGCAGCGATCAGCACGTCGCCCGTGGTGTTGACATGGCCGCAGAAGGTGGCGTCCACGTCGCCGCAGGCCTCCAGAAGCATGGCGTAGTACATGGGGTTCTTTGCCTTGCGCTTGACGCCTTTGGCGGAGAGCATGGTCTTTGCGGCACTGTCGGTGAGGACATAGCGATTGGCCATATCCTCCAGCAGCGCCTCATTGGTGGTATCCACGATGGTCATCCCCTCGGTGGATACATTGCAGCGCTTCGCGGTTTCCGCGATGACCGCAGGATCGTTTACCAGCACGGGAATGCCGATGCCCTCGTCCAGCACACGCCGGGCCGCCAAAAGGGTCTTGTCCGCCTCGCACTCCGGCAGGGCGATCTTTTTCGGGTGCTCCTTCGCCTTGGCGATGAGCTCGTCGATCAGGCTCATGGGAATCAACTCCTTTCAGGTTTGGCTATTGCGTTTTTTCCGGACTTCCCTCCAGGACGGCGAAGGCGACGGCCAGATCACCGTCCCAGCTCAGGGAGATGTGGACCGTCTCTGCACCTCGTTCCGCGGCCCATGCTCCGACGGCGCCGGAGAGGACGCAGCGGGGCGCGCCGTTTTCGTCGTCCAGTATTTCAATATCCGCCAGCCGGCGGACCAGGTCAGGGGAGGCGCCCAGCGTCTTGAACACGGCCTCCTTCCCGGCAAAGCGGGTGCCGTAATATTTCAACGGCTCCGGGCGGGTGCCGGCCTGGGCAATCTCGCGCGGTGTAAAGGCGGAACGTAAAAAAGGGTCATCCGGCTGCAGAAAATCCGGAAAAAGGCGGCGTATGTCCAGAATATCCGTCCCGATACCAAGGACCATACCGCCGCCTCCTTTTTATGCGATTTCCCTGCAGAAACTGCAAAATAAAACGAAATTCTTTTCCTGCCCCACCTCCGGGGCGCGGGCTATGCTGTTGTTGCTGTCAAATGAAATCCGGGCATTTGCCGCTGTCAGCGGAGGACGCGGACGGCTTACCGGAACACATACTCCCCGGCCTTGTATTTGGGGGGAATAACGGGAACCTGGATGAAGGACTCATACTGTCCGCCGGTGTAGATCAGCTGGTTGCCGTGGTTGTCGGTATCCCAGGCCAGAGGCTCAAACCAGCCCTCGCGGATGTAGCGGCCGGCAATCTGGATGCGCAGCTTCTCGCCCTTGTGCCAGATGCGGGCGGAGGGCACGATGCGGATGTCCACAGGGACGATCTCGCCGGGCTTTACCTTCAGCACGCGGCGGTTGGACTGAACGGGCTCGACCATCTGACCGTTGACCTTGTAGCTCAGCTTTTCGTCGATCTCGCGGGCGCTGATGCGGCACTTGCCCCACGCGCCGGGATGGGGCTCATCCAGAGTGTACCAGGGGATCCAGTTGCCGTCGGCGTCGGCCTTCTGAATGTTGATGAACATATCCATGTCATCATAGCTCTCGGGGGCAACATAGAGATGCAGATACATGAAGCCGGTGAGCTCGGTGTCCTCGTCGAAGGTCATGTCGAACTCCACCTCGCCGGTGTTGCCGTCATAGGAGACATGGCTCTCCGCGGCGACGGGGGCATCCCGCATGGTGAGGTTCTTGGGATCAGAGGCGTCGAGATAGAACTTCTTGTACTGGGTGCGCTTGAAGGGGAACTCCTTCTCGGGTCGGCGGACCTGATAGTCGCAGTCGTAGGCATCCATGATGTCGATACGCACCCGCGGGGTCATCTCCCAGCCGTTGTGAATGCCCTTGAGGTAGCGGTCATAGAAGCGCTTCAGATCCTCCAGGTTGTCCGGATCGTAGGTGTCGGGCCATTCAAAGTCTCTGTGGGCGCGGAGCCATTTCAGCTTGCTGCGGCAGCGGCGGTAGGCGTTGATGGAGCCGCGAAGATGGAAGTGGCTGAAGCCCGCGGTCTGATAGACGGGGCAGACAACCTTGGTGAAGTCGGGGATCTTGTCCGCCCAGTAGCCGTTCATCAGAGGATACTTGAGCGCCATATCCACCTGGCTGTCCACGCCGGCGGTG
>CAJOPB010000207.1 GCA_905236305.1 uncultured Oscillospiraceae bacterium | reverse complement strand
TGGGGGTGCCCACCGCGCCGAAGATGACCGGCACGGAGTTGAAGATCAGGGCGACCATGGCCGCGCACAGCGGCGGGAAGCCCACGGAGATCAGCAGCGGGGCGGCCAGGGCTGCGGGGGTGCCGAAGCCGGCTGCGCCCTCGATGAACGCGCCGAAGATGAAGCCGATGATGATGGCCTGCAGTCTCGCGTCGGGGGTGATGCCCCGGAACATGCCGTTGATGGCGGCCATAGCGCCGGACTGGGACAGGGTGTTCATAATCAGAATGGCGCCGAAGATGATAACCAGGACTTCAAATGCGCTGAGAAAACCGGTGATGGTCTGGCCGATGGCGCTGGTGCCGTCCAGGCTGGCGACGGGCATTTTCCACACGGCAATGCCGAGGATACATGCAAGCAGCCAGGCCAAAGGCAGCGCCCGCTTCGCGGGCCAGTTGAAGGCGACCATCAGCACAATGGTCACGATGATGGGTATGAATGCGATTATCGCATACATGACAAAACCTCCTCTTTTCGCTCCACAATTTTTGTGGATTCTGCTATTCACGCTGTATTATAGTCCTTCCATTTTCTTTTTTCAACTACTAAATATAGTTGTATTGAAAATTTTTTACACTATTTACCGGCAGCGCCGCTTTTCCCCAACAGGAAAGGGCGCGCGGCGCGGCGCGCAGCTGTTGCAGCGCCTGCGCCCCCCCCGGCGTCTGAACAGTAGCTGTAGCCATGCGCCCGGGGCGCTTTCGTATTGCATTTTCCGCATCCGTCGTGATATACTGTCTCCGCACCGAAGGGAAAAAGGCAAATGACGCAGGCGGCAGGGGCGGCACCCCCCGCCGCCGGAGAGGAAGCATCCGATGAACATCGTAAATCTTGAGCTGGCCGCGCTGGTTCTTTCCCTGCTGTGCCTGATTTACAGCTTGACCGCAAACAGAAGACAGTACCACCTGTCAAAGGGAATCAAAAGCAACCTGCTGAGTCAGCATTTTGTATTTTTGGTCATGCTGGTTACGACGATTTTCTCCTCAGCCTCCTCTGTGGGCGGCGCCCGTCTTCAGGCCATTGCATCGGAGCGGGTGCTGTTCTGGCAGTATCAGCTCCACGCATATTACTTCTTTTTTCACATCACGCTTTCCGTCAGCTTTGCGCTCTACATTATGAATGTCACCGGCGCCAGCATCGGCCGCAGCCGGCGGTTTTACGTCCTTTTTTCGCTGCCGTATCTGGCCAGCGAAATTCTTGTGCTGACCAACCGCTTTACCGGCTTCGTCTTTTATATGGACGAGCAGTTCCTCTATCATCGCGGCTCGCTGATTGTCCTGATCTATGCCGCCGGCTTTGCCTATATCCTTCTGGGCTTCTTATTCTTCTTTCGCTACAAAAAGGCGATTTCCCGGGCCAACAGCCAGGCAATCGCCGTTTTGATCACGCTGTCTGCACTGGGCATTGTCATCCAGGGGGTGCGCTCCGAGGTGATGGTAGAGCTGTTCTCCGAATCGCTGGCCTTTCTCGGTATGATGATCATGCTGGAGGAGCGCATCGGGCACATAGACCCCGTCACCGGGGCGCTGAACCGCGTCGCTCTGGTGGATGCCAGCCGGCGTTTGATCGAGACTGACCAGAGCTGCCGTATTGTCCTGGTCAAGCTGACCGATCTGGAGCTGTTTTCCAGGCTGTTTCACGGACGGGAGATGGACAACCTCCTCATGCAGGTCTCCGCCTGGCTGACCTCCATCTCCTCGGAGCAGCGGCTTTACAACTATCGAAGCCGGGATTTTGCCATCCTCTATCCCGACAAGGCGGATGAGGAGGCTGCCGCGGGGGCTGATGCAATCCTGAAACGGTTTGAGCAGGAATGGAAAACCGGAGAGGCAACGCTCCGGCTGGAGGCCGCGGTCAGCATCATACGCGTTCCGGAGGACGTGTCGACCCTGGACGAGCTGACGGAGCTGCTGACGGTGGAGCATCTGAAAACAGGCATGGGGTCCCGGCTGGTACCCTTTGACGAGCTCTCCGCCTATCAGCGCGACAGAAGGATTGAGCAGTTGCTCCGGGAGGCTGTGGACGAAAAGCTGCTCCGGGTCTGGTATCAGCCCATCTGGTCGGCGGAGTCCCGGCGCACGGTGGCGGCGGAGGCGCTGCTGCGCATCGACAGCGGGCCGCTGCGGGAGCTGTCCTCGGAGGTGTATATCCCCATCGCGGAGCAATGCGGCGTCATTCGGGAAATCGGTCTGTTTGTCTTTGAGGAGGTCTGCCGGTTTCTGCAAAATGAGCGTCTGGACGCAATGGGTCTTGCCTATGTCGAGCTGAATCTCTCGGTGCACCAGTTCATGTACGACAATCTTGCGGAGCGCTTTGAAGCCATCAGAGCCCGATACGGCATTCCGGCGCAAAAGCTGAATCTGGAGATCACCGAGTCGGCCTCAACCGGCGAAACGCCCATCGCGGAGCAGACCATGAATGCCCTGCGCGCCATCGGTTATACCTTCTCCCTGGACGATTTCGGCACCGGCTACTCCAATCTGGTGCAGCTGATCAGCAGCAGCTATAAAAACGTGAAGATGGACAAGTCCCTTCTCTGGGACAGTGCGCACAACAAGACAGTTGCGCGCCTCCTGGACAGCCTGACCCGGGTGATCCGCAGCCTCGGCTATAACGTGGTGCAGGAGGGGGTGGAGACCCTCGCCCAGCTGGAACAGACAGAGCGCTCCGGCGGCAATCTGATCCAGGGCTACTATTTCAGCCCGCCGCTGCCGGAGGACGAGTTTATTGCGTATCTGGAGGACGAGGCCCGGAGAAGCATGCGCCCGCCGGAGCTGACCTGAAGGGCGTCCCGACAGTAACGGCGCCCCCGAACCATGTCCACAAATGAGTTGCTTTTTCCCCTGTAATATGCTATATTAAAATGTATTCTACAAATTGTCCGCAAATTAAGGACAGTTGTAATTGACAGGAGGAAAAACAAAAATGAAAAAGAGCATCGCATGGATTCTCGCGCTGGTTCTGGTCCTGGGCCTCACGGCCTGCGGAGGCGGCGGAAGCAGCAGCAGCGCCGCCGGTAGCAGCGACAACGTTGTACGCATCGGCGTATTTGAGCCCAGCACGGGCGACAGTGCCTCCGGCGGCAAGAAGGAGACCCTGGGTATGCAGTACGCCAACCAGGAGACCTCCACCGTCAACATCGGCGGCACCGAATATAAGGTAGAGCTGGTGATCGTGGACAACGGCTCCTCCACCGACAAGGCGCCCAGTGCGGCGGCCGAGCTGGTGAGCAAGGACGTGTCCATCGTTCTGGGCTCCTACGGCTCCGGCGTCTCCATCGCCGGCGGCCCCAAGTTTGAGGAGGCGGGCATCCCCGCAGTGGGCGTCACCTGCACCAACCCCCAGGTCACCGCGGGCAACGACTATTATTTCCGCATCTGCTTCCTGGACCCCTTCCAGGGCACCGTGCTCGCAAACTTCGCCGCGGATAAGTTCTCCGCCACCACTGCATACTGCCTGGGCGAAAACGGCAATGAATATGACCAGGGTCTGATCGCCTTTTTCAAGCAGGCGTTTGAGGCCAAGGGCGGCAAGGTCATCACCGACTCCTATCCCACCAACAACAACGACTTCACCTCTTATCTGAACAAGGCCAAGAGCGAGGGCGCGGACGTGATCTTCACCCCCGTCTCCATCGCCTATGCCACCCAGATTCTGACACAGGCCAGCTCTCTGGGCATCACTGCCCCCTTCCTGGGCTCCGACACGCTGGACGACAACATGGTTCTCGACGCGGTGAAGGGCACCGACATCCAGCTCTTTGTCTCCACCTTCTATCAGGAGGGCGGCAACTCCGCCTTTGACGAGGGCATCAAGAACTATATCAACACCAACGACGCAGCCAAGAGCGCCAACGGCGGAAACGACACCATCTCCGCCGTCACCGCCATGGGTTATGACGCCTATTACGTGGCCCTGGAGGCCATGAAGAAGGCCGGCAGCGTGGACAAGGCCGATCTGATGGCCGCTCTGCCCGGTGTGAGCTATAAGGGCGTGTCCGGCGACATCGCCTTTGACAGCACCGGCGACGCCATCCGTGACACCGCCTTTATCAAAACCGCCGACACTGCCAGCGGCGCATGGACCCTGGAGACCGTGCAGAAGGGTGCCTGAGTCTCCGGATACAACGTTTCCCCGGTGAAAGAGCTTTTTGGGGGGGCAGTGGTCTGCTGCCCCCCCAAAATACGAATTCACAGCGGAGCATACCGCGCAGTCCACGCGCTCTCCCGGGCGCGGGAAACGCATCCGGGAACAGAATCAGGCTTTTCGGACCGTCCCGAAGGCCGCAGGAAGTGCGGTCTTCGGGATTGTCCGAAGAAGCCGCGAAAGGAGTCCACTGATTGTTATGGAATATGCTGTCTCCATATTGCTCTCCGGCATATCTCTGGGAGGCCAGTTCGCGCTGATTGCCATTGGCTATACCATGGTCTACGGCATTTTGCGCCTCATCAATTTTGCCCACGGCGATGTGTTTATGGTGGCCGGCCTGATGGGGATCTATCTCTCCGCCTCCCTGCCCTTTTACATCTCTCTGCCCCTGGTCATTGTAGTCACGGTGCTGCTGGGCTTTGTCATCGAGCGGGTGGCCTACGCTCCCCTGCGCTCCGCCCCCCGCATGTCGGTCATGATCTCCGCCATCGGCGTCAGCTACCTGCTGCAAAACGTCGCGACCTATGTCACCGGCGGCCAGCCCATGACCTATCCCGAGCTGCCGCTGCTCTATGACACGGTGAAGGTGGCGGGCACGCCCACCAAGTGGGCCGTGCTGCTCACCCCCGTGCTGGTCGTCATCCTGGTGCTGGCGCTCACCACCCTCATCAACCGCACCAAGATCGGTATGGCCATGCGTGCGGTCAGCAAGGACTTTGAGATCAGCCGCCTCATGGGCATCAAGATCAACTCCGTGATTTCCGTCACCTTTATCATCGGCTCCGCCCTGGCCGCCATCGGCTCCATGCTCTTTTTCACCAACTATCAGGGCATCTATCCCACCGTGGGCGCCATGCCGGGACTGAAGGCCTTTGTGGCTGCGGTGTTCGGCGGCATCGGCTCCATTCCCGGCGCGGTCATCGGCGCGCTGATCATCGGCATCGCCGAGACCATCATCAAGGGACTGCCCTCCGCCTGGGATGTCAGCGTGTTTTCCGACGCCTTTACCTTCGCGCTGCTGATTGTGGTGCTGGTGTTCAAGCCCACCGGCCTCTTTGGCGAGAAGGCCACGGACAAGGTTTGAGCGAGGGGGCGGAAAATATGGTCAATCAAACGAAACAGAAGAAAACAAGCTGGATCGCCCTGCTCTGCGTCGCCGCTTTGCTGCTCCTGGTCATCATCCTGGAAAATCTCAGTGCCTGGACCGGCGTCAAGGGGATTCTGGCCCCCACCAGCCAGCTTTTCACCGTACTGAAAAAGGCTGCGGTCTACTCTCTGGTGGCGGTATCCATGAATCTGCTCAACGGCTTCACCGGGCTGTTTTCCCTGGGGCAGGCGGGCTTTATGCTGCTGGGCGCCTATACCTATGCCATTCTCACCGTGCCCGCCGCGGCGAAGGATCAGGTCTATTATCTCTACGGCGGCTCCGCCATCCGGTATTCCGTCATTGATCTGCTGGGCAAGCTTTTCGGCAGCAGCGGGGCCGGCGGCGCGGTGAGCCTGATTTTGGGCGTGCTGATCGCGCTGATCTGCGCGGGGCTGGTGGCGGCGCTGTTCGCCTGGCTCATCGGCCTGCCGGTGCTGCGGCTCAAGAGCGACTATCTGGCCATTGCCACGCTGGGCTTTGCGGAGATTCTCCGGGCCATCTTTCAGTGGCAGCGGCTGGGCCCTGTCACCAACGGCGCCAACATGATCAAGCAATTCCCCACCTTTACCAGCTTTAATATCAAAAACGCCGCCGGGCGGGAGGTGCTGCGGCTGAGCACCTTTGTCCCGTTTCTGGTGGCGGCAGCCTGCATCTTCATCATCGTACTGCTGATCAACTCCTCCTATGGACGCGCCTTCAAGGCCATCCGGGACGACGAGATCGCCGCGGAGGCCATGGGCATCAATCTCTTTCGCCACAAGCAGCTGGCCTTTGTGATCTCCAGCTTTTTCGCAGGGGTGGGCGGCGCCCTTTTCGCAATGTATGTGGCCAACGCCCAGGCCAAGGTATACACCTCAACCATGACCTATGAGATCCTGCTGATCGTGGTGCTGGGAGGCATCGGCTCCATCTCCGGCAGCTGTATTGCCACGTTCCTCTATGTGGCGGCCAGTGAGTGGTGGCTGCGTTTTCTGGACGTGGAGACAGTGCTGGGGAACGGCTTTAAGGTACCGCTGCTTCGCAACGGGTTCCGCATGGTGGTGTTTTCCGTCATCATCATGATCGTGGTGCTGTTCTTCCGGCAGGGTATCATGGGCGACAAGGAGCTGCCGGACCTGCTGCGCAGGCGTGGCAGACAGTCCAAATCCGCGGCTGCGGAGGAAACGGAGGGCGGCCATGGCTGAAAAAAACGAGAGGAACGTCCTGCACGTCGAGAACGTGACCATGCAGTTCGGCGGCGTGGTTGCGGTGAACAATCTTTCCATAGACGTGAAGGAGCACCAGATCGTGGCCCTCATCGGCCCCAACGGCGCGGGCAAGACCACGGCCTTCAACTGCATCACCGGGGTGTATCACCCCACCAACGGGCTGGTGGAATTTTTGGATCAGCCCATCGTGTGCGCCCATCCCACAGGCAAGATGAAAAAGGCATATAAGGGGGAGGAGCCTGAGAAATACGTCCACCGCCATGAGCTGAACCCCACGCCGGATCAGATCACCAGGCTGGGCATCGCCCGCACCTTTCAGAATATCCGTCTTTGGAAAAGTATAACGGTGTTTGAAAACGTGCTGCTTGCCAAGCACATGCGGGCAAAGCAAAACGTGTTTTCCGCAACCTTCCGGGGCAACGCCCGGGAAGAACGGCGGATGCGGGAGGAGACCATGGCGCTGCTGGAGGAGCAGGGGCTGGACAGGTTCCGGGACGAGCTGGCGACCAGCCTGCCCTACGGCCTGCAGCGGCGGCTGGAGATCGCCCGGGCGCTGGCTACAGACCCCACGCTGCTCCTGCTGGATGAGCCGGCAGCGGGCATGAACCCGCAGGAGACCCAGGAGCTGGCGGAGTTTATCCGGCAGACCCGGGAAAAATATAATCTGACCGTATTTTTGATCGAGCATCACATGGATCTTGTCATGCGGATTTCCGATTACATTTACGTCATTGACTTCGGAAGTGAGATTGCCCGGGGCGTCCGCAGGGACGTGCAGGCGAACCAGAAGGTCATTGACGCTTACCTGGGGGTGGCGGAGGATGAGTAACAGCGATATAATTTTGCGCGTGAAGGACCTGACTGTCAACTACGGCGGCATCGAGGCCGTGAAGGGCATCTCCTTCGACGTGCCCAAGGGCAGCATCGTGACTCTCATCGGCGCCAACGGCGCGGGCAAGAGCTCCACGCTGCGCTCCATTGCGGGCCTGGTAAAGCCCCGCAGCGGCAGCATCGCCCTTGAGGGGGAGGAGCTCACCGGACGCGACCCCACTGCCATCGTCGCCAAGGGCGTGACGCTGGTGCCGGAGGGGCGGCGCATCTTTCCGGACCTGACGGTTCTGGAAAATCTGCGCATCGGCGCATATCTGCGCTCCGATGATCTCAGCGAGGACCTCAACTGGGTCTACGAGCTGTTTCCCCGGCTGAAGGAGCGCTCGTGGCAGGCCGGCGGCACCCTCTCCGGCGGCGAGCAGCAGATGCTGGCCGTGGGGCGGGCACTGATGAGCAAGCCCCGGCTGATCATGATGGATGAGCCATCCCTGGGCCTGGCCCCGCTGGTGGTCAAGGGGATCTTTGAGATCATCCGGGAGATCAACCGTCAGGGCGTGACGGTGCTGCTGATTGAGCAAAACGCCAACATGGCGCTGAAAACCGCAGACCTGGCCTATGTCATGGAGACAGGCAGCATCACGCTCTCCGGCACAGGAGCCGAGCTGCTGACCAACGAGAGCGTAAAGGCGGCCTATCTCGGAACCTGACAGCAAAAAACGGCTCATACAGACACCGGTATCATATGAAAAAGCCAAAAGCGCTTCCGGGCCCCAAGGGCCTGGAAGCGCTCTTTGCTGAGAAAACCGGGGTGTGTGCGTAAGTAAAGTCAAAACCTCAGCTCGCGTGTGTTGGGTTCTTTTCAGGAGACCTTATACACGCAGACGCCTGCGGTGTAGGTGGTGACGATGATCTCGTTGCGGCCGTCGTTATCCACGTCGGCAATGACGGGGTCGCCCTGGCTGCCGTTGTAGGCGGCCGTGCGGCCGTTGGTGCCCCAATAGGGCTCCAGCTGGCGCTGGGCAAGCACCTTGCCGCTGTAGTCCAGAATATAGAGCATACCGCGCTCCGTGGAGGAGTGGTTGGGATAGGTGGCGATGACGATCTCGGGAATGCCGTCACCGTTGAGGTCGCCGACAGCGGGACGGGTGGGCATATTCATCACGCCGCCGCCGCGGGTGGGCGTCACGGCAAAGGGCCAGGCGCCGTGCTCGGTGCCGTCGAGGGAAAAGCAGTGCACCTTGCCGTCGTAGGAGGCGAACAGGATCTCCATATTGCCGTCCAGATCCAGATCGGCCACCACGGGCTTGGCGTTGGGCTCGGGCATGTTCACATAGTCCTCCAGGGTCAGCCAGACGCCGGTGTCGGTGGGCATCTGGTTCCAGTCAAAGCCCTTGGCAGGGTTGGTGTAGCGGCTGTGGTCCAGGCGCAGGATGAAGGTGGTAAAATATTTCAGGGTCTTTGTGAAGGTGGTGCCGGTACCGCTGTTCATGTTGTCATGGACGGTGGGGTTGTCCAGAATCATGGCGGTATACACCATCTCCTGCACGCCGTCGCCGTCGATATCCGCTGCAACCACGCCGCCGCGGGTGCCGCCGATGGAATAGCTGGTCTCGCGGTATCTCCGGTCTGTCCTGGAGCTGCTTGAGAGGTTGTGCTCCAGCTCAAACTCGGAGTTTTCCCACACGGTAACATCCCGCCACTGCTTTCCGGCGAAGGGGCCGGAGGAGATGACGACCTGGGTGCCGTCGTGGTGATAGGCGCTGATCCACTCCTGGTCGTTGAGCATCACCAGCTCCAGCGTGCCGTCGCCGTCCAGGTCCACGGCCTCCATGGTGTCGTTAAACAGTCCGTAGCCGCACTCGGCGGGCCAGCCCTGCCGGAGGCTGCCGTCGCAGTTGTAGACGTAGACAGAGGCTTCGCCGGTGCCGGGGAAGAAGTCACCCGGGCCCACGCCCAGGGCGATCTCCTTGGTGCCGTTGCCGTCCAGGTCCGCGATCTTCATGGAATGGACGCGGAACTTGAAGTACTGGGGTGCAAATTTGAAGTGGCCGGTGCCGTCATACACTGTCAGCACCGAAGTATTGCTGTAGTACTCCGGCTGGGCGTAAGTCGTGGAGACGATGATGATCTCATTCAGTCCGTCGCCGTCCAGGTCCGCGATCTGCGCGGGGACGTGGTTGGTGTTCTGACCAAAGGGCTCGGCACCGCGCTCGGTCACGTCGTGGCCGGAGGGGCACATCCACTTGACGGTGCCGGTGGCGGCGTCAAGGCAGTAGTTTGTGCGGACGTTGAAGATGATCTCGGGCTTTCCGTCGCCGTTGACGTCGCCGCAGGGAGAGGCAGTGGAGCCCTCCTGGATGTAATACTTGCCGATCTGGGTGTTTTCATGGCCGCCGCCGGCGTATTTCAGCGTCAGATTCAGGGGGGCGAGGGCCGAGATGGAGGTGTTGTAGCTGTCCTTGAACACGCCGTCGTTGGTGAGCTTCTGCAGCAATGTAAGCTTGGACATGCGCATGTTGCAGTAGAGGGCGTTGTAGCACATCTCCGCCATGCCTGCCCGGAGGAAGGTGCCCTGCCACTCGCTGCTCTGGGCGGAGGTGAGCAGGCCGATCTCCACGGCCTTGGTCAGGGCCGTATCATAGCTGAAGCCATCCTGCCCGTCGGTATAGCCCAGGGAGCGCATGATCAGCGTGGCAAACTGCTGGGCGGTAATGGTCTGGGAGCCGCCGAACTCGGTGTTGCTGACACCGTTGGTATAGCCCGCCTCATAGAGCCAGGCCACGTTGGCGGAGGCCCAGTCCGCGTCGTAAAACGGATACTTCAGGGCGCCGGTGGCAGTCTGTGCGTTGGCCTTGCCCTCCTTGCCCAAAAGCCGGATGAGCATGGTGGCCGCTTCGCTGCGGGTTGCGGTGTCCTCCAGGGCGTAATTGGGGGTGCCGTCGGGCAGGGGGTCGCCCTTTCCGTTAAAAAGGCCCAGGTCATGCAGCGCCTGCGCCTTTTCCAGAGCGGTCAGCTCCATGTCCGCCGCAGCTGCGGGCGCCGCCGACAGGCACACCAGCAGCACCAGGGCAAGCAGCGCGCAAAGCGTTCTTTTTCCACTTGTTTTTCTCATAAGTTTTCCTCCCTCATTCTTCTCTGCCGTTTCGCACTTCGGAAAACGACATGGTTTATGACACAGTAATTATATGCCATAGGATTTCCCCCTGTCAAGGGACGAAACAATAGTCTTTCATTTCTCGATTGCTGTTCATACACCGAGGGGGCTTTATTATCTTTATTATATTTTGCTCTGGGCGCAAAATAGATTGCCGATTGACGTCCCTCTCCATCTGCGATAAAATATCACCCCGGAGGCGATGAACAGACATGCGCGCGAATTATCACACCCACACGCCCCGCTGCCGGCATGCGGTGGGGGCGGAACGAGCTTATATTGAGCGGGCGCTGGCGGGAGGGCTGGAGCTTCTGGGCTTTTCCGACCACGCGCCCTTTACCTATGCAGACCCCGGCTATGACTCCGGCGTTCGGATGTTTCCGGAGGAGCTGGAGGGCTATGTGGATACCCTGGCCGCCCTGCGGGCGGAATATGCCGGGCGGATCGAGCTGCACATCGGGCTGGAGGCGGAGTACTACCCCGCGCTGTTCCCCCAGCTGCTGGACCGGCTACGGGGACTGGAGGTGGAATACCTGCTCCTGGGCCAGCATTTTCTCGGAAACGAGCTGGGCGAGCCCTACTGCGGCCGGCCCACCGCGGACCGCAGCACCCTGGACCGCTATGTTTCCCAGAGCATCGAAGGCATGGACACTGGGGCCTTCAGCTGCTTTGCCCACCCGGACCTGATCCGCTTTGTGGGGGACGCGGCGGAGTATGACCGTCAGATGCACCGGCTGTGCCGGGCTGCAGCGGAGCGGAATATCCCCCTGGAGCTGAATCTGCTGGGTCTCCGGGAGGGCAGAAATTATCCCGACGAGCGCTTCTGGCGCATTGCGGGGGAGGTGGGAAACAGCGTGATTCTGGGCTGCGACGCCCACCGTCCCGAGCACGCCTGGGACCCGGAGTCCGAGGCGCGGGCGCTGGCACTGGCCGAACGCTGCTCTTTGCTGCTTGCGGACACCCTCACCCTGGTTTCCCCCGTCACCGGAGCCTCCTGCCCTGCCCCGGAAAATTGAACGCAAACCGGCCCGTCCCCCTCCCGGGGGACGGACCGGTTTGCGTTTGCGCGCGCTGCGGTGGTGTCAGCACACTAGTCCAGGGTTGTGATCTGATTGAGGCAGATCACGTCAAACTCGGTGTTGATCAGCTCGCTGCGCTCCCGGCTTTTGATGATGAGGTTGACGCGGAAGGCCCGCTGGGCGGGCAAATAGGTGATCGCGCCGATTTCCGCGCTCAGCCCCCGGGGGTAGGCCCCGTCGCTGACCAGCGGGCCGCCGTTGATGGTGATTTTTCCGCTCTCGCTGAGCAGGCCCTTTTCCTCGGAGGAATGGGCCGCGTCATTGAAATTCCAGCTCTTGAAGTACTGGACCTGATTGTCCGCGCCGAGCCTGACCGCACGCACGTTGCTCAGCTCTCCGCCAATGGCGTGCATCAGCGTGGAGCAGAGGATTTTCGACTGGGACAGCTGCATGCTCCGGGTGTACTGCCGGGAGGCAAAGAGGGTGCCGGTGACGATGGTTCCGGTCACCATGGCCAGCAGCAGGATAACAAACAGGCTCTCCGCCAGCGTAAAGCCGCCCCGGCTCCGGCCTTGTTTTTCAGTCTCCACCGGAATCGGAAGCCTCCTTCCCGAAGCTGTAATTTTGGATCAGGCCGTTGTCCTGTTCCGCCAGGGTATCTCCGGGCCAGAAATAGTAGTAGCGGCTCTGCCCCTCCCCGGATGAAAAGAGTCCGGCCTCATAGCTGTCCTTCTGGGCGCTGGCGTCGGATTCCAGCGTGACGGTCACCTCAAGGGGTCTGGTCTCGGGGTCGGAGTCGTCGGGCCTGGCCGTCGGATAGGTGAAGCTGATCTCCTCCGTGTCGATTCTGGCGTTGATGCGCGCCGCCGTGGTCACGGCCTCGGAGAGGAACACAAATACCAGTCCGATGATCAGAATGCTGACCAGCACCTCCGCGACGGACTCGCCGCGCCGCACCCGCAGCTTCTTCACGGCTCCTGCACCTCCTCGCTCTCGCCGCTGTGGTCGTTGGTATAGAGACCCACGGCGCCCTTCGGGATGGTAAAGGTGCCGGTGACCGTATAGGTTGTAGTGATACGGTTGATGCCGTTTTCCTCGTCCAGCGGCTCTGTAGACGGTGTGCCGGTTACGACGACTGCGTATCTCTTGTCGATGGCAATGGGATTTGAAATGTTGGAGCGCAGATACAGCGCCTGCTCCTGCTCCGGCTCACCGCCCTCCTCGGGCGTGAGATTCAGACACATGCCGTTCAGGCTGTAGCTGCGGCCGCAGGCGCGGAATACGTCGTTGTCGTCGATGTCTCTGGTGGGGAGGGAATAACTGCTGCTGTCCGCCACCACATCATAGCGCACCTGCATCTCCGGAACGCTGTCCGGCAGAGCCGTGCCGCTCATACGCACGGTAAAGCGGTTGCCGCTGCTGCTTACGCCCCGCCTGATGGCAGTTTTCAGCGCTTCGCCCACCGTATTTTTCAGCGGTCCCTCCGCGCTGCAGGTGGCTTCGCCGCAGGTATATACGTCCGACAGCACCTCCACCTCGTTCTGCACCTCCTGCTGCCTTGTGACCGTGGCCGTCATCGTGACCGTGGTCTCCTCAAGGCATTCCCGGAGCTGGCCGCCCACGCCCATCAGCAGCAGGCGGTTCTGGGTGAAGGCCCGGTCGCTGACCCCTCTGGTGGTGGCGGTGACCGCGGCGCTGAGGATTGTGGCGCTGACCGCGGCCGCGATCACCAGCAGCAGCAGGGCAAAGAGGATGGAGGCGCCCCGGGTGCTGTTCAGTTTTTTGCGCAGCGCGCCCATCGGGCATCCTCCTTTCCTTTGCCGCGGGGGTTACCCCCCCCGGTATTCTACGTCAGGGTGTTAAACAGATAGGTTCCATCCAGCTTTCCGATGCGGATGATGATGTCCTGGCCGTCGGCCTTGGCCGCCTCCTCGGGCCATCCGACCGTCAGCGACGGACTCTCAAAGAATCCGGCCGCGCTGCCCGGCACTTCCCCGTCTCCGTAGAACACATGATTCCATCTCGCCCGGGCATTGTCGTCCCCCATGAAGTCATAGGCGGAGAGCCCGTTTACGGTGATGAGCCTGTTTTCGTCCCTGCTGCCCTCCGGGTCCATCAGATACAGCTTTCCGATTCTCACGGTGACCAGGCCGTTGTGGGGCCAGAAGTCAGAGGAGCTCAGGCCATTTTCGCTGATGTTGAAGAAGATACGCCAGCCCGCTCTACCCTGGTCGGAGCCCGGCAACGTGTCCTTATAAAACATGTTGAACTGCAAAAACTTCGGGTGGTTATTCTCCCGCGAATCGGACATGCCCATAAAGAGCTTGGGTCTTTCATTGGACTCATTCCCCTTCACGGGATAGCCGGGGACGTACACCGAGAAGGCGCGCCGCCAGCCGGTGTTGGGCCCAAGGGTGTTCATCGAGACCTCCAGATACTCCGTATCCCAGTCGATGTCCAGAGGCGAGGCCAGCTCCCAGCCGGTGCCGTTGGGCGTGAGCGCGTGTCCGGGGTCCACATTGCGGATGGCAGCCTCCCGGCTCCACCGGGCATAGAGGCTCAGGTCGTCGGTCAGCGTCAGATTGCCGTCGGAGTCCGCGTAGGGGGCGTTGTTCCAGACCACCTTTCCGGTGCTGGTGAGCACCATGGTCCCGCCGTCGCCCTCGTTTTCGGTAAACCAGCCGTCGATGGCGTAGGTGTGGCCCAGCAGAGAGCGCGTGGTCTGGGGCACGTTCTCAAAATACTGCTCCGGCTGCCTCAGAAATACCTTGCTCCTTACCTCGCTGGCCCGGTACGACACGGATTGCAGCTGCTCCGGCTCGCCGGTCATGTACCACAGTGTAAGGGTCGCCTCGTGGTAGTGGGGGTAGAGATGCTGCTGGTAGTAGGCCATTTGCATCACGCCGTCCACCGTCACCACCAGCTCGCCGCCCGTCTCGGCGCTGTACCATCCGTCAAACACCTGCCCCTTCTCCGGGCTCTCCGCCCGGAAATCGCCCTCCAGGCGCACACCGGCGTTGGGGACGACAGAGACATACTCGATTCTGTCGGCAAAGTGGAACGCCAGCACGGTGCCGGTCCGCCACTGGGCATAGAGCGTACACGCTGCGCCCTCCGTATTGGAGATATTCGGCGCTGCGGCGCCGGGCTGATAGATGGTGCCGCCGGTTTCCTCGGTGCCCCAGCCCGCGAACTCCTGTCCCGGCACGGGGGAGGTGAAGGCGCACTCCGGCAGCGTCTGGGCGGCGTCGTCGTAGGTGAAGGTCATGGGCTCCATCTCGCCGGTCCCGCCGTTGGGGTCAAAGCTGACGGTATAGCTGTTGGGGGCCCAGATGGCGTAATAGCTCACGTCTCCGCCCGCGCCGGCGCTGATGCTGAGGACATGGCCTTCCGGGTCCGCAAGGAGCAGCGACGGGTCGTCCGGGGCGGCATCGGGGTCTGTGGACCAGCCGCGGAAGGTGTAGCCCGTCCGGGTGGGGTCGTTGACGATGGCCTCGACGTCGCCCTCCGTCCAGATGGGGACGGGGAAGGGGCTCTCGTTTCCGCCGTTGGCCAGGAAGGTCACCAGACGCCGGACCGGGTGCAGCAGCCGCAGCGGCAGGGCGTAGACGGTCTCGCCGTCGGAGGCGTGACGCAGCGTGAGCGTCAATGTCACGCCCTCGGGGCTGCTGCCATCTCCGGTATAGCGCAGAGCGCCTCTGCGGTACTGATTGCTGCCGTCCTCATAGAGCGCGGCGCCGCTGTCCTCCAGCTCCACGGTGTAATTCCCGGTCAGGTCCTCCCCGGCGGAGCCGGTGACGGTATAGGCGCTGAGGGTCACGCTGGTGCGCAGATCCTCGTCCTGCACCGGCGCGTAGAGGAAGAAGTCCGCCCAGCCCGCCGCCTCCGGCAGGTTGGGGCCGGCGCCCTCGGCGTAGGCCGGCTCGGGGGCGCTTCCCGTCACCGTGCCGCCGGCGAGACTGCGCTGGGCCTCCGCATACTGCTGCGGATTGGTCTCACCGGTCAGGTCTCTCCGGGCGGAGAGGCCCAGAATGCCCCGGGTCCGCAGGGACACAAAGCAGGAGACGCTGTAGTTGACGTTGTTGTAGGAGCAGGTGTACACCAGCTCCGCCACATCCGTGCCGCTGCTGGGGAGCTCCAGGGAGGCGTTCCTCCAGAGCCAGGACTGGCTCCCGGCATCCCACTCCGGCGCGGAGGGGTCGTCGGCCGGATTGTCGCCCCAGCCCACCTTCTCGCTCACCACTTCCCAATAATAGGTCCGGGGTGTGACGTTGCCCTCCCCGTCGGTAACTCTCGGCCAGGGCAGCGCGGCAGGGAGCGTCAGGGTCTGTCCGTCCTCACCTGCCAGCGCGGGCCAGGCCCGCAGCTCGATGGCGCCCCGTTCGTCCGGGTAGCCCCGCACCTCCGCAGGCGTCACGCCGGCGGAGAGCTGGGCCGTGATGCTCAACGTGAAGTGGGCCGCGGTTTCCTCGCTCCCGGACGGGTACGCGAGGATGCGGGTGGTCCCCTCCCGCAGCGCCCGGACAAGCACCGGATAGGTCACGCTGCCGTCGCTGTTGCGGACGGGGTCGAGGGCCGTGAGGGTCACATAGTCCTCGCCGTTTTCGTCCTTTGCGCCGGAGACATAGTCATAGTCCGTTTTCGCGGGGTTCTCCGGGGGATTGGCTCTGGCCGGGACGGTGAGATTGAAGATCTTCTCCGCCCACCAGCCGCCGTTGGCGTCTCCCGCCTCGCCGCAGTCCTTCATGTCCGCAAACAGGTCCATCTCGGCCATGCCCTCGGCCCAGAAGGGGCCGAAGTTGGGCCAGGGGCCGTAGTGGACGTTGACGGTGCGGCTGTAGGAGAGATCCCGCTGGGTGACCACGGTGGGGAAGGGATAGTCCATGCCCTCCAGCTCCGGCCGGCTGCCGAAGCTGTATTTGCCGGGGATGGCGCCGCCGGGGCTGGTGGTGGTGACCCAGCTCCCCTCGCTGTCGGAGACCTTCCAGCCGGTCTCGGCGGCAGTGCGATTGCCGGCCAGACGGTCGGGCATGGCGACATAGCTTTGCTCCTGCCGGCCCTCGCTGTCGGTCTTGGTGGCGTCGGTCAGCACCCGTCTCAGCTCATCGTAGGTCACGGAGCGGATGGGGCCGTGGGTGTTGGGGTCGAGCGCGTCGCTGTCCTCCCAGGTGATCCGCTCTCCGTTGTAGAAATAGCGGAGGTTATACCAGAAGTTCCCGGTCTCATTCGTATAGTACTCCGGACCGTAGGTCGGGTCATAATACGGGTCATAGGTGGGGCTTTTGGGGTTCTTGGCGTTGTTGAGATGGGCGGCCTGGGGATATTGCGCAAAAATCAGGTAGTGACTGAGAATGGGATCGCCGTTCACAGTCGTCCAGAAGCGCCGGATCCACTCCTCCGGGTCGCCGGCGTATTCCGCCCGAATGTACTGCTTGGGGTCGGCCTGCTGCAGACGTCCCGCGGAATATTCCAGCAGATAGCCGTCGGGATAGTCCGTCAACAGCGTATCCGGGTTATTCTTATAGCTGTTCGTCTTCGTCGTGTCGTACAGGGGCAGGGCGAAATAGGCCTGCGGGTCCAGAGAGTCCAGCACGGAATCCAGGCAGTAGCAGTCGTGAATCTCCAGCGGATAGTAGAGGGAGTGCCGGTCCGCGACGCTTCCGATCAGGGACACGCCCCGGACGGTGCCGCCCATGGCGGGCAGCGCGGTGTAGGTGTAGCAGCCGATGATCTTCGGGAACAAGCCGTCCTGATACTGGCTGCCCGACTGCCCGGTGATGTTGTGGTAGTTGACGCAGTACACGCCGCCGCTGATGCCGGCCGCATAGATATGGAAGGTCTTGTCGCGGTTGCGTCCGTCCCCGGGCAGCTCGCTCCTGGTCCGGTCGGAGACCTGGATGCTGCCGCCGGTGTAGCAGTCGGTGATCAGCAGTCGGGTGGAGCCCACCAGGCCGCCTACGCGGAGGTAGTTGCCGGCGGACGGGTAGGAGTTGGGGTGGGTGCAGTCGATCAGAATATCCGTCACCGCCGAGCAGCGGGAGAGGTTGACCTTGGATATGCCGATCAGGCCGCCCACGTTCGCCTTGCCCGCGCCCTGCTTGTTGGTGCTGTGGTCGATGATCCGGTAGCCGGCGATGGCGCAGTTGCTGATCTCGTTGCTGGGTTTGTCCGAGGCGTCGTAGGCCGTGCCCGCAAGGCCGCCGATGCAGTAGGAGCCCTGCGCCGTCCCCACCTGGCCGCCCGGGATGGTGGTGTCGCGCTCGATGGCCGTGTCCTCGTCGCTGTAGAGGATGATATTCTTCATGGTCGCGCCCGTGGCCACGCCGAACAGGCCCACGGTAAAGCTGTCCGACTGGATGGGGACGTTCTGAATCTTATAGCTCTCCCCGTCGTACTCCCCACCGAACCAGGCGCGCAGGTCGATGGCGTTGTTGTCCCCGGTGGACTCGGCCATGCCCGCGATGGGGGTGAAGGCCACGCCGTCCGTGCCGCGGATGTCATGGGTCTGCCGCCAGTACTGCCTGGGCCGGTTCTGCTCGATGATGTCAAGGTCCTGGGTTTTCTTCTCCCCGAATTTCTCCGCGTATTGCAGATAGGGGAAATAGAGATAGTTGTCCTCCTTCACCAGCGTGCCGGTGGCGGCGGCGCCGGGCTTGGTGCACCAGTTGATATAGCGCAGCTGCTCCACGCTGCGAACCTCATAGGGGTTGTCGTTTCCCCCGGGGATTTTGCGGTAATCCGAGGTCCTGCCGTCGGCGCCGGTGACATTCAGATAGGGCCCGCCGAGAGAGTAGCTGCCGACATACACGCCCGCGCCGCTGAGGTTTACGGCGCTGTCCAGACGCAGCGCGTTTCCGAAGAAGACGCCGAGCTCAAAGCGGTAGATGTAGTTGCCGTATTCCAGATTCCAGAAGCCGCTGCGGGCCTTTGTGAGGGTCTGGTCGTCCGTCTCCGGCTTGAGGCAGATGTAGCTTTTGTCCGCGCCGGCGCTGTTTTCCGCCTCGTCGGGCATACGGGAGGTGAAGGGGTAGAACACATAATTGTTCAGCTCCACATTCAGCCCTGTCTGGACGGCGCCGTTGATGCCGCCGCTCAGGGCCGCCGCGGCCGTCTCGTGGCGGACGCCGCCGGAGCAGTCCATGCCCTCCATGGTGTATTTCAGGTTGGTGGGCTCGGAGGCATTGGGATCGCCCTTGACAAAATAGCCGTAGCCGTACTCGGCCACCCGGCCGCCGTCGTCATGGGCGTTGCAGAGGGTCGTGCCGCCGAAGGTGGTGTTGTTCCGCACGCCCACAAAGGTCAGGTGGTAGCCGGAGTTGTTGCCCTCCACCTCGTGCTCCCAGTAGAATACGCCCAAATTGCCCAGGTCCACATACTCCTGCCAGGACCCGTAGTGGATGGGCAGGCCGCTGCGGTTTGTCACCACCGCGGTGTAGGGATAATACTCCACCAGACTGCCGGTGTAGGCATAGGCCGCGGCCTGCTGCCGGGCCAAAAGCGCGCTCCGGTCCACGGGGATACCGGGCTTGTCGGCGTCCTCTCTGGTATAGGAGTAGAGATGGCTCAGGTCCTTGTCCTCCGGGGCCAGGGACGCGGGCGCGGGATAGGCATAGGTGCCGCTGCTGAGATAGCGGCAGCGGACCACGGTGTTGCTGTCGCCCGCGGCAAAGGCAAAGGGGTAGGGCTCCGCCGTCCCGGCGGAGATGATGGAGACGGCGCAGTAGCAGTTTTCGATGGCGGCTCTCGTGAAGCCGGCGAAGCCGCTGACTTTCACCACGCCGCCCTCCACGTCCACGGCCTCGATGTGACCCAGGGCATAGCAGTTCTGCACGCTCCCCGCGTTCTCGCCCGCAAACGCGCCCAGATACACCTGGGAGTTGAGGCTGGAGAGCTGGAGCGAGGGGCAGTCTGCGGAGCAGTTGCGGATGATGCCGAATTTGTCGTTATAGCCGACCAGACCACCTGCATAGATATTCACATAATTGGCAGCGCTGAGCACGCCGTTGGCCTCCGCGGTCTCGGCCAGGGTGTAGCCGGCGACGGCGCAGTTGAAAATGAAGCCGCTGTTGCAGCCTGCCAGCGCGCCGATATAAATGTTCGTATTCATGTCTTCGCCGCCGGCGTGGTGGGCATAGCGGATATTGTCCCGCAATTCTCCGTTAAACAGGACGATGTTCTCCAGCCGCGCGCGTTGGTCCACATTGCCGAACAGCCCCACGTACTCCCACTCCCCCCGACTCTTCGGCGGTTCTCTCACTGCGAAGCTGATGCCGGAGATGCGGTAGCAGTGTCCGTCGTATTTGCCCGTGAAGGCGTGCCTGAAATTGCCGATGGGGCTCTGCTCCTCCACGTCCCCCAGCTCGGTCTTCTCTCCCCGGAAATAGCCGTCCCAGTCATAGGGCGCGTAGTCGATATCCCGCTCCTGAGAGACGGTGCAGCCGGAGAGGAAGCCGGAAAACTGGTCGTGATACAGGCTCAGGCTGTAGAGCTGCCGGGGGGTGCGCAGCAGGATTTCGCTGTCCTGCGGCGTGGTCTGCTGGGTGGAGAGGATGTTGGTCTGGGCAAAGTAGGGGTTGAAGGCAAAGGTGTCCAGCTTCCGGGAGATGTGGTTCTCCGACAGCTCCACCTCAGCCTTGACCGCGATCTGCCGGTAAAAGCTGTTGTCGCTGCCCGGCGCCTTTGCGTTCATCACCTTGGCCGGCAGAGGGATGATATAGTAGGTGGTGGTCCCGTCCTCCGTCTCCACGTCCAGGGAATAGGGCAGGTGGTCCTCATCCACGGGGATTATGTTCCAGAGCAGATAGTTGTCCGTGTTTTGCGCCGCGGTCCCGGCGCTCTCGTTCTCTCCCTCCGCCCACGTCTCCCAGTGCTCCGGGTCCCACTGGGGATTTTCGACGGTGTAGGCGTATTTGGGATAGGTCTCCGGCGCGATGGGGCTGATGGGGGTAATCAGGCGGTTGGTCTGATAATAGAAATGGGGATAGTGCTCAATATCGGGCTCGCCCTGCTTATTCACCGGCAGGTCCTCCTTGCGGTAGACCAGACCGTAGCCGTCGCCGGTGACGGGCAGGTCCTCCCGCAGCGAGTCCTCCACGTTGGCGCCGTAGAAGCCGTAGACCTTCTCGACCTCTCCCAGGTCGCCGGTTTTTTCGTATTCCTCATAATAGACCAGCGCGCCCACCTGGAACGGCGCGTCCCAGACCCCGTAATGCCACATGGGCTCGGAGCCGGTTCCGTTTTTCTTCAGACGGGGATAGGTATAGGAGGTAAGTCCCAGCTCCAGCTTTTTATAGGGGCTGCTGTTCTCGTGGCCGGTGACAAAGTCCGGCGAAAGGTCGTTTTTCACCATGTCCTCGGTGGACCGTCCGCCGATGGCGTCGGTGCCCTCTGCGGAGACATAATGGATGTCGGCCTCTCCGTTGTCCACGGTGCCGTAGAGCACCCCACCCAAAACTGTGGTGATGCTGGGGGCCGTGGTGTAGATGGTCCCGTCCTTGTCCACCTGCATGGAGCTGATGGTATAGCAGTTCGTTGCCTGGGCAACAGCGCCGTTGACCAGGCCCGCGGCGGAGCAATCCGTCCCCCGGGCGGCCTGGAAGCCCGCGGCATAGCTGGCCGTCAGTGTGACCTCTCCCGCCTCGCTCGGACCCACCAGCGCGCCGGTGCGCGCTCCGTAGGTATAGCCGGAGGTGTAGCTGTGGGAGATGGCGGCGGAAGAGCCCAGCATATGTCCCACAAGTCCCCCGCCCCCGACGCTGCCCTCCACGATGGAGGAGGCCAGGGAGTTTTCCACCGTCAGCGCGCCGCCGGCGGCAACGCCGCCCACCAGGCCCCCGGCGTAGCGTCCCGAAATCCAGGGCCAGGTCTTCTTGTCCTGATCGGACGGGACGCTGTCAAAGTCGCTGTCGGTCAGGAGGATCTGGCAGCTCTCCACTTTGAGGGGACCGGTGTTGCCCAGAGTGCCCGCCACCGCGCCGGCCCAGCCGTTTTCCGCCTCGGCCCTTGTGCCGGTAAAGCGCAGATTGCGGAGGGTGAGGCCCTCCGTCCCGGGCCGCAGCTCTCCGAACAACCCGGCGGCGCCGCCTTCGTCCCCGGTTTTCACGCGCAGGCCGGAGATCACATGGTTCTGCCCGTCCAGCTCCCGCAACGCGGTGCCGCCGCCCTCGGGCGCGATCTGCAGGGGGGCAAACTGCGCCGCAAGGACCTTTGCGGTGTCGCTGTTGTCGGAGGCCGAGAACCGGATGTCCTCCGTCAGAAGCGCTTTTGTGACCGTGACGCTGCTGTTTTGCAGCACGTTGAGGTTTTGCAGATGGCGGAGATTTGAGATCAGGGCCACGGCGCCGTCATTCTGCTCCGCGTCATATCCGAAGGAGCTGTTGTCAGTGCACACGGTCCAGGAGTGGGGCGGGTCGTAAAGGGCCGTATTGCTGTGGCGGGCCTTCATCTTCACCGTGATGGGCCCGGGGACCAGCCCGGGAAACTTTTCCGTAAAGCCGGAGCCGGTCTTCGTCAGGTCGTCCAGCACCACGGCGGTTTTCAGCTCCCACTTGCCGGTGGCGGAATTTCTTTTCAGGCTGGTGCTGTTAAAGCTATGGGTCTCGTTAAAGGCCGCCGTATGTCCCTGGGCATCCTCGATTTCAAATTCCAGCCTGATGCTCTCGCCGCTGGCCAGCTTCTTCGGGATGACCACGCTGATCTGGGCCTCCAGCGTCTCGCCGTTGACAATCACCATCTCCGGCTGCAGGCCGAGAATGCCCTGGGAGGTGGCCGTCTCTCCGCCGCTGTAATAGCCCACGCGGGCGCCGCTTTCCAGGCGCTGGTCCTTATAGCGCAGATCATTATAGCGCTTATCCCCGGAGGAATAGTCGGCAAAGCTGTCGGTTTCGCTGTAAAACACGGCGTTGACGCTGTAGTCGGCCGGGCGCAGCTCCACCACCCAGTTGGCGTTGCGCAGCGTGTCGTCCATGGTCAGGTCCGGCAGCACTGCCGCGGAGTTCGCGGCGGTAATGTACCACAGGGTGTTGCCCTCGTCCGTCTCGAAAAAGGACTTTTCAAACTTGTTGGCCTCCTGCTCCGCCTTCAAATCCTGCACGCCGGCGCTGCGCAGCTTGACCAGCTGGTTTTGCACGGAGGTATACACCAGCTCGGCCTTGCCGTCCAGCTCCGTCTGGCGCATGCTCCGCTGGGTGCGGAACAGTGCCGGCACGCCCAGGGCGCCCAGAATTGCCAGAATACCGATGACGATCAGCGCCTCGGCCATGGAAAAGCCCCGGCGGCGCCTGCGTGCGCCAAAAACAGCGTTTTTGTTGTGAATTGCTCTGTCCATTGCTGCAATCTCCGATGTATTTTCAAGCCGCGCGCACCCGGCCGCGGTGAATTTCCGTGACAGTGCCCGCGCTGTATTTGCAGGGCAAACCTGCCCGCATACATTATACCATAGTCCCCTGCCCGCTTCAAGGGACGAATTGTTACAGTCTTTTTACCTTTTGTTGGAATAACACAGCGCTTCGGCCGCTGCGCCCCTCTGCCGGCTCCCTTCTGTTCACACCGGTCTCCGACGGGAGAGAACAGAAACGACCCGGCAAAAGGGCATTGCGCCCAGCGCAAAAAAGAAAAAGGATCCCCCCGGAGGGCGCGGTCCGGAAGATTTCGCCAACAATTTCCCCGGAACCCCTTGCACAGAAAAGCATTTTGCATTATAATATGCCCAAGCGTTCTCCGCTCCGCCGTCCGGAGCGCGGGGGAGCGAGTAATTCGTCAGAAATTTTTTGAGGAGGAAGACACAATGGCAAAATACAAGATTCAGCGCGCCCGGGGCAGAGAGGGCAGCACCATCTACGCTTACGAGGCGGCCGGCCACTTCGAGTGCGTCCCCACCCGCCTGTTTGACAAGGAGGGCGGCGGCGCCAACGAGATCGAGGGCGCAAAGGTCATCATGGGCATCACCTACTTCGTCCCCGGCGGAAACACCGCCTTTGCCAGCAACCCGATGGAGTCCATCTACTACATCCTTGAGGGCCAGATGACCCTGAAGGTGGAGGACGAGGAGCCCACCGTGCTCCAGGCCGGCGACAGC
>CAJOPB010000206.1 GCA_905236305.1 uncultured Oscillospiraceae bacterium | reverse complement strand
CCGTCACCGCGACGGTGAAGGCACAGCGCCCGGCCAGCGGCCCCTCCAGCAGGGCGATGGCGTCGATTGCCGCCAGTGTCCCGCCGTTTCGGGCGTGCTCCGTCAGCCGCCGGTCCAGCTCTGAGAGCACGTATTTATGGGTGATCGCGTTGAGATCCGCCAGCGCCGCCGGGTCGCTGAAAACGACCGGCGCCAGCGCCCGGCGGTTGAGGCGGCCGTCTGAATACACCGGCCCGAAGCGCGCGCAGAGCTCCTCCCGCATTTCTGCGCTGGAGCGCGTCAGCGCGTGATAGACCGCGTCGGCATCCAGCGTAAGCGCGCCCATGGCCTCCAGGGCGCGCAGGGCGGTTGTCTTGCCGCTCCCGCTTCCGCCTGTAATTCCCACCAGCGTCATGCTCCGGCGAAGGCAGTCCCAGATCTCCTCCTCCGGCAGCGCCCCGCGGCGCACAAGCCGGTAGGGCGCCGCGCTCATGTCCACGATTGTGGACTCCTGTCCCAGACCGCACGCGCCCCCGTCCAGCACGGCGGCGATTTTTCCGTCAAAGTAGCCCAGGACCTCCGCGGCTGTTTTGGGGCTGGGAGAGCCGCTGGGGTTGGCGGAGGGGGCCGCCAGGGGGAGCCGCGTCTCCCGCAGCAGCGCAAGGGTCAGCGGGTGGTCCGGGCAGCGCAGGCCCAGGGTGTCTCCGCCGGAGCGCACCAGCGCGCTCTCCCGGCCCCGGGAGCGCAGCACCAATGTCAGCGGACCCGGCCAGAACCGCTCCGCCAGCGCCAGCGCGCCGGGGGGCACCGGGTCGCAGTATTCCGCGATGGCCTCCTGCCCTGCCACCAGCACGCTCAGGGGCTTGGCCTCCGGCCGCCCCTTGACCGCGTAAATCCGTTCCACCGCCCCGGTGTCCAGCGCATTTCCCGCCAGTCCGTACACGGTCTCCGTCGGGACCGCGGCCAGCTCGCCCTGCCGCAGGTATGCAGCGGCAGCGGCTATATTGCCGGTTATGATCTCAGTTTTCATTTTCCGCCCCTGTCTCTTGCACGCACGCTCCGATGACTCTGACCTCCGGCTCCAGCGTCACACCAAAGCGCTGCTCCACGGTTTTTTGAATGTGCTCCATCAGCCGGAGCACATCGGCGCAGGTGGCGCCGCCGGCGTTGATGACAAAGCCCGCGTGCTTTTCCGACACCTGGGCGCCGCCGAGGCGGAACCCCTTCAGTCCGGCGCGCTCGATCAGCGCGGCGGCGTAGCCCGTGGCAGGGCGCTTGAAGGTGCTGCCGGCGGAGGGCTTATCCAGGGGCTGGCTGGCGCTGCGCTTTTCCATCAGCTCCCGCATTGTGGCGGAGATGGACGCAATGTCCCCCGGACGCAGCGCCAGCTCCGCGGCCAAAATCACGTCTCCGCTGCCCGCAAAGCGGCTGCTGCGATAGCCAAAGCCCGGCTCGGAGGTCTCCCATATCTCTCCCTGCCGGTTCAGGCAGCGCACACGGCGCACGACATCCCGCAGTTCGCCTCCGTAGGCGCCGGCATTCATCATCACGCCGCCCCCCAGGGACCCGGGGATGCCGTGGGCAAATTCCAGCCCGGTCAGCCCCTGCTCCTTTGCCCACAGCGCAAGGCGCGCCAGACTCACGCCCGCCTCGGCCCACACAGTGTCCTTGTCCGCTCCGCTGCCGGGGCGCAGCGCGTCCATGCCCTCGCCGATGTGCAGCACCACGCCGTCGATGCCCGCGTCGGACACCAGAAGGTTGGTGCCCTTGCCGATGACAGCGGGCTGCACGCCCTTCTGCCACAAAAACCGCCGCAGTCCGGCCAGCTCCTCCGCCGAGGCCGGCGCGGCAAACAGCGCCGCGGGGCCGCCGATGCGGAAGGAGCAGTGCCGGTCCATGGGCTCGTTTTCCAGCAGCCGCAGCGCGGGAAAATTCTGCCGCAGCTCTCTGGCAAGCGCCGTGAATTCCATGCGTCCTTTCCCCCTTTTCACGCATTCCTCAGATCCTTGCGAAACCGCAAAAGACGGTCACTTCATAAAGTCATCCACAAAGGCGTTCTCGCCCAGGCCGCTGTCGATGCTGCCGTCATAGCGCTTCAAAAACTCCTTTGCGGTATTGTAGCCCAGCTTGCGCTGCCGGTGGTTGATCGCCGCCACCTCCAAAATCGTGGCGAGGTTGCGCCCCGGCGCCACAGGGATGGTGATTCTGGGCAGCGTCACGCCCAGATACTCGGTGTATTCGTCCTCCAGGCCCAGGCGATCGTACTCCGTGTCATCCGTCCAGTGCCGCAGCTCCACCACCAGATTCACCCGTCCCCTGGGAAGCACCGCGCCCACGCCGAAAACGCGCCGCACGTCGATGAGTCCCACGCCCCGCAGCTCCATCAGATAGCGGATCATCTTGGGGGCGCTGCCGTCGAGAATGTCCCGCCCCATGCGTCGCAGCTCCACCGCGTCGTCCGCCACAAGGTGGTGCCCGCGCTTCACCAGCTCCAGGGCCAGCTCGCTCTTGCCGATGCCCGAATCTCCCACCAGCAGCAGCCCCTCGCCGTACACCTGTACCAGCACCCCGTGGACTGTCAGCCGGGGGGACAGCTCGCTGCGCAGCGTCTCTGAAAGGCGCGCCACCAGCTCGCTGGTGTCCACCTCTGTGTACAGCAGGGTTACGTCATATTTTTTTGCCGCGGCAAGGATTTCCGGCTCGGCATTTACCTCGTTACAGAGGATCAGGGCGGGAATTTTTTGGGAGAACAGCATATCCACCACCTCTGTCCGCCGCGCGGGCTCCAGCGTTGCCAGAAATGCGGTCTCCGATTTTCCCCAGAGCCGCAGGCGCTCCGCCTCAAAGTAGTCGTAAAATCCCACCAGCTGCAGGCTGGGGCGGGCCACATTGGGGGTTACCACCTCCACCTGGCTGTAATCCGACGAGCGAAAAACCATCTCCAGGGCGTGCTCCCGCACGATCTGCTCCAGCCTCACCGTATATTTCTGCTGCATCCCGTTCTCCATATTTTATGTGCCTCCTCTCGGTCGTATCGCGTCAGCCTTCCCATGTGCCTTTCCTCCTATTATATTCAATTCCCCGGAAAATGGCAACCGAAAGTAGACGCAATTGCGTTGCTCCGCACAGACGCCGCGGGCTCAGCGAAACTGCTTGGGGGAGAGCCCGGTATATTTCCGGAAAACCTTTGTAAAATAGCTCTGGTCGCTGAAGCCGCAGGCGACGGCGATATCCACGATCGGATAGTCCGTCCCGTTGAGCAGCCGCTTAGCCTGTTCAATCCGCACCATGTTGAGATACTCCCGAAAGGAGCGGCCGGTGATACGCCGAAAGAGCATGGACAGATAATTGGGGCTGATATTCAGCATTTGCGCCACTGCGCCCAGGGACACCGGCTCGGCAAAATGGGACTGAACGTATTCCGTGGCCTCCCGTATGGCGCGGCTGTTCTGCCGGGAGGCAAACAGCAGGCTCTCGGTGTAAAGGTCCAGGTTGTCCAGCACGATATAGCTCAGGCTCTGCAGGCTCTCCGCCCGCTGCAGGTCCTGCATCACCTTCTGGCTCAGCTCCAGCACCAGCGCGGTGTCGGCGCCCCGCTCCACGGCAGCCTGGCGCAGCAGGGCACACAGCTCCATCAGCCGCAGCCGCAGCGGCTCCAGCCGGTATTTTTCATATACCACCAGTCTGGCATAGAGCTCGTGATAGACGCGCTTGGCCTCCTCCAGACTGCCGACCCGGACGCAGGACAGCAGACGGTTTTCCAGCTCCAGGGGGTAGGAGCGCTCCTTTTGTCCCTGGGCCTTGTATTTCTGGATGGACTCATTGACCCGGGACTGGTGCAGCAGCCTGGCCCGCCTGGCGTCTGACAGCTCCCGGCTCCCGGAGACCAGGCTGTAGACCAGATAAAAGAGCAGCCGGCTCAGATGCAGCGCCTGCTCCGGCGCCAGCGAGGGCACCTCCCGCACGCAGCGGCTGAGCTCCAGCAGCTTTTCCCCGGGGTCGGGCGCGGCGGCGGCCAGACGGCGGATCAGGTCCTCGTCCGCCCCGTCCATCAAAAAGGGGCCGGCCAGCACGGAGCCGAAGGGCCGCCCCCGGATCAGCAGGGGCTGGACGATGTGATAAAGCCCCGTGTGGCAGCAAAAGATATAGGCCTCCCCCAGACTGATCGCCCGGGCCATGGCCTTCCGGTGCTCCTCCGCGCATTTCCCGCCCGTGGGAAGACACTTTATCGCCGCGTCGCAGTATGCAAAAGCGCCCCCATAGGACAGCAGCGGCGTGCCCAGCGCATCCAGCAGCTGCACCCGCAGACCGCTCAGTGCGTGAAGGCCCCCCAGAACCGCCTCCAGGTCCTCCCGGGGACAGTATTGGAAAATATGAGATTCCACGGCGCACCCTCCCTGCCGCAACCGTCCGTCCGCGGAGACGGAGAAACGGAATTATCCATATGGTCCCACCCCGGAGGGTGGGACCATATGGATATGCATCTGTCCGATTCAATAAAAGGAAGCATTTTGTTGAAAAAACAGCGTAAAACCCGTTTTTTCGCCGGAAAGGGCGGATTAATACATGCCGTCCATGCCGCCCATGCCGCCGGCGGGCATCGGGGGAGCGGGAGGCTCGGGCTTGTCGGCAACCAGGCTCTCGGTGGTCAGGACAATGCTGGCAATTGAGGCTGCGTTCTCCAGCGCGCTGCGGCAGACCTTGGTGGGGTCGACAATGCCGGCCTCGATCATGTCCACATACTCCTCGGTCGCGGCGTTGAAGCCATAGTTCACGCTGGCGTTGCCCACGACCTTGTCGTAGATCACCGCGCCCTCCAGACCGGCGTTGGCAGCGATCTGGCGGATGGGGGACTGCAGGGCAAAGGCTACCAGAGCAGCGCCCGTCTTCTCGTCGCCGGCCAGGCTGCCGGCGCACTTCTCGGCGGCCTTTCCGGCCATGACATAGGCAGTGCCGCCGCCGGCAACAATGCCCTCCTCCACAGCTGCGCGGGTTGCATTCAGGGCGTCCTCGATGCGCAGCTTCTTCTCCTTCATCTCCACCTCGGTGGCGGCGCCGACCTTGATGACGGCAACACCGCCGCTGAGCTTGGCCAGGCGCTCCTCCAGCTTCTCCCGGTCATAGTCGCTCGTGGTGGTCTCGATCTGGTTGCGGATGGCGCCGCAGCGGGCCTTGATCTCCTCGGCGTTGCCCTCGCCGTCAACGATGGTGGTGTTGTCCTTGGTGATCTTTACCTGGTGTGCACGGCCGCACATGTCAATGGTGGCCTCCTTCAGCTCCATACCCAGCTCGCTGTTCACCACGGTGCCGCCGGTGAGGATGGCGATATCCTCCATCATCTCCTTGCGGCGGTCGCCATAGCCAGGGGCCTTGACGCACACGCAGTTGAAGGTGCCGCGCAGCTTGTTCAGAACCAGGGTGGCCAGGGCGTCGCCCTCCACATCCTCGGCAACGATCAGCAGCGGCTTGCCCATCTTCACGATGCTCTCCAGCAGGGGCAGCACATCCTGGATGTTGCTGATCTTCTTGTCATACAGCAGGATAAAGGGGTCCTCCAGCACGGCCTCCATCTTCTCGGTGTCGGTGACCATATAGGGGCTGAGATAGCCGCGGTCAAACTGCATACCCTCGACGACCTCGGTATAGGTCTCGGCGGTCTTGCTCTCCTCAATGGTGATGACGCCGGCCTGGCCGACCTTCTCCATGGCCTCGGCGATCAGCTTGCCGACATACTCGTCGCCGGAGGAAACCGTGCCGACACGGGTGATGTCGCTGCTGCCGCTCACGGGCTGGCTGTTGGTGCGGATGGCCTCTACCGCGGCCTCGGCGGCCTTCTGGATGCCCCGGCGCATCACCATGGGGTTGGCGCCGGCAGCCAGGTTTTTGATACCCTCGCTGATCATGCTCTGGGCCAGAACGGTTGCGGTGGTGGTGCCGTCGCCGGCCACATCGTTGGTCTTGGTGCTGACCTCGCGGATCAGCTGTGCGCCCATGTTCTCATAGGGGTCCTCCAGCTCGATCTCCTTGGCGATGGTCACACCGTCGTTTGTGATCAGGGGAGCGCCGAACTTCTTGCCCAGCACTACGTTGCGGCCCTTGGGGCCAAGGGTGATCTTTACGGTGTCGGCCAGCTGGTCAACGCCGCGCTGCAGAGCCTTGCGGGCTTCTTCTCCATAAATGATCTGCTTTGCCATAAATCTATTACTTCCTTTCAAGCATTCAAATTACTAGTCGATTGCGAAACTGCGTTTCGCAATCGAGAACTCGCGCTTATCGCCCTCGGCTACGCCTCGGTTGGTCGGCGCGAGCCTGAGCGCTAAGCAAACATGCCGGTGGCATGTTT
>CAJOPB010000205.1 GCA_905236305.1 uncultured Oscillospiraceae bacterium | reverse complement strand
CAAAGCCCCCCACGATCGAGGGGGACTCCTGGTTGAGCTGCCCGATCTTCTCCTCCACCGTCATCCGGGACAGCAGCTCCGCCACCCGGGCCCTCTGTTCCTGTGTCAGTTCCATGGCGTTTGTTCCTTTCCCTATATTCCCGCCGCCGTCACACCGGCTGCAGCACGTCCCAGTGCTCGGCCAGCATGCCGTCCTGCAGGCGGTAGATGTCCACCACGCGGCACTTGGTGTTCCCCTCGGGGGCCACGTTTTTCAGATATACCGCCACCATGTCCCCCTCGGCGATCATCAGCTTGATCTCCAGGTGGAAGGTGGGCTCGGCCTTGAACTTCTCCCGGAAGCCCTCCATGATGCCCGCCCGGCCCTGGGCCACGCCGGGGTTATGCTGGATGTAGTCCTCCCGCACATAGCGCAGCGCGGCGTCCACATCGTGGTCGTTGAAAAACTCCTGATAGAAGCGGCGTATGATCTCCTTGTTGTCCAGCATGACAATCCATCCCTCTCTCTGATTCTCTCGTTGTTTTATCAAATCTTTTATCAAATCGCGGCGGTGGGGCCGCCGCGATTTCGTGAAAACGTATTACGCGCCCAGAATGCGCTTTTCCATGGCCAGCTGACGGCGGGTCAGCTCCGCGCCGCCGCAATACAGCTCGTCCTCATACTCGCAGATCAGATAGCCGTCGAAGCCGGAATCCCGCAGCAGGGGCAGGATCTCGTCGTAGGGGATGCTGGCCTCGTTGCCGTCGTCGTCGATATAGTGGAACTTGCCGTGCATCTCAAAGGAGTAGGGGATGATGTCCTTCAGCTCCTGCAGCAGCCCCGGCAGGTCCCGCCGGTCGTGGAACTGCACGAAGCCGTACATCCCGCTCAGTGCGGTCATGATGGCGGGGCTGGCCCCGGCGGCCATGACCTTCTCGGTGGCCTCGGCCTGGCTCAGCCCTTCCCGGCGGCACTGGGCGGCCAGCTCCAGGTGCTCCTCCTTGACGCCGTTTTTCAGGGCGGCGAGCCACATGGGCCGGTTGGGGGCCACGGCCAGAAAGCCGAAGTCGGGCACAAAGCCCAGATATTTGCTGCCCGTCTGCCTGATGACCTCGAGATACGCCTGCATGTTCGGGGAGGCGGGCGTCTCCGGGTTGTGGATCTCGATGCCGCAGCGCACGTCATACAGCTCCGCGTAGGGGGCCAGACGGCCGAAGGCGGCGGGGGACATCATGTACTGCACCCGCATGACCTTGCAGCCCAGAGCGTTGGCGGCCTTCAGGTCCAGCACGGCGCTGGCCAGCATCTCGTCGTCGGTGAGGTTGCGGTCATAGAGCATCCCCTTGTCGTTGTTGGCGCCGTAGCCCACGGGGCCGATGCCGTACTTTTTCCGGCAGGACTCCACCAGGCCCAGGAACTCGTCACTGACCGACGGATAGGAGGGGATCATCTGGGTGCCCACGATCTCATAGCCCGTGGCCCCCGCCTCGGCGGCCTGACGGACGCACTCCTCAAAATCGTATTGGTATCTCTTGTACTCCGTTCCGTAGCAGAACAGTGTGACGCCCAATTTCACGTTTCCCATGTCTTCCTCCTTATTCCGCCACTTCGATGGTGCATTTCTCGCCGCTGTCCAGGGGCATGAAGTTGTGCTCGGGGCCGATCTGCATATAGGGCACCCGCAGCATCAGCTTCAGCTCCAGCTCGTGCTCACCCGCGCTGACGCCGCCGGGGAGGATGGCGTGGATCGTGGCCGGCGTGACCTGGCTCCAGAACTCGGTGACTGCGTATTTCAGCTTCCACACCGGCAGCTCCTTCCCGTTCAGCTCAAAGGACACAGCCTCGTCGGGGAGCTTGCTCCCGTCCAGCCAGACCTCCAGCAGGTCGATGTCGGAGAGGTAATGGCCCCGGTAATAGCCCAGGATGGCCTGGAAGGAAAAGCCGTTTTTCTTTCCGTTGATATACTCATGCCGGAAGGAGCCCCGTTTGACGAACTCCCCGTAGTTAAAATCCTGCCGCATCGCAAATCCCATAGATGCTTCCGCCTTTCCGATAAAAGTATCCGCCCGGACGCCGCGCCCCGATCCGGCGGCGCGGCGTCCCGGGCTGTCTCATATGTGCGTGCGCGTATGTGTGTCAAAACCGCACTTCGATATTCTCCCGCGCGGCCCGGTAGACGGCCTCCAGGATGCGGGTGACCGCCAGGGCCTGCTCCGGGCGCACCACCGGGTCCGTGCCCTTT
>CAJOPB010000204.1 GCA_905236305.1 uncultured Oscillospiraceae bacterium | reverse complement strand
CTCCAGCCCCACCTGCCGGATGGCCTCCAGAAAGGGCTGGCTCTCGATGTCGCCGGTGGTGCCGCCGATTTCCGTGATGACCACGTCGGCGTCGGAGTGCTTTCCCACGGCGTAGATAAACTCCTTGATCTCGTTTGTCACATGGGGGATGACCTGCACGGTTTCCCCAAGATACTCGCCCCGGCGCTCCTTGTTCAGCACGTTCCAGTAGACCTTTCCCGTGGTGAGGTTGGAAAATTTGTTCAAATCCTCGTCGATGAAGCGTTCATAGTGGCCCAAATCGAGGTCGGTTTCCGCGCCGTCCTCGGTGACGTAGACCTCACCATGCTGGTAGGGGCTCATGGTGCCGGGGTCCACATTGATGTAGGGATCCAGCTTCTGTGCCGCAACCTTGAGCCCCCGGGCCTTCAGCAGACGCCCCAGCGAGGCGGCGGTGATGCCCTTGCCCAGTCCCGAAACCACGCCTCCGGTGACAAAAATAAATTTGCTCATTCCCTTATCCTCCCTCATATTCGCGAAAAAACAAAAAAACGGCGCGCAGAAAAGCTTCCTGCGAGACGCCGTTGTCCCTCAAACATCGTCTATATTACGCCATTAAAAACTGCTTGTCAATCCTGAATTTTTACATGCAGGCGCTGTATCTCCCGCTCCCGCTCCCGCTTTGTATTCGCCGCTCTGACGGACCGGGAATGACGCCGGCGACAGGCAGTCTGATCTGAATGACACTGGCGTTTGAGCTATAACGCTTGTGTAAACGGACTGGCAAACGGACCTTATCTTCCCCTTGACGAAGCAGCGGCTTTCTGTTACAATCTTGTTTGAAATCTCAGTGCCTGAGAAGAAGCCTTTTCTGTATAGCTGCAGAGCGGGGGGGCTGACGGCAAGGCGCGGCGAAACTGGTCCTTTTCATGCCGTGCCCTGGTCTGGCACGGCATTTTTCTGTGCTGATATTGTTTTTATTGGAGGAACGGACAGATGGAGTCAAGGGGCGCGGTAAGCTCAGGTAATTCCGGCGAACAGAGAGGAAAAGTGCTGTGCTGACGGAGCTGATTGAAACGCTGGCGGCAGCTCACAGCCTGACAGAACAGGATTATCAGGTGCTGATCGACCTCCGCACACCGGAGGCTGCGGCAGAGCTTGCCGGGCGGGCAACGACGCTGCGACGGAGTATATATGGCGATGCGATCTATACCCGGGGGCTGATCGAAATTTCCAATTTCTGCAAAAACGACTGCCTCTACTGCGGTATCCGCAGGAGCAATCACGCCTGCCAGCGTTATCGTCTCAATGGGGAGGAGATTGTCTCCTGCGCCGACGAGGGCTATGTGCTGGGCTTCCGTACCTTTGTGCTGCAGGGCGGCGAGGACCCGTATTTCACGGACGAAAGACTGTGCGCCATCGTGTCGGAGATCAAAGCCCGGCACCCGGATTGCGCAATCACGCTGTCGATGGGCGAGCGCAGCCGGGAGAGTTTCCAACGGCTTCATGACGCTGGCGCTGACCGCTATCTGCTGCGGCACGAGACGGCGGACAGGGCGCACTACGAAAAGCTGCACCCACAGGAAATGTCCTTCGACAACCGGATGCGCTGTCTTCATGATCTGCGGGAAATCGGTTATCAGGTGGGCTGCGGCTTCATGGTCGGCTCGCCCTATCAGACCAGCGCCGAATTGGCCAGGGATTTGAAATTTATCGAGGAATTCAAACCGGACATGTGCGGCATCGGGCCGTTTATTTCCCACAAGGACACGCCCTTCCGGGATAAACCCCCGGGGACGCTGGAGCTGACGCTGTATCTTTTGAGCATCATTCGCCTGATCCACCCGCCGGTGCTGCTGCCCGCCACAACAGCGCTGGGAACCATTCACCCGCTGGGGCGGGAAAAGGGAATACAGGCCGGCGCCAATGTGGTCATGCCCAACCTCTCCCCGGTGAGTGTGCGTAAAAAGTACATGCTCTATGACAACAAGATCTGCACCGGCGAGGAATCTGCCCAGTGCCGGAGCTGTCTGGCCGGACGGATGGCATCCATCGGCTGTACGCTGGCGGTGGACCGGGGTGACATACGCCGGAGGCCGTGAAAGAAGCTGACAATACTAAGAGCCTGTTTAATATCTCGACGTGTGCGGATTTTCGAGCGGATTTTTCGTCTGTCGAGGCGCGAAACCGCAGGAATCCTTTGTG
>CAJOPB010000203.1 GCA_905236305.1 uncultured Oscillospiraceae bacterium | reverse complement strand
GCGGCGGGAGGAGCTGGAGAGCAATGCCATTGAGCTGGGCCGCCTGGCCTCCGCTTATTCCCGTGACGGCAGCCTGGAGGACTGGGATTTTCGCATCATGCTCTCCTCCATCGCGCGGAGCACCGGCAACCACTGCTTTGTAACCGATTTGGAGGGCACCATCGTCACCTGCTCTGACACGGATCTGGTCTGTGCCCACATCGGCCGCCAGATCGGACAGGAGCTCCTGGAGGACATGCGGGCAAACGGCTACTACAGCGGTATGACCACCCTGGACGGCCTCTATTCCGGTGACAAGCGTTATGTGGCCGCGCTGCCGGTCCTGAGCGCCGCCGGCGAGGACGCGGCCTACATCTTTGCGGCATCCTCCGTCACGGGTGTGATGGAGACCTGGGCCTCGCTGCTGCGGATCTTTCTGGTCACTGCGCTGAGCATCATGGTGATTTTGCTGCTTTTGTGTTATATCTCCACCCGGGTCAGCGCGCGGCCCTTTACGGAAATGGCAGAGGCCGCGGTGAAATTTGCCCATGGGGATTTTTCCGCCCGGGTCCAGGTGGACGACCGGGAGGACGACCTGGGCGCGCTGGCCGCCTCCTTCAACCAGATGGCGGAGTCGCTGGAGCGCAGTGAGAAGCGGCGCAGTGATTTTATCGCAAATGTTGCCCATGAGCTCAAAACGCCCATGACCACCATCTCCGGCTTCGCTGACGGCATTCTGGACGGCACCATCCCACGGGACCAGGAGCGGAAATATCTGGAGACCATTTCCAGTGAGACCAAGCGCCTCAACCGTCTGGTGCGCAGTATGCTGGATGTCAGCCGGATGCAGGGGGCCACGGCAGAGGAGCTGCGGCAAAAGAGCTTTGACGCGGCGGAGCTGCTGGTGCGCACGCTGGTCGTGTTTGAAAACAAGATCAACGCCAAGAGCCTGGATGTCAACGCCATGGTACCGGAGGACCCCATGCTGGTCTGCGGGGACGCTGATGCCATCAATCAGGTGATATACAATCTGCTGGAAAACGCGGTGAAATTTGCCTCCCCCGGCAGCGAGCTGGGGGTCAGCCTGTTCAAGCAGGGAGAGAAAGCATATATCTCCATCAAAAACCGGGGTGCGACCATCCCGGAGGAGGAGCTTTCGCTGATCTTCGACCGCTTCCACAAGACCGACCGTTCCCGCTCTGAGGACCGGGACGGCTATGGTCTGGGGCTCTATATCGTAAAGACAATCCTGGGAAACCACGGGGAGGACATCGCGGTCACCTCCCGGGACGGCGTGACGGAGTTCTGTTTCTCTCTGACGCTGAAAAACCGGTGAAATATCAAAGGAGGAAACCCTATGGCACATTCATATCCCGGCGGCTGGTACGACCAGACGCTGCCTGACAATCAGCCGGTTTCGCAGCCCGTTACGGACGCACTCGCTGCCAAAAGCGCAGCGAGTGCTGCGCGCCCTCCCCGCCGGTGGAGAAAGCCGGGTATGAAGGCCGTTACCATAACGGTCTGCGTTCTGATTCTGATTGTGGCCAGCGTCTACGCCTTTTCCGACCGGTCGAATCTTGGCCGTTTGCCCGCTGCTTCCGTTCCCACGGCTGAGCCCGATAACAGCTATGCTGAGGATTTTCGACAGTTCTTTGAGAATTACTATAGCACCTCCGGCGCGGGCAGCAGCCAGCGCAGCGGCAGTCAGATGCAGCGCAGGGCGGGAGATCCCGACGTGACCGTGGAGTTGGTCTCCGCCGCGGAGCGGCCGGAGCTGAGCCTGGGGGAGATCTACGACGCCGGCATCCGCTCCATCATCGGCATCAAAACCGGCAGCGCAGAGCGCATCGGCTATTCCTGGGGCTCCGGCATCATTCTGACGGAGGACGGCTATATCCTCACCAACCAGCATATCGTCGAGGGTGCGGAAATCGCTCTCGTTCTGCTGCCTGACGGCAGAGAGCTGGAGAGCGAGCTTGTAGGCGAGGACATCCAAACCGATCTGGCGGTATTGAAGGTCAACGCAAGGGGCCTGACGCCAGTGGAATTTGGAGACAGCGCTGCGCTCCATGTGGGAGACAGGGTGGCTGCCATCGGCAATCCCCTGGGGACACAGTTTTCAGGCACGCTGACCGACGGCATTGTCTCAGGCTTCCGGCAGGATGTGACCATCAACGGCCGCACCATGACGCTGCTGCAGACCAATGCGGCCATCAATGAGGGCAGCTCCGGAGGGCCGCTCTATAATATGTACGGCCAGGTGGTGGGGATTACCAATATGAAAATGGTAAATTTCTACTCTGCCACCCCCATCGAGGGCATGGGCTTTGCCATTCCCAGTACGGTGATCAAGACCGTGGCTGACCAACTGATCGCCGGAGGAAAGATATCCGGCCGTCCGATGCTGGGCCTGAGCCTGGGCGCCATCCCCGCAGAGGCCGCGGAGCACTATTCCCTCCCTGAAGGACTCTACGTGCACAGCGTCTTCCGGGGCGGCGATGCCATGGAGAAGGGAATCCGGGCAGGCGACATTGTCACCCATATAGACGGCAAGGCAGTCACCTCCACCTCAGAGGTTCTGGAGATGCGCAATGCACTGGAAGTGGGCGACACCATGGTGCTGACTGTCTGGCGTAACGGCGAGGAGCTGGAGATCCCCGTGGTACTGCGGGACCAGAACCAGATCGAGGATAAAGCCTCGTGAGATGTGCCGCACCGGTATCATATTCAGAAGCTGGCCGCATGTGTTTGCGAATTCATAGCAAACACATGCGGCCTTTTGTTGTATCAGAAACCACCGGCTCTGCCGGTGAAGGTACATTTATATTTTCAGGGAAACGCTGAATAAATCCCCGCGCACGCCTGGCGGACACAAAATTTGCGCGCCAATCGCACACGTTGCTTTCATCAGATAAAAAACGCGCAAAGGAATTTGTCCTGTCCCCAGTCCGCCGCAGTGCCATTGACTATGTCTTATAGTTCTTGCTGCCGGTGCGTGTGACCGGAAGATAGAAGCACAGTGTCAGCACGACCAGCAGCAACGCGTAGGCGCCGTAGCGCATGGGCAGCAGATAGCGCATCCGCAGATAGGCGTGGTAGCCCAGCAGGGAGGCGAAGGAGACACAAAGGGGGACGTGGACCAACGGGGGAAAAGCCACCGCAAGTGCAAGGGATAATACATCCGCCAGGAAGAAATAACGGTCGTGCATGTGGGGCAGCAGAAAGGGTACGGTCACGGTGATCAGCAGCGCGCACACCAACAGTGACCTGTCCCCCAGCCGCCGGCGCTGGGTCCAGCAGAAGATGTAGAGCAGCAGCAGCGCGCCAAAGGCCGCGGCGATGCCCGCCCTTGCCCAGAGCGTCTCTCTCCCGGCGGTGGGAAGCAGCGCAAATACAGAGGGCGAGTTGTAATTGAGACCGCTGCCCACACTGCCTGCCTGGCTGAAATAGAGCAGCAGCGTGTCCGCCAGCGGCCTGCCCGCCAAAACCGCCGGCAGTACAACCAGCAGGTAGGTCACCGGGAAGGCAAGCAGATGATACCACTTCATCCGTCCGGTGAAAAGAAAGATCAGAAATACCGGCATCAGAAATACTGCCTGAAGCTTAAAGGCGAAGGAGAGGGCAATGGCAATCACCGCACGAAAGGGTTTGTTTTCCAGAGCCAATGCCAGACTCCACACCGCAAGCGCCCCGTAGATGCTGTCGCACTGGCCCCAGTAGGCGCCGTTGAGCACTACCGTGGGCAGCAGCAGTGTGAGAAAAAAGCCGGACAGCCTGGCCACAAAGGTTTTGGAAAAACAGCGGACCAGCCGCAGCACCGCCCAGGCCAAAAGCACGTCAAACAGGATGGACAGCAGCTTGATCAGATAGAGATCCGGCACCGGCAGATAGGAAAACAGCGCAAGAAAATAGAGATAGGGCACATTATAATTGCCCACGCTGGCGCCCAGCGCGCGCCAGCCCCCGTTGTACCGATAAAACTGTACCCAGCCCCGGAGAAAATCCTGATAGTCCAGAGTCTCATGGGGCAGGAGAAAGCCCCGCAGCGCCATTGCTATGACCAGCAGCGCGGCGGAGAGAAACAGTGCGGTTTTGGTTTTGAACAGCCCCTCCCCCCAGAGAATCAGAAAGCCGATAACACCGATGAGAAAGAGGCCGCAGTAAACGACCGGCATATAAGTATGGTTCATTGGTATTCCCACCTGAATAATTCGATAAAAAAACGGCGGAAACCCTGTCGCTCCCACCGAAAATCCACTCTTGACAAGCTCTTTTGAAAATGATAAAATAACTTGCTATATGTCTGAAAGGGATACCCCTTCCTATTCTTTTTACTTGTTTCAGTTTACCACAAACCACGCAAAAATCAAGCAAATCAGCATTTCTTTTGACAACTCTCCCGGGCGTATCTGCCCGGTCGGGCGGAAATGTCCGGTACATCCGGCCCGGGGAGGCGCAAAAAAAGCGCCGAATTCCGCGAACAAAATTCAAAGGAGTGATGTCCAAAATGCCGAAGGACGTAATGTACGGCAAGACGCTGCGCAAGAGCTATGCCCGCGTGCCGGAAGAACAGGAGATGCCCCACCTGCTGGAAATCCAGAAGAATTCCTACCACTGGTTTCTGGAAAAGGGACTGCGGGAGGTCTTTGACGAGGTGGACTCTGTCTCAGACTACTCCGGCAAGCTGGAGCTGAGCTTTGTCAACTACTCCATGACGGAGAAGCCGAAGTACAGCGAGCAGGAGTGCAAGGCCAGGGATACCACTTACGCCGCTCCGCTGAAGGTGACGGTGCGGCTGCGCAACCGGGATTCTGAGGAGATCAAGGAGCAGGAGATCTTCATGGGGGACTTTCCCCTGATGACCGACGGGGGCACCTTTATTATCAACGGCGCGGAGCGGGTCATCGTCTCTCAGATCGTCCGGTCCCCCGGCATCTACTTCGATAAGAAGACGGACAAGACCGG
>CAJOPB010000202.1 GCA_905236305.1 uncultured Oscillospiraceae bacterium | reverse complement strand
CGCCCTGCTGACCCGGACGGGCGCGGTGGAGATGGGCTCCGGGGCCGGCGGGCCGCTCTCTCCGGGCTGCTGCGTCGCCGTACCCACGGGAGGAGCCATCCCCGCAGGGGCGGACGCAGCGGTGATGGTGGAGCATACGGAGGACTATGGCGACGGGACCATCGGCGTGTGCAAGAGCGCCGCGCCGGGGCTGAACCTGATTTTCCGCGGAGACGACGTGAAGCCGGGGCAGGAGGTGCTTTCCGCCGGCCGCCGGCTGACGCCCCAGGATATCGGGGCCCTTGCGGCGCTGGGAAAGGCGGAGGTACGAGTCTGCCGCGCGCCTGCCGTGGGCATCCTCTCCACGGGGGACGAGCTGGTGCCGGTGGAGGCTGTCCCCGGCGAGGGGCAGGTGCGGGATGTGAACAGCGCCATGCTCCGCGCCCTGGCGGAGAGCGCCGGGGCGGAGGCTATCTGTTACGGTGTTATCAAGGACGAGGAAGCCCTGCTCCGCAGCGCGCTGGAGCGGGCGCTGAAACAGTGCGATATGGTCCTGATCTCCGGCGGCAGCTCCGTGGGAACAAAGGATGCCACAGAACGGATTCTCTCGGAACAGGGGAGGATTCTGTTTCACGGCCTCGCCGTCAAGCCGGGAAAGCCCACCATTCTTGCCTCGGTGCAGGGCAAGCCTGTGTTCGGACTCCCGGGGCATCCCGTGGCCGCGCTGTTCATCGCCCAGGAGCTGGTGCTGCCGCTGCTGGAACGGCGCATGGGCTGCCTGTCCCGCCTCCGCTGCGTTCCTGCCCGTGCCTCCGAGTCCGTCAGCGCCAACCACGGCAGGGCGCAGATCATGGGCGTTCGTCTGACCGAAAGCGGGGAAGAACGGATCGCCCAGCCCATCCGGGGGAAATCCGGCCTGATCACCACGCTGGCGGGGGCCGACGGTTATTTTGTGATCCCGCGGGACAAGGAGGGCATATCCGCCGGCGAGCACGTCGACGTCGTATTGATTTAATTGAAATTGTTCTTGCCCCGCTCCAGCGGGGCAAGAACAACGAATTATAGTAAACGAATTTAATACCTGCGTTATTCCGCCCGCTGCGCGGGCGGAATAACCGGGATTCAGTCCCGCAAAACGCAAAAATTAAGTTTGTTTACTATATCTGCTTTGAGAGGTGAAGCATATGGCATTTCAATATCTGAGCAATACCCCCCTTGACGAGGCAAGGGTGCGCTATCTGGCACGTGTGAAAGAGCTGGGCTTTGCCGCCGGCACGGAAACCGTCCCCGTGCATGAGGCCTCCGGAAGGATCACCGCGGCTGCCGTCTATGCCCGTATCAGCGCGCCCCACTATCCTGCCAGCGCCATGGACGGGATCGCGCTCCGGGCAGGGCTGACTTTTGGCGCCACGGAGACCACGCCTGTGACGCTGCAGCCGGGAGAGTTTACCGTCGTGGACACCGGGGACCCCATCCCCGGCCACTGTGACGCGGTCGTGATGATCGAAGACGTGGTGCAAAACGCGGACGGAAGTGTGCGCCTCTATGCCCCTGCAGTGCCCTGGCAGCATATCCGGCAGATCGGCGAGGATATCTGCGCGGGAGAGATGGTGCTGCCGGGCCATGTCCGCATCACTCCCGCGGCCATCGGCGCGATGCTGGCCGCCGGCGTCCTCACGGTCTCGGTGCTGCGCTGTCCCGTGGTGGGAATCATCCCCACCGGGGATGAGATCGTCCCGCCCACCGACAACCCGCGACCCGGAGATATTGTAGAGTTCAATTCCTCCATATTCTCCGCCATGCTGCGGGAGTGGGGCGCTGTGCCAAAGACCTACCCCATCGTGCCGGACCGGAGGGAGGACATCATCCGCGCGTTGGAGACGGCGCTGGCGGAATGCGATATCGTGCTGCTGAACGCTGGCTCCTCCGCCGGGCGGGAGGACTATTCCGCCGAGGCCATCGGCGCCGTGGGAGAAGTGCTGATCCACGGCGTGGCAATCAAGCCGGGCAAGCCGGCAATTTTGGGTTCCCAAGGCGCGAAGCCGATCCTCGGGGTGCCAGGGTACCCGGTGTCCGGGATCCTGGTGCTGACCGAGCTGCTGCGCCCGCTGCTGGACGACTGGTTCCGGTGTTCGCCGGAGATGGGGGAAACCCGGCAGGCGACGCTGGCGCGGTCCGTGGTGTCTGGCCTGAAATACCGGGAATTTGTCCGGGTACGGCTGGGAAAGGTACAGGATAAGCTGATCGCCTCACCCTTAAACCGCGGCGCCGGCGTGGTCTCCTCCTTCCTGAAGGCCGACGGGATCCTGGAGATCCCCCAGGGTACCGAGGGCTATGAGGCCGGCGAGAGCGTGCCGGTGCGGCTGTTAAAGAGCGCCGGCGCGCTGGATCATACTCTCGTGGCCATCGGAAGCCATGACCCCCTGTTGGACGAGTGCGCCGACCTGCTCCACCGGATGGACCCCTCCCTGTATATGAGCTCGACCCATGTGGGCTCCATGGGCGGGATCATGGCTATCCGCAGGGGAGAAGCTCATGTTGCGGGGGTCCATCTGCTGGACGAGCGGGACGGGAGCTACAATACCGCGTTTATCAAAAAGTATTTCCCCTCCGGCGGCGTGCGCCTGGTGGAGTGCGTGGGCCGGACCCAGGGACTGATGCTTCCCCCCGGGAACCCGAAGGGAATCCGGGAGATTCGGGACCTGACAGCGGAGGGCCTGCGCTATGTCAACCGGCAGAAGGGCTCGGGTACCCGCATCCTGATAGACTACCTGTGCAAAAAAGAGGAAATCGATCCCGGCAAAATTTACGGCTACGACCGGGAGGAGTACACCCACACCTCCGTGGCGGCGCAAATTGCCTCCGGCTCCGCGGACGCCGGGATGGGCATTTACTCCGCAGCGGGGCTGTATGGCCTGGACTTCCTGCCGGTGTGCATGGAGCAGTATGATCTGCTGATACCGGACAGCGCGTTTGATACGCCGTTGGTGCAGCGTCTGCTGGAGGTCCTGCAAAGCGCGGCCTTCCGCAGCCGGCTGGAGGCTCTGGGCGGCTATCAGCTGGGCTCTCCGGGCACGGTGCGAGAGCGGTTCTGAGATGGAACGGTGCGACGTGCTGGTCATTGGCGGGGGGCTGCTGGGCTGCTTCGCCGCGCGGGCGCTGACCGCATGGAATGTCAGCGTTCGGGTGCTGGAGGCAAGGGAGGATGTCTGCACCGGCGTCTCCCGGGCCAATTCCGGGATTGTTTACGCGGGCTATGACACCAGGCCGGGGACGCTGAAAGCCCGCATGTGCGTCAAAGCCTGTCAGGACTTTCCGCGGCTCTGTGACGCGCTGGGCGTTCGCTTTTTCCGCTGCGGCTCCCTGATGGCGGCGTTTGGGCCGACAGCGGAGCGGGTTCTGCAAAAGAAGCTCGCCCAGGGGCGGGAAAACGGCGTCGCCGGCCTCCGGCTGCTGAGCGCCGGAGAAGCGTATACAATGGAGCCGAAGCTCGGCCCCGGTCTGACCACCGCGCTCTACGCCCCCGGCACAGGGACCGTGAACCCCTGGGAGCTGGGGATCGCCGCCTTTGAAAACGCCAGGGACAACGGCGCGGCGTTTTGCTTTTCCAGCCCTGTTCAAGCCCTCCGGCGCGCGGGGGACGCCTATCTCGCGGAGACGCCGGCAGAAAGCTATGCCGCGCGGGTGGTCATCAACTGCGCCGGGTTGGGGGCCGACAGGGTGCGGGAGCTGGTGTTCCCTCCCGCCTGGCGGATAGTCCCCACAGCCGGGGACTATCTGGTGCTGGACGATACGGTTTCCGGCTTCGTGCGCCATGTGGTGTTCCATGAGCCGGAGGAAAAGGGCAAGGGGCTGACGCTGATTCCCACGGTGGACGGGAATCTGCTGATCGGCCCCACGGAGCGCCTTTGGAACGGCAGCGCAGACTGGGCCACCGCGCGGGAGGGGTTAGAGAGCCTCGCCGCCCTCTGCAGAACCGTGGTACCGGGGCTCCCCTTAACGGAAGTGATCCGCAGCTTTGCCGCGCTGCGCCCAAATCCCTACGCGGTGCGGGAGGAAAACGGCGCGTGGGTCCCCGAGCACAAGTCTATCAACGGCTTCGCGATCCTGGAGGAGGACGGTCTCATCAGCCTTCTGGGAATCAAAACGCCGGGGTTGACCTGCGCGGCGGAGCTGGGGAAGTACGCGGCGGAAAAGGCAGTCCATCTGCTGGGCGGCCCGGGCAGAAATTCGCGCTTCCGCCCGGAGCGGACCGCGCCGCCGGCAGTCCGGGATATGGAGGAGAAGCGGCGCGCCGCCCTGACGGAGGCCTGTCCGGAATACGGGGAGCTCGTCTGCCGCTGCCGTGAGATCAGCCGCGGGGAGATCATGGACGCGATCCGCCGGGGCGCGGCGACGCTGGATGGGGTCAAGCGCCGGACCGGCGCCGGTATGGGGCGCTGCCAGGGCGGAAGGTGTATGCGCCAGGTCCTGGAGGCGCTGGCCGCGGACAGGAAGCTCCCGCCTGAAAAGATCAACAGGGACGGACCGGATTCTCCGGTGGTGACGGGTGGATATGGAGCTTTATGAGCTGCTGGTGGTGGGCGGCGGCGCGGCGGGAATGGCCGCGGCGGAGGCAGCGGCGCGCGCCGGCCGCTCCGTACTGCTGGCGGAGCGGGAAAGCGCGTTGGGCGGAATCCTGCGCCAATGCGTCCACCGGGGTTTTGGCAGAACCGTATTTGGCGAGGAGGTCAGCGGACAGGCATTCGCGGAATACTGGCGCCGGCGTGTGGCGCAATCAAAGGCCAAAGTTCTGACAGATACCTCCGTGATCTCGCTCAGCCGGGACCGCACGGCGCTCCTCTCCGGACCGACGGGGCTGCGGCGCGTCAGATTCGGCCGCTGTATCCTTTCTGCAGGCTGCTATGAACGGACTGCGGAATCCCTGCCGCTTGCGGGCACCAGACCTTCAGGGGTATACACCGCCGGGACCGCACAGGCGCTGATGAACCTGGGACATTACAGGATTGGGAACCGCATCGTGATTCTCGGCAGCGGAGATGTGGGGCAGATCATGGCGCGGCAGTTTGTCCAGGCGGGACTGGAGGTCGTGTGTCTCGTGGAGCAGCGGGGCGCGCTGGGCGGTCTGGCGCGGAACCGGCGGGACTGTATCGAGGCGTACCGCATCCCGGTTCGGCTCCGCGCCACGGTGGAGGAAATCCGCGGAACAGGCAGGCTTTCCGGCGTCGTTGTCCGGGAACTGGACACGGGAAAGCGCGAGGCAGTGGAATGCGATACCCTGGTGACCGCTCTCGGACTGATCCCGGACCGGACGCTTTGCCGCGCTATGAAGGAGGAAGGCCGTCTCCCGGATTGGCTGCGGCTGTGCGGAAACTGTGATTACGTCCACGACATGGTGGACAGTGTGATAAGGGAGGCATCCGCCCTGGGTGCGGAGAAAGGCAGAGAATGGGACAACTGACACATTTTGACGAACAGGGGCAGGCAATCATGGTGGATGTGACCACCAAGGCGGAGACAGCCCGAACGGCGATTGCCAAGGGCCGCATCCGGATGGCGGCAGAGACGCTGCGCGTCATCCGGGAGGGAACGGCGGCCAAGGGGGACGTGCTGGGCGTGGCGCGGATTGCCGGGATCATGGCGGCCAAGCGGACCGGGGAGCTGATCCCGCTCTGCCATCCCCTCCCTCTGGGAAAATGCGCGGTGGAATTTCGCATTCTGCCGGGGGAAAACGCGGTGGAGGCCGTCTGCACGGCGTCTGTACGAGGGCAGACCGGCGTGGAGATGGAGGCGCTCACCGGGGTCAGCACGGCGCTGCTGACCATCTATGATATGTGCAAGGCCATAGACAGGCGAATGGAGATCACGGGCATCCATCTGGCGAAGAAAACCGGGGGCAAGAGCGGCGTTTTTTTGAACGACCCGGAGTTTGAGGGGATGACAGCGCCATGAGAGACGGACTGGGCAGGAACATCGACTATCTGCGCATCTCCATCACGGACCGCTGCGACCTGCGCTGCGTCTACTGTATGCCCGTTGCGGGCGTACCCACGCTGCAGCACGCGGAGATATTGCGCTATGAGGAGATTCTGCGCCTGGTGCGCATCCTTGCCCCGCTGGGCGTGAAGCATCTGCGCCTCACGGGCGGGGAGCCCATGACCCGCCGGGGCTGCCTGGAGCTGATTCGCGCTTTACGCGGGGTTCCCGGAATCGAGAGCGTGGCGATGACCAGCAACGGGATTCTGCTGGCCGATCAGATTGGCGAGGCGAAGGCTGCGGGGCTGACCGCGCTGAACCTGAGTCTGGACACCCTGAACCCGGACACCTATCGAAGACTCACCCGGGGCGGCGATGTGGGAGCCGTGCTGCATACCCTCGACCAAGCGGTGAAGGCGGGAATTCAGACCAAACTGAATGCTATCCCCATGCGCGTCGTGAACGAGGAAGAACTGCCCGCCCTGGCGGCGCTGGCGCGGGAGAATCCGATCTGCGTCCGCTTCATTGAGCTGATGCCCATGGGCTGCGCCAGAGACCTCACGCCGATTCCGACGGCGGAGGTGATGGAACGTCTGGAATCGGCTTACGGCCCTCTGCGCCCGGATGACGCGGTACGCGGCCACGGTCCCGCCGTCTATGTCCGGCCCGAGGGGTTTGAAGGCAGCCTGGGCTTTATCTCTGCCCTGAGCCACGAATTCTGCGACCGCTGCAACCGGGTCCGGCTGACTGCGGACGGCAGTTTCAAGCTCTGCCTGAACCACACGAAGGGGATTGATCTGCGCTCACTGCTCCGCTCCGGCGCAAGCGACAGGGAAATCGAGGCTGCGATCCGTTCCGCCCTGGCGGAAAAGCCGGCGCGGCACAACTTCCGGGAACCCCTTGCCGACCGCGAGGCCCGGCGGATGAACGAGATAGGAGGATAAGGGAATGGGAAAGGTTTTGGCCGTTTGCGTCAGCGAAAAAAAGGGAACGCTGAAAACGGATGTGGGTTCCGCCCGCTTTGTGCCGGACTGGGGCATTGAAACCGACGCCCACGCGGGACACTGGCATCGTCAGGTGAGCCTGCTGAGTGCGGAGAAGATTGCAGCTTTCCGGGCCGGCGGCGCGCGGGTGGAATATGGCGCCTTCGGAGAAAACCTCGTGGTGGAGGGCTTCGATTTTCGCGCCCTGCCGGTGGGAACCCTGTTTCGCTGCGGGGACGTGCTGCTGGAAATGACGCAAATCGGAAAGGAATGCCATACCCACTGCGCCATTTACCGGCAGACGGGAGACTGTATCATGCCCCGGGAGGGCGTCTTTGCCCGGGTGCTGGAGGGCGGAACCATCTCTGTTGGAGATGAAATGACCATAGAGCCGCGAACCAGGCCGTTTCCCTGGCAGGCTGCGGTGATTACCCTGAGTGACAAGGGCTCCAGAGGTGAACGGGAGGATCGCAGCGGACCTGCCATTGCGGAACGGCTGGAACAAAGCGGGTATGCGGTGATTGAGCGGCTGCTGCTTCCCGACGACCCGGAGATGTTGAAGGTACAGCTCACTCGTCTCTGCGACCAGCGTCAGCCGGACCTGATCCTGACCACCGGAGGGACGGGCTTCGGCCCGCGGGACACGACTCCGGAGGCCACGCTGGCCGTGGCGGACCGCACCGCTCCCGGCATCGCGGAGGCAATCCGCGCCGCATCTCTGCAGATCACAAAGCATGCCATGCTGTCCCGCGCTGTGTCGGTTATACGCGGCAGGACTTTGATTATCAATCTCCCCGGGAGTCCAAAAGCCTGTATGGAGAGCATGGATGTGTTTATGGACACGATACCCCATGGCATGGGATTGCTGCGGGATGAGGTGCAGGACTGCGCCAGATAGCGGGATCATAATATTCGCGAGCGATCATCTTTGTCAGAAAACGATCGTTCGCGAATATTTACAGAGTGCCCATTTCCTCCGCCCACAAAGAAATACTTAGAGACACTGTTCAATAATATCTTGCACATTCTGGCTGGTCTGCTGTGCATAAAGCCGATCCCGGTGCTGAACATGGCCAACCCTGTCAATCCCGGCGGCGGAGTCCGGAGGGGTGCGCGCCCAGGAAGAAGACCTTTGCAGAAAAAGCTCTCTGCTGCTGTCTTTGGAACGCAGAGAGGCGGAGCATACTACGCATATAACCGTTCACTCCATACCTATATGGGTTCCGACGCCATGATTTTTACCCCGGAGGTCGAAATCATCCGGGATGAAACCGGCGCGCTGTTGGGGTATGACGTAATCGAAGCAAAATGGAAGAAGGAAGAAGCGCCTGCCTCCGCTCTGACGCAGTTTCAGGCGGTGCAGGGCGATATGACGCAGGATCAGGGCGTGGAGGCTATCGTAAATGCTGCGAACACCAGCCTGCTGGGAGGCGGAGGCGTGGACGGCGCAATTCACCGCGCAGCCGGGCCGGAGCTGCTGGAGGAATGCCGCACACTTCATGGCTGCGAAGCCGGGCAGCTTCGACCGTATCGTTTGGGTGCTGCGGTGAGACGATGTACTGCAAGCCTATCAAAGCGAGCTCAAGCGCTGGAAAGCGGCTGATATTGCCAATTCACCAATCATTTATGATATAATTTGTACATTGAGAGACGGATTCGTACCGTAAGGAGTAACAGGTGGGACAATGAAATCAGAAAATATATTTACAGAGTATGAAATTGATGAACTTGATACTTCACCGGAAATCTTTGAATTAAATATTGTCAGCGGGGGCTGCCGGTTATACGGGTATCTTCTATTGCCGGATCGAAGAATGGAAAAGCCTTATCCGACTGTGATTATGTCGCATGGTTTTCCCGGATATACCACAAATAATGATCTGGAACTTGCCTTGATGCGAAGCGGCTGCGTTGTCATTCACATGAACCATAGGGGCGCGTGGGGCAGCGAAGGCAGTTATCTGTT
>CAJOPB010000201.1 GCA_905236305.1 uncultured Oscillospiraceae bacterium | reverse complement strand
TTGTGTATTGCAAGGTTGAGCAACGAAGGATGGCGGAATAATCCGCCGGAAAGACGTGCGCGAAGAGATATTAAACAGGCTCTTAGACCTCCAGGCGGTAGCCCACCTTGTATATGGCCTTGATCTTGTCCTCCCAATGGAGCTTTTTCCGCAGGCGCTGAACGTGCAGGTCCACGGTGCGGGAATCGCCCATATAGTCGCTGCCCCACACGTGCTCATAGAGGGTCTCCCGAAACAGGGCGATATTGCGGTTGCGGGCAAAGAGCAGGAGCAGCTCATATTCCTTCATGGTGAGCTGAATTTCCTTGTTTCCCCGTCGGACACTGCGGGAGCGGGTGTCGATGACCACATCGTCCACCACGATTTCCGTCTGGGTCTTCCCTGCCCGGCGCAGAATGCTCTCCACCCGGGCAAGCAGCTCCACAATTTCGAAGGGCTTTGTCAAATAGTCATCCGCCCCCAGCTTCAGACCCTTGACCTTGTCGTCCACAGAGCCCTTCGCGGTGAGAAAGATGACCGGAATCTCCAGCGGCTTGATATAGTCCAGCACCTCATACCCGTCCGCGCCGGGCAGCATAATATCCAGCAGCACCAGGTCAAAGCGCTCCCGCTCCACAGCGTCACAGGCTGCGATGCCGTCGTATACGCAGGTGCATTCATAGCCTGCCTCGGTAAGATTCATCTCGATCAGATCGTTGATCGGCTTTTCATCCTCCACAACAAGAATCTTTATCACTTGCGTCACCCCGCCGCTCTTTACATAGTATCAGTATACCCGATGCTTGCATCATTTTTCCACAGTGGACAAATTCTTCCCTCCGCCGAGGGAGCAAGCGTCCAAGCTACCGCGGCTAGTTTAACACCATTCCCGCGGAAAGTCAAAAATATTCTGGCTCCCTCCGGAGTTCCTTTTTTATTTTGCGTTGGACGCAATGCCCTCCGCTGGGTCCCCCTCACTCCCGTCGGAGGCCGGAGTGAACAGAAGGGCCCCTGCTGAGGCCATTGCGCCCAACATAAAATAAATATTATTGTATTCTTTTCCGGGAGCTGGTATAATCAGGTTAACCGCGATAAACTGCGGCGCAGTCTGCTTCGGACCGCTTGCGCTGACTGGGAACAATCTGAAAAGCGCCCGCCTGTCTCCTGCGGACAGAAGCGTGCCGGGAGGTGAAGAAAACACAGCGGCTTTGCGTTTCCCGCGTGCCGGGCGTTTTCCTTTCAGGCCCGGCTTTCGCAGCGCAGAGCCGGCGAAGCGCATTCGCCGGCAGCTGCCGAAGGCGGATGAATCAGAACTTCCTTAGAAGTGAAAAGGAGTGAATATTATGCTGAGCGGAATCGAAAACCTGAAAGAGACCATGAAAAAGGACGGTCATCCGGATCGCTTTGTCAATCAGTATGAGTTTTTGAATATTCTGGTCCCGGATCTCTATTATATGGCGGATTATCCCCTGCAGCCCGGCCAGGGCTATGACCAGTACGGAGTGCTCTGGAGCTACCCTGAGGGACAGATGGGCGCCTTCCCGGTACACGATGCCCAGCACAAGGTTATCAAGGACATCACCGAGTGGGATAAGATTCTGACCCATAAGCCCGTCGCACCCCCTGTCCCGGAGTATTGGGGGATGCTCAACGGAATCGCTGCCCAGACGGTTCCGGGCGAGCAGTATGTCACTGCGTTCCATACGCAGGGAATCTTTGAGCGTTTCCACGCCCTTCTGGGCATGGACGACGCCATGATTGACCTCTATGAGGAGCCGGAGGCCAGCCACGACCTGATCGACTTTATCACGGAGGTTGAGCTGGACTTTGCAAAGACCATCATGGACAACGTCCCCACCGTCAATGCCCTGTTCCATCACGATGACTGGGGCAGCGATGTCAACTCCTTCCTGCCTCCGGAGCTGTTTGACGAATTTATTACCCCTGCCTATAAGAAAATTTACAGCTACTGGAAATCCCGGGGCGTGGAGCTGGTCGTGCATCACAGCGACTCCTATGCCGCCAATCTGATTCCGTCCATGATCGACATGGGTATCGACATCTGGCAGGGGGTGTTCCCCTCAAATAACATTCCCGCGCTGGTTGAGAAATATGCCGGCCAGATCACCTTCATGGGGGAGATTGAAACCCGGTTTATCGACCTGCCGGATTGGACCCCGGAGAAGGTGGCCGCCGAGGTAGAGCGCGCGTGCCGCAAATGCAAGGGGCCCTCGTTTATCCCATGTCTGACGGCCGGCATGACCGGCAGCTCCAACCCCGGCGTTTATGAAACCGTGACGGAAGAAATTAAGCGCATGAGCCGGGAGCTTTTCTGACCGCATCCCCTCCGCATGCGGCACTGCGCCTCTCCCGCGCAAAGCTTTGACCGGAGGAACACACACGCGGACACACACCACACGCACACCGGGAGTGCAGCCATAAGGCGCGAGGATCGAAAACGGTCCTCGCGCCCTATGCTTTTTCCGGAAGGAACGGCGCCCGGCAGTCCGGGTATGCAGAAAACAGGAGGCTGACCATAGGCCGGTCAGCCTCCTGAAAAAGCTTGTTATACTGCGATATGCGGATTACGCCAAATCAATACTTGTCGGCACCGACATAGCCGCCGCCATAGTTGTCATCGTAGCCGCTGCTGGGGGCGCTGGCGCGGGGGGCGGGAGCGGACATGCCAAAGCCGGTGTTGCCCTTCGGCAGAGTGAAGCGGCCAACCAGCTCCTTGAGCAGATTTGCCTGACCGCTGAGCTCCTCGCTGGCGGCGGCGGACTGCTCCGCAGTGGCGGAGTTGGTCTGGACCACGCTGGAGATCTGGTCGATACCGGTCGTGACCTGGGCCACATCCCGCATCTGCTCGTTCGTCTGCTCGGAAATCATCACCACTGCGGTGGTAACCTTCTCGGCGCGGGTAATGGCCTCGTTGAGGGCCTCCTCCGTCTCGATGGAGATGCGGGAGCCTTCCTTGACTGCCTTCACGGTATCCTCAATCAGGGTGGCGGTGGAAGCGGAGGCCTCCTGGCTCTTGGTGGCCAGG
>CAJOPB010000200.1 GCA_905236305.1 uncultured Oscillospiraceae bacterium | reverse complement strand
CGCAGCGTTGCCCTGTTTGGCTGCACTAATAGTATAACCGCTCTTTCAGGCAATCATGCATTTACACAGTTTTATACTCAGACCCCATTGCGTCGCAGTAAGCAATTCAAGTGGGTTCTCTACAGTCTTCCCACGAGAAGACGACTTGCCGAATAATAAATGCCGCAGGAATACCGGGAGAAATCGGTATCCTTGCGGCATTGGCGTGTAAAAGTGTAAACGCCCTCATTTCAGCATTCCATGAGGGAAGCAACCTGCTTCGCTTTATTGTCCTTAATATGTCAGTATGTTGCCCTTACATCCCCAGCATATAAGAAATATACCTCCACACTGAATCCGTTCGTGGGCTGTTCGCAATCACCCCCAGGTACACCGTATCGGAAAACCCGGCTTCGGCCAGAAGCTGCCCGCGGGAAATCTCCATCGCATTGGCAACAGTCGCCGTAAGCGCCTCATACTGATCTGCTTCGCTGAGATTGTATTCGATCGCGTTGTCCTCCAAAACCACTTCGTTCTCCGTCAGCAGCGGCGTTGCCGCTGCCGATAACGCAGTCCCGGCATGCTCCATTGCTTCCGGCAGCTCCAGCAGGTAACCTGCGGCGGATAACAGATCGTATGACTCCCGGTTCATCAGCACCACATCAAGCTGTTTAGAGTTCACCGAGGCAAGCAGCTTCAGGCGGGATGCGTAGCTGTACTCGTGGTATTCCGCCGGAGGATCGTCGGAGAGATACAGTCCGTCATAGACATAGACCTCCTGCCTCCGGGGATTCAGCCCAGCGGCAGAGAGATACTCCGAAGTCAGCGTCTGCCGAAGCTCTTCTCCCACGGCAATGTTGCAGCAGCCCAGATAGAGCACCGCCTCCTTTTTGGTCAGGTTGTTATGAAGCACCGTTCCGAGAAACACCAGACCGAGAAGCACCAGCACCAGGGGCAGCTTGTAGTAGGAAAAGATATACTCCGCCTTCCCCGCCGGAGACATCGCCCGAAATGCCTTGCGGTTGGCCGCGCGTTCTTCCGCGGACAGCTTCATGGGGACTCCTCCCCACCTGCGCCGGGCCGGTTGGGATCGTAGGTACAGGCGTCGATCACCCTGGCAAGCAGCAGAGAGCTCAGCAGTGCGCAAAGTCCTTCCCCGAAAATCAGCATGGGGGTGAACAGCCGCACGACAACAAAGAACATGGCAAAGTGTATGACCAGCACCAGGATTGTGCAGAAAAGATAGCGCGCGCCAATGAAAAAGGCGTTTTTCAGCATGGCCCGGTTGGTGTTGACCACGCTGGCAACCAGGGGAAACACATAGCACAGCACCACGGCATAGGCCACCCCCGCGGCGATCACCACTGCCAGCAGGAGCGTCCAGAGCACCGCGGCGGGGCCTGTGGAGCTGCGGAACAGATGGTAAAGAATATATCCGTCCAGCCCCAGAACGGCGCCGACGGCCAGCAGGATCAGCCAAAGCGCCGTGGCCTGGCGGAAGTTCTCCCGAAAGGCCCTGAAAAATGCGGCGGTCAGATCTCCCTCCCGGTCTTTCACCATGCGCAGCGTGACGGCATACAACGCAGCGGTAGAAGCCCCGATTGTAAAGATGGGGATCGAGCACAGCACCCAGAGAAGGTTCAGATAGCAGCTCTGGGCAAGCTTCAGCAAAAGCTGGCTGAATTTACTGTCATAGGAAAAGAATTTCATATCAGTTCTCTCCCGGCGGTACAGAGGTGGACGCGCGGTAAATCAGCTCTGTTTCCGTGTGGACAACACGGTAATCCAGCGACGGTTCCTTGATGCGGGCCATCAAAAGCTGCATGGCTGAAAAGGCCATGATCTGTGTGTGGATATGGATGGTGGTCAGCTGCGGGATCAGTGTGCGGGCTTCCGGCGCGTCGTCAAACCCGCAGATCTCGATATCCTCCGGCACACGCTTTCCCATTCCCTGGAGAATATGGACCGCATCCCAGGCCACGAAATCGTTCGCGCAGAGAAACACCTCCGGCAGCTCCTCCATCGCAGCGAACCGGTCCCGCATCTCCTCAATGGAATGTGTCTCCAGTATAAACCGTTTCTCCACCGGCACATCGGCCAGGTGCATCGCGCAGCGAAACGCGGTATACCGCTCATGGAAAGACTGGCAGTGGGTGTGATCCCCGATAAAACCGATCCGCCGCTTTCCCAGGCGGAGCGCGTTGCGGACGAAGCGCGTCACGCCGGTCCAGTTGTCCATGAGGAGCAGATCCGCCTGCAGCGG
>CAJOPB010000199.1 GCA_905236305.1 uncultured Oscillospiraceae bacterium | reverse complement strand
ACCTTGTTCCACATAAACCGTCTGGCGGTATCTAACTGATTAACAAAACTGCAAAGGGCTGTGGTCGGAGCCTTTCTGGAACCGTCTTTGCGGTAGGAGGCTTGTACCAATCCACAGCGTCCCTTGCAGTGTAGCACAGCCCTTGGAGAGGGGCTATAAAAACTACTACTCTATAATACAATCGGAACACAGGAGCGTTCCTGCTTTCTCAACCGTGTCCTTGAACTGCCCGGTAAAGCGCGCGACACCAGCGTCGAGGAGATTGCCGCCCTTTACCGCATCCTGATGTAAATAACGTGAAGACAGGATCGGGAGAATCGTCTCTCGGTCCTGTCTTATGTGCTGGGTAGTTATCTCAAAAAGCAAGAAAAGCCTACTTTAACAAGGGCTGTCCCATAATCCGCTGCAGCGCAATGGATTGCGGACTTTCGTGGTTTTGGAGAGAATTGTAGTCAAACTGTATTCAGGCGAACCGGGGGAGTCATTTCACCCACGAAATCGGCGTTCAGAAGCTTTCCCGTGACGACGCTGATCACCATGTCCTCATCTCCGCCGCAGCACGACGGCCTCCCAGGGCCGGAGCGTGTCCGCAGGAGTCGGATCGGGGTAGTTTGCAATCAGCGTTTCAGCTTCCCGGAATTCACTGGGGATCGAATATGCCTGCGATTCCTCTGAAAAATTGCACATGACCAGCAGACTCTCATCTCCCAGCGTGCGGGTGTAGACAAAGAGATCGGGGTGCTCCGGCTCCAGCAGCGCATAGCGGCCGAAAACGATGACATCCAGCTCTTTGCGAAGAGCGATGAGCTTCTGATAGTAGCGGAACACGGAATCGGAACGTCCGAGCTGCTCGGCGGCGTTGAGAAAAGTATGGTTCGGGTTGACCGGAAGCCAGGGCGTTCCCGTGGTGAAGCCCGCCGCGGGACCCGCATCCCACTGCATGGGAGTACGCGCGTTGTCGCGGCTGCGCTGACGCATCATCGTGACGCCTTCTTCCTCTGTCATGTAGCCTTTGGCATGGAAATCCCGATAATTGCCGAGGGATTCAATATCGTTGATCTGATCGATGCTCGTCCACGGATAGTTTGTCATGCCGAGCTCCTCGCCCTGATAGACATAGGGCGTGCCCTGCATCATGTGCAGGCAAGTGGCCAGCATCTTCGCGGACAGCTCGCGGTATTCCTCCTTCTCGCTGCCATAGCGGGAGACCACGCGCGGCTGGTCGTGGTTGTCCCAGTAGAGGCTGTTCCAGGCCACGCCGTCCAGCTCCCGCTGCCATCGGCTCAGAATCTCCTTGAGCTTCGGCAGGTTCTTGTGCTGCAAGGCATAGCGCCCCAGAACGGGGTGAAAATCCGCGCCCATGTGCTCAAACTGAAACACCATGGACAGCTCCCTCCCGTCCAGATTGGCGTAAGATTTGGCCTCCTCCAGCGTCACGCCTGCGCATTCGCCCACAGTCAGCAGATCGTATCTGGAGAGGACGCGGCGGTTCATCTCCCGCAGATACGCATGCTCGTGCGGACCGTTTGCGCACAGCTCGAACGAGGCGTAACCGTTGGGGCGCGGTTCACCGTCGGGAAGGCCCTCAGGCTTGGAGATGAGACTGATGACGTCCATGCGGAAGCCGTCAATGCCTTTTTGCAGCCACCAGTCCATCATCCGGAATATCTCGTCCCGCACAGCGGGGTTGTCCCAGTTGAGGTCCGGTTGTTTTTTCGAGAAGAGATGCAGGTAATACATGCCGGTCCTCTCGTCGAACTCCCAGGCGCTGCCGCCGAAGCAGGAACCCCAGTTGTTCGGTGCGCCGCCGTCTTTCCCATCACGCCAGAAATAATAGTCGCGGTAAGGATTATCTCTGGACAAGCGGGACTCGACAAACCACCTGTGTTCATCGGAACTGTGGTTGACCACCAGATCCATCACGATCTTCAGACCCAGGGAATGCGCTTTTTCCAGCAGCGCGTCGAAGTCTGACATCGTACCAAACTCTTCCATGATGTCCTGATAGTCGCTGATGTCGTAACCGTTGTCGTCGTTTGGGGATTTGTATACCGGGGAAAGCCAGATCGTATCCGTACCCAACTCCCGGATGTATTCCAGGCGGTCGGTGATGCCGGGAAGATCGCCGATGCCGTCGCCGTTCGAATCCTGAAAGCTGCGCGGATAGATCTGGTATACCACGCTTCTCTGCCACCATTTTTCTTCCACAGGGAATGCCCTCCTCAAGTCATGTTTTCAATGAGACCTTTGCCTCAGTTTAACAGCCTGCGCGTGAGAGTACAAGAGCAGTTTGAAAAAGCGGACCGCGAAAACCATTTAAGGCAGAGAATACGCTAAAAAACGTATCTGTGCATTAAGATGAGTTTATTCGTCTTTTGTGAGCACTTTCTTCTGTCAGCTCCACAAGAAGGCATGAACGTGCTCTTTTTTACCCAAAAGCGAGCCCGATCCTTGCGGAAAGCCCAAATATCTTGAACGGGCGTCAGACTGGAAGTATAATCATACAGGCATCTACAAAAATAGACAGAGAGAAATGAGTGACACATGAGCCTGTACGCGATCGGAGATCTGCATCTCCATTTTCAGACTGACCTCAAGGCGAAGGCCCAGCTCAGAGACCGCGCCTGGAGAAACCATGAGCAGAAGGTTCAGAAATACTGTTTAGAGCTGATCCGGCCCGATGACACCCTCGTTCTGGTCGGCGACCACAGCTGGGGCAGAAATCTCGATGAATGTGAGCAGGACCTCTGGTTCATCGCAGAGCTGCCGGGGCGCAAGATCCTCCTGCGCGGCAATCACGATATGTTCTGGGATGCGAAGAAGACGCAGATGCTCAATGCGCGTTACGCCGGAAAGCTGCTGTTCCTTCAGGACAACTTCTATTCATATGAGGACTATGCGCTGGTCGGGACAAAAGGCCACTGCTTTGAAGGCCCGTTTTATCTCAACCGCAGGGGACAGATCATCGGATGGGACGAGGAGAAGGCGGAGCACGCAAGAAAACTGGCAGAACGGGAGCTTGAGAGGCTGCGGGTTTCGTTTGAAGCGGCGAGAGCGGCAGGATATCGGAAGTATATCCTGTTCCTGCATTACCCGCCGACGAGTATTCTGGAGGAGGACAGCCCTTTCACTGCCATGGCGGAGGAATACGGCGCGGAGCAGGTCGTCTACGCGCACAGTCACGGGGAGAGCCGTTTCCACGACAGCATCCTCGGGGAAAAAAACGGGATTCGATACAGTCTCGTATCCGGAGATTATCTGAGATGGAAGCCGATAAAGATACTGGGGTGATGAGATGGATCTCTTTTTAAACGCGCTGATTTTTACGCTGACACTGATACTCACCGTGGGATTCTTCCGAAAAGACGGGAGCTTTCGCTTTAGCAACGGAGCCGCTGCGTTTCGCTATTTTACAGTACTGAGCAACGTTTTGTGTGCTGCGGCGGCTCTTTTGATGTGCCTTTCGCCGTCATCATCGTGGGCGTGGATGCTCAAATACATAGGCACGGCAGCAGTGACAGTAACGATGCTGACGGTCTTTCTGTTTCTCGGCCCCAATCTGGGATATAAAAAACTGCTGACAGGTACGGATCTCTATATGCATCTCGTAACGCCGCTGCTGGCAATCCTGTCTTTTTCCTGCTATGAAAAGCGAGGGATGACAGTTGGAACAACGATGCTTGGCGTACTGCCGGTGGTGTTCTACAGCATCCTGTATCTATACAAGGTGCTTTATGCGCATGGAACCAGACGCTGGGAGGATTTCTACGGCTTCAACAAGGGCGGAAAATGGCCGATTTCACTGGCGCTCATGTTGACAGGCAGCTTAGCTGTCTGCATAGGCTTCATGTTTCTGCAAAACGGATAAGCTGTAACCAGCGCATCCCGCAGCCGAAGACTTTTTACCATAAGCCTCACCTCCTTCCAAAGAAATGGTATGAAAAAACGCCGCTGTCATGAGGGAGCAATTCATGACGTACCTGATCCCAATTTGGGACGATACCAATATACCACAGTTCGTTTCCCGTATCAGTGCCTTGGAGGCACCATCTTTGTGCCTTGCCAGACGGACGGAAAGAGACTATACTGTGACCATAAAATCAAGGGAGGGCGGCAGAATGGGCGAACGGCTT
>CAJOPB010000198.1 GCA_905236305.1 uncultured Oscillospiraceae bacterium | reverse complement strand
GAAGCTGCGTGACGCCTGGGCCACCCGTTCCAGCTTCCTGGAGGCCATCTCCGAGGAGACCAAGCTGCTGGACGAGTGCGACGTGGTTGTGCCCATCCGCGAGATCGCCCGGTTCCTGACCTTTGCCAAGAAGTGCGGCGAGGAATGCGGTCTGGAGATCAAGAGCTTCGGCCACGCCGGCGACGGCAACCTGCATATCTATCAGTGCAGCAACGATCTGGAGCGCGACGAGTTTGTCAAGCGTGTGGACACCTATTTCGAGAAGCTGTACAAGGAGGCCGTGGCCTGCGGCGGACTGGTCTCCGGCGAGCACGGCATCGGCCGCGGCAAGGTCAAGTATCTGGCTGAGAGCGTCGGCGAGACCAATATGGAGCTGATGCGCGGCATCAAGGCCGTGTTTGACCCCAACCTGATCCTGAACCCGGGCAAGGTCTGCTATCAGTCCTGAGTCTTTTTTACCTGCCACCTGCCTGTCCCTCCCTGCGGCGTGACAGCGCGGCGGGAGGCTGGCTGACACAATGCTGCTGCATCCCCCACCGGCCCCTCCGGTGGGGGACTTTTGGAAAAGGAGAGCTTCACTTTGAAAACCGTAAAATTTTTCTATGCAAAAACGACGCAGGACCTGGAGGTGCCGGATGATACCCCCGTGCTGACCAGCAACGTGGACAAGCTTGCCAGCGACAAGCCCGGGATTGAGATCGTGCGGGAGGCCATGGAGCACCCCATCGACTCTCCGCGCCTCAGCGAGCTGGCCAAGGGAAAGCCGGACTGCGTGATCATCATCAGCGACCACACCCGCCCCGTCCCCTCGCCGGATATTCTGCCCAACATGGTGCGGGAGCTGCGGGAGGGCAATCCGGATATTCAGATCACCCTGCTGGTCTCCACCGGTTTCCACCGTCCCACCACCCAGGAGGAGCTGCGGGGCAAGCTGGGCGAGGCGCTCTATGCGGAATTTAAGGACCATATTGTGATCCACGACGCCCATGACCCCAGCCGCAACGTCAAGGTGGGCCAGCTGCCCAGCGGCCCGGACTGCATCATCGACAAGGTGGCGATGGACGCCTCCCTGCTGGTGGCCGAGGGCTTTATCGAGCCGCACTTTTTCGCTGGCTTTTCCGGCGGGCGCAAGAGCATTCTGCCCGGAATTGCCGACGCGGTGACCGTGATGGGCAACCACTGCTCAAAGTTCATCGACAGCCCCTACTCCCGCACCGGCATTCTGGACAACAACCCCATGCACGAGGACATGCTGGCCGCGGCCCGCATGGCAAAGCTGGCCTTTATCGTCAACGTGGTCATCGACGAGAAGAAGAAAACCGTAGCCGCCTTCGCCGGCAACTTTGAAACTGCCCACAGACGGGGCTGCGACTTTATCTCCGAGTATGTCTGCGTCAAGCCGGCCTATGCGGATATTGTCATCACCACCAACGGCGGCTACCCCCTGGATCAGAATGCCTATCAGTCCCCCAAGGGCATGACCGCAGGCGAGGCCACCGTGAAGGAGGGCGGCGTGATTATCATGCTGGCCAGCTGCTCCGACGGCAACGGCGGCGATTTCTTCTGGCATATCATCGCCGATGAGCCGGACATCGAGACGGCATACCAGAAGTTTCTTGCCACGCCCCAGGAGAAGACTGCGCCGGACCAGTGGTGCAGCCAGATCTTTGCCCGCATTGCCCGGCGGTATAAGGTGATCTTTGTGGCGGAGCCGGAGCAGAAGGAGATGATCGAGGGCCTGAAGGTGGAATATGCCCCCAATCTGGCCGCCGCTTACGCCCGCGCACGGGAGATCAAGGGTGCGGACGCCACCCTGACCTGCATCCCCAACGGTATCTCCGTGGTTGTAAGAGAATAAAATCAGGCTGCGCGCGCAGCCCGGGAAAAGCAGTCACCGGATACGCCTGTCCCCTGTGGGGGACGGGCGTATCCGGTGATTTTTTTCAGCGGCCCAGCAGCTTTCTCGCGGCGCCCAGCGCCAGGCCCAGCTCTGCCGGGGTCCAGCCTCTCCCGGAGGCCTCCAGAGCGGAGCGGGCGCCGGCGGGCAGGCGCGTCAGATCAGATAATAGTCGATGTGGTCCGTGCGCAGGCGGTTCAGCTCCTCAAGGAAGATCTGCTGCGCGGGGGGTGTGATTGGTCCTGCGCGCAGCGGATGCGGATACGCGCTGTCAGCCGCCTGTCATGCTGCCGCCGGCTCCGCCGGCACCGGTGGTGCTCCCGGCGCCCGGATTCCCGGCCGTTGTACCGCCGGCTGTGTTCCGGTCCGCGTCTGTTCCGAGGCCGCCGGTCAGGCCGGCAGAGCCGTTGCCGGGGACGCCGCCGGAATTCTGCGCCGTGTTGTCCGCGGTCTCATGCTCCGTAATCAGGCCGTCTGTGTCATCCACCACGCCGTCGACGGGGTTGGGCTCCGTCACCTCGGGAATGAGCATGGACGGGTCCTGTCCGTTGCCGGACTGCGCGGGATCGTAGTCCTCCCGCCTCTCACCGGTCTCTCCGCAGCCGGAGAGCAGCGACGCGGTCAGCACCAGCAAAGCAAATACAGAAACCATGGTCTTTTTCATGAAGTCGCCTCCCTGTAAAGATAGGGGCCGGGGAAACAGCTCCGCCGGCCCCTGCTATGCGCTTTTTTTCGTCATGGGTCAGATATAAAAACGCTTCGGCAATAGTATCTGCCGCCAGGGAGAAACTATGCTGGGAAAAATTGTTTCTTTTGATGCTGTATGATACCGCAGCGCGCTTTCTTTATGCCCCGAATAGATAAGGAAGCGTTAACACTTGCGCCGCGGCGTACCATTCAAGTACCGTCGAAGCCCCCAAACGCAAAAACAGAGGGAACAGAATCGCTCCCGTTCCCTCTGTGCATTTTAGCTGTTTCTTATTTGAAATACCGGTCCAGCAGGCCCTTGAAGGCTCTGCCGTGGCGGGCCTCGTCGCGGCCGATCTCGTGCACGGCGTCGTGAATAGGATCGATGTTGTACTTCTTGACGCAGACGGCCAGCTCCTGACGGCCCTGACATGCACCCATCTCAGCCTCAGCGCGCCATGCCAGGTTTTTCTTGGTGCTGGTGGTCACATTGGGCTCCAGTTCATCTCCCAGCAGCTCAGCAAAAATGGCGGCGTGCTCAGCCTCCTCCCAAGCTGCCTTCTCCCAGTACGCGCCGATCTCGGGATAGCCCTCCCGGATGGCAATCCGTGACATGCAGAGATACAAACCCACCTCGGCAGTCTCACCGGAGAACATGGCCTTGAGCTGATCCAGGATGTACTTCTTGACATCATCGGGAATGTCGGCATTGTTTTTTACGAGCTGCCCATAGACGCCGTAACTATGCTCCGCGGCGAACTTCATCTCGCCGCCGACCTCCTCAAACATCTTTGAGGCAGCATGACATACCGGGCACTCTGCCGGCGGATTCTCGCCCTCGTACACATAACCGCAAACCTTGCAAACCCATTTTTTCATGATATTACCTCCTTCATGAATATTCACTGTTTGGTCCGCCGCAAGCTCCTCCACCCGTTCAAAGTCGTCGGGACCGTGGTTGCAGTTCGGACAGACAAAATCCGCCGGGAGCGTCTCGCCCTCGTACACATAGCCGCAGATTTTGCAGCGCCAGCCGGTCTGCTGCACCTCGCTCCGGGGGGCGGGCTTTGGTTTTACATATTCCTGATAATAGGAATAGGTCATCGGTGCCTCGCTGCTGAGCAGCAGGGCGTCCTCCACCTCCGCTACAAAGAGGGTATGGCTGCCCAGATCCTGAGAGGAGGTCACCTTGCAGGCAAACACTGCCGCCGCTTCCGGCAGATAACGGATACCGTTGCAGTCAGTCCTGGACACTACGGGATCGCCCGCAAACTTGTCCACATTCCGACCGGACTGCATCCCGAAACGTCGAAACACCTCAAAGGGGGTGCTCTCCGGCAAAACGGTGACATTGAACCGCCCGGTCTGGCGCAGCAGGCCACAGGTATGGTTTTTGTTGATGACGCAGACAGAAAGCTGCCTGGGATCTGACGCGCACTGAATCGCTGTATTGATAATGCAGCCGAAATCCTTCTCCCCGGATCGCACCGTCAGAAGAAAGAGCCCATAACTGAGCTTATAAAAAGCCTCTCTGTCCATATGTCGCCTCCTCTATCGTGCAAAGCATCGTGTATATCCAATTATACCAAAAAAACCAGCTTTGTCAATAAGAAGTCTCGGCAAATTGGTGACAATCCAGAGCCGCAGGAAGCGCTTGCAGCGCCATGCCCTCCGGGGGCTTTTATATTTTGCGCCCAGCGCAAAAAATAAAAGCCCCCGGAGGGCGAGGTGTGAGGACAAAGCCGTTGCATTTTTCGCACGATTGTTGTAAAATATTTGTGTAATTTAGACAAGTCACTCCGGTATGGGAGGGGTCCCGCGCGGAATGCTGCATTGTCTGCGCAGGGGACCGAGGGGGAAAGGAGAGAGGATATGAAGCTGACATTTTTGGGAGCGACCCACGAGGTCACGGGCAGCCGCACCATGATTGAGGTTGGCGGCACCTATGGTCTTGTGGACTGCGGCATGGAGCAGGGAGAGGATGTCTTTGTCAACGCCGAAATGCCTGTGGGGGCTGAAAAAATCGACTTTGTGCTGCTGACCCACGCCCACATCGACCACTCGGGGCTGCTGCCGCTGCTGTATAAGCAGGGCTTTCGCGGTTCCATCTTTGCAACCAGCGCAACCTGCAACCTCTGCCAGGTGATGCTGCGGGACTGTGCCAGCATTCAGGCCCAGGACGCGGAGTGGCAGTCCAGAAAATCCCAGCGCGCCGGCGGCCCGCCCATCGAGCCGCTGTACACCATGGAGGACGCGGAGGGCGCCATCAGCCGCCTTCGCCCCTGCGACTATAACCATCGGGTGCAGATCAGCGAGCATGTCATTGCCCGCTTTGTGGATGTGGGACATCTGATGGGCTCCAGCAGCATCGAGGTGTTTTTGCGGGAGGGAGAGGTCCGCAAGAAGGTGGTCTTCTCGGGGGACATCGGCAACCTCAACCAGCCCATCATTAACAATCCCCACTACATCACGGAGGCGGACTATGTGATCACGGAGTCCACCTACGGTGACCGCTATCACGAGACCGGTAAGGTGGACTCTGTCCGTTTCCTTGCGGAGGTCATTCAAAAGACGCTGGACCGGGGCGGCAATGTGGTGATTCCCTCCTTTGCGGTGGGCCGGACCCAGGAGATGCTTTACTTTATCCGGGAGATCAAGCTCAGGCAGCTGGTGCACGGCCACGACAATTTCCCGGTGTATGTGGACAGCCCCATGGCCAACGAGGCCACCGCAATCTTCCTGCAGTGCGACCACCACTTTTTCAACGCGGAGACCCGGGCCCTGCTGGATGCGGGAATCAACCCGCTGGTGTTCCCGGGGCTGCACATCTCCGTCAGCAACGAGGAATCCAGGCAGATCAACTTCAACCCCGAGCCAAAGGTCATCATCTCCGCCTCCGGCATGTGCGAGGCCGGACGCATCCGCCACCACCTCAAGCACAACCTGTGGCGCAAGGAGTGCACCATCCTGTTTGTGGGCTACCAGGCTGTAGGTACCACAGGCCGTGCCATTCGGGACGGCAAAAAGGAGATCCGCCTCTTTGGCGAGGACGTGGCGGTAAACGCGGAGATCAGTTATCTTCCCGGCAAGAGCGGACACGCGGACAAGGACGGACTGCTGAAATGGATCAACAGCTTTGACCCCAAGCCCCAGATGGTCTTTGTCAACCACGGCGACGACGCCTCGGTCAAGTCCTATGCCAACTGTCTGGCGGACGAGTACGGCTTTACCGTCAGCGCACCCTATTCCGGCGCGGTATTCGACCTGACCATGGGGATCTATACGGAGATGCCGGAGGGCATTCCCATCAGCCGCCTGTCCCCGAAGCAGCGCCGCAATCTCACGGTCTTCGAAAATCTGCTGGCAGCTGTGGACCGTCTGCTGGCGGTTGCCCGGGCCAGCCGGGGCCTTCCCAACAAGGAGCTTGCAAAATTCACCGGACAGATCAATTCTCTGGCGGACAAATGGAGCGGTCTGGTGCCCCAGGGGGAGAAGAAAAGCAGAAAGGGCGAGAAAAAGCACGAGAAAAAACACGAGAAAAAGCAGGAAAAGAAGCACGGGAAAAAGGGGAAAAAATATCGGTAATACCATTTTCCCGGACCGGCAATGCCGCAGCGGCCCGGGATGCGGCCTCACGCCGGTTCCGTCTGCTCCGGCTCCGCCGGCGCCTCAGTCGGGACCGGCTCCTCCGAGGGCGTAGGCACAGGCGTCTCCACAGGGGGCTCCGTCACCCGGGGAATAAACTCCGTCGGCCCCTCCGTCTCCGGCGGCTGGGTGGGCGGCGCGGGATCATAAACCGTGCCCGGCACATCGGTGGGCTGCGGGGAGGCTGAGCTCTGGGGACGGCGGGTTGGAACCGGTGTCTCCACCGGGGCCTCCTCCGGCGCCACATCGTAAAAGCGCAGGCTGCCGCGGCAGGGGGGATAGAGCTCCGTGTCCCAGAGATAGATACCCCAAAGACTGGCGTCATCCAGCAAAAAGGCCGCCGGACGGTCTCCCCAGCCAAAGGCGGAGACATCCACGTGATAATGCTCTCCCTCCAGGCCGATGATATTCCAGTAGCGCTCGTCCGCGCCCATGCTGCCGATGGTGCCCTGCACTACCAGACACTCGATGCCCGCAGCGTCGCAAAGCGCCTTGTAGGCCAGCGCAACCCCTTTGGAATCGGCATAGCCCTCTACCAGCGCGCCGTAGGCCGTAGAGGGAAAGCTGCCGCTGCCGGCGGTCAAAAGCGCAAAGAGACGGTCGGCACACTCCAGGGCCAGCCGGGGCTGGGAGGGCGCTGCCAGATCCCCTGTCAGCGCAGTCACCCTGGCCGCAGCCGCGGCTGTCATCTCCCGCAGCTGCTCCGCCGGCGCGCCGTAGTCCAGGTGTATGTCATAGATACGGTTCAGCCCCTCCGGGGGATAGACCTCCACCTCAGCCGCCGGCGCGGTGATGATGCTGACGGGATTGGAGAAGTGATAGGCGCGCACGTGGCTGGTGATGTAGGCTTCATCCACCCTGCCGGAATTGAGGCGCAGCGCGGCGCCGGGGGCGTAGCTGGTGAGCAGATACAGCAGCCGGATATTCAGCTCCTGGACGCTGGCCAGGCTGATGACATTCCGGATCTCCTCTGCGGTGCGTTTATAGCTGATCTGAATGTCCGCGGTATAGTAGGACACAATGCGGCTGGTGTCGCAGTTCAGGGTCTCCACCGCGTAGGCCCCCAGAGGATTTTCCGTCCGCACCTCCAGACAGGCCTCCGCCAGGTCATCCGCGACGGAGCCGTTATAATGCGTAAAGCGCAGTGCGCCGGTCTCCTCGTGATGGCCGATGAGGTCCAGCAGCGCGCTCTTGAGCATGTTGATGTTGCTGATCTCCGTGGCGTCTCCGCCGGAATAATCGCTGTTGTAGGAGAAGGGAGCCGAGTAGGAATATTCCTTCTCAAAGGCGCTGGCGCAGCCGCTCAGCAGCAGCGCCGCACCCAGCAGAAACGGCATTATCCGCTGTACGTTCTTCACGTCTTTCACCTCCCGGGCATTTCGTGTCCTAAGAGCCTGTTT
>CAJOPB010000197.1 GCA_905236305.1 uncultured Oscillospiraceae bacterium | reverse complement strand
GGTCAGGCTGCCGCCCGTCATGGTGAAGGAGGAGGTTCCGCTGTCCGCGTCGCCGGACATGGACTGATAGATCATGACAGAGTCCAGAAATGTGGCGTTTCCATTGGTGTTGGTGTTGCTGACGGTCAGCTCGCAGTCCGTCAGTGTCACGGAGTTCTTGCCCTCGATGCAGACGCCCTCGGACTGGTTTGATACCAGGGTTGCGTCCTTGACAGTGATGTCCGCGGTGGAATAGATTGCCGGCGAGCCCAGGCCATTGGAGGTGTAGGTCCCGCCCGTGACGGTGACGGTCCCGCCGCCCCGGTCCGTGCGGATGGGCGCCGAGGAGCGTCCGGAGGTGGTGATGGTCAGATTTTCCGCTTTCGTCACGCCGCCGCCGGTGGTCATAATGCCGCCGGCGTTATCTCCCGTGGTGGTAATGGCCGTATCGGAGATGATCACCGTGGTTCCGTCACCTGCGGCCCCGTTTTGTCCGCCGTTTCCGCCGTAGGAGAACACGCCGTTGGCACCGGTGGCCGTGGTGCTGACGGTCCCGCCTGTAATCGTGACGGTGCCGCCGCCCTTCACCATGATGCCGGAGTTGATACCGTAGAAGTTGCAGTTATCCCCGCCGTCCGAGTCGCCGGATTTGGTCACAGTGGGATCTGTGATGGTCACTGCCGCATCGGTGTCAATCAGCAGCGCATTTTCATCGGCGGAGGTTGATGTGTATGCCTGTTCGCTTTCACTGGCTTCCGCGCTGATCTCCTTCGCACCGGTCCAGGTAACGGAAGTCCCCTGATTTCCCGGCGCGCCGCCGGGACCACCGGAGGGCGGTTCGCCGGGAGGCGCAGCGAGGCAGGTGCCTGCTATGGACAAAACCATCAGAAGGGCCAACGCGGAGGATACGATCTTTTTTGAAATCTTTCTTGTACGCATATCCATTTCCTTTCTTCTTGTGAGTCGTTTGGATCATTGCAGCCATGCTGACACTGTTCTTCCGTAAAAAACAGATTGCTGCTTTTTATGAAGATTATTATAAAATGAAATGCTGAAATGCGCCTGAAAAAAGCAGGATACAAATTTGCTCCTGCCCCAACCGCCACATCCATCCGGATGAGCCGCATGACGGGCGTGTCAGCAAAGCCCTTTCCCCGGATCACGCCGTGAAAAGAGATTCCGCCTCTGTGCCACAGAGGCGGTAGTTGCGCTTTGCTTCACATAGTTGTCCTGCAGACTTTGCCCTGTATCATTGGTCAAAGTGAGCAGATACATCCTTCAGCTTTTCGATAATCGGGAGATGCTGCGGGCAGACGCCCTCGCACTGGCCGCAGCCCACGCAGTCCTGCGCCCGCCCAAACTGCTTCGTCAGATTTTCATAGTTCGTAAAGTTGACCGTCCAGCCCTTTTCTTCGAGGTTTTCCCGCATATCCTCATTATACAGAGAGAAATACTTCGGAATGGGTATTTGCATCGGGCAGCCCTCCGTGCAATAAGAGCAGCCGGTACATGGCACGGCAATCTGCGCGTTGATGATCTCCGCCACGCGCTGCAGGAGACCCTGCTCCTCCCCGGTGAGCGGGTGAAAATCCTCCATATAGCTCAGATTGTCCGCCATCTGCTCCATGCTGCTCATCCCGGAGAGCACCATCATGACGTTCTCCTGGGAGGCAGCAAAGCGGATTGCCCAGGAAGGAACAGAGAGTCCCGGCTCCCGTTCCTTCAACAGCTTCTCAGCCTCCGGGGGAACCTTTGCCAGCGTACCGCCCTTTACCGGTTCCATGACGATGACCGGCTTGCCGTGCTTTACGGCGACCTCATAGACTTTTCTGGACTGAATCCACTCGCTCTCCCAGTCCAGGTAGTTGAGCTGGATTTGAACGAACTCCATCTCCGGATGCTTCGTCAGAATCTCGTCCAGCAGCTCGGGCGTGTCGTGGAAGGAAAACCCCGCGTGCCTGACCAGCCCCTTTTCCTTCTTCTCCAGCAGCCAGCCGAAGCAGTTGAACTGCTCATACTTGGGATAACTGCCGGCTTCGATTCCATGAAGCAGATAATAGTCAAAATATCCCGCCCCTGTCTGCTCCAGCTGCTCGTTGAAGACCTTTTCCATCTCCTCCGCGGAATTGAAAAAGGCGCTGTGCAGCTTGGTCGCCAGCGTGAAGCGATCCCGCGGGTATCGCTCCACGATGGCCTCCTTCGCCACGCGCTGGCTGGCAAAGCCGTTATACATGATTGCCGTGTCGAAGTAGGTGAAGCCCTTCTCCATGAACCGATCCACCATCTGCTTCACCTGTTCCAGATCCACTTTTGCGTCGTCGTTCGGGTCGGTCAGCGGCATGCGCATCAGCCCAAATCCCAGCTTCTTCATTTCGTGTCTCCTTCCGTATCCGTTTTTACACCAAACATCCATCATGCGCCTGTTGCGCACCATCATAAATAAAAGCTTGCGTGGAGCCGTTTTGATGCCCGAAGCGTCAGGGGCATCGCGGACCTGCGTTTTTATCCTTCGCGCCTCTGCGCTGTTCCAGCCAGGGCATCAGATAGTTGCTGTACAGGTCGACGCAGATGGCAGCGCCGGGGATGGCTACCAGCATCCCAACCACGCCGAACAGCTTTCCGCCCAGCACGATGGCAATGAGAATCCACAATCCCGAAACGCTCAGCGAACTGCCGAAAAGCCGGGGCTTGATGACGTAACCGTCCAGGAGCTGCAGGACCACCGTGAATATCAGGAACCACAGGGCGTGAATGGGCTTGGACAGCAGCAGAATGAAGGCGCCCACCACTGCACCGATCAGCGGTCCGAAGGTAGGGATCAGATTTGTTACCGCTACCACGATGGAGACCAGGGGCGCATAGGACATACCGCACACCAGCATGAAGACGGCATTGGCAGCTCCGACGATCACGCACTCCAGCAGGCTGAAAGCGAGATAACGGATGAAGACTCCATCGGCATGGGCACAGAACCGGTACAGGCCGTCGCATCGCTTTTCTGAAAAAAGATTGCGCAGCAGGCGCTTCACGCCCCGCTTCAGCGTGTCTTTTTCCGCCAGAAGATAAATAGACAGCATGAAGCCGATGGCGGCGCTGCCCAGCGTTTTCCCTGCCGTGAGCGTGGTGTTCAGAATCCTCCCGGCATTGCTCTTAACATAGCCCGTGACGGTGTTCAGAGCATTTTTCAGGACGCTTTCTATATCCATGGCTTCCGTCGAAACGCCAAGCCTCGATACCACCGCCAGCAGGGAGTCAACATTTTCGTCGAGACTCCCAACAAAGCTCCGGACGCTGCCCACCAGCTGCGGAACCACCGCAAGCAGGAGCGCGACGAGAAGCACAAGAACCGTGATCACCGCCAGGGCGAGGGAAATCGCCCGTTTTGCCTTTTCGGAGCGAAGCTGTTTCAGCAGCTTGTCGTGGTACAGCCGCATCAGCGGGTTCATCAGATAGGCAAGCACCAGCCCGACCACAATCGAGGAAAACAGGCTGCCCACCTGTTTCAGAAACGAGCCTACCGCGTCCAGGCGAATCAAAAAAACATAGAGCACCACCGCGATGCACAGCGACACGGCATAAGGATACCACTTTTGATCCTTGAACCTTGATTTCATGCGTTCCTCCCCTTTAGTTTTCTGCATTGTAGCGGAGAGCAAAAGCTATGTCAATAGATAATTCAGCGTAAAAAAATAAAGGACCGTGCCAGTTCCCCCCCTCCGGCGCATTTCGGAGTACTTCCCGGACGGGGGAGAGGCGGCGCAGGGTGCGTGAGCGGATGGAACAGAGCCATGCTGCGCGCCCTGCCCCGAAAAAAGGGCCAGGGCGCACAGCATAGCACGGTATTATAACCGCGGGAAAAGAGCCGTCAGGACGGTGCGGGACAGTTGGGAACACAGGTCCTTATACTTCAATAATCACGGGCAGAATCATGGGGCTGCGGCGGATGGACTTGTAGAGGTAGCCGGAGAGGTTTCCCTTGACCTTGGCCTTGATGGTGGACCAGTCCGTGGTATGCTGGCGCTCGCAGGCACGCAGGCTTTCGTTCACCACGCGGCGCATCTCACCCATCAGCTCATCCGACTCCTTGATATAGACAAAGCCGCGGGTGATGATCTCCGGTTCGCTGACCGGGGCACCGGTCTCGCCGGACATGGTCATGATGACCACGATCATTCCCTCGTCCGCCAGATGCTTCCGGTCCCGCAGCACTACGCTGCCCACGTCTCCCACGCCTGAGCCGTCCACCAGTACTCTGCCTGCGGTGACCTCTCCGTTTTCCCGAATGGACTTCGGGGTCAGCTCGATGATGTGGCCGATGTTGGACACCAGAATATTGCGGGGGTCAATGCCCATGTCCCGGGCCAGCTTGGCGTGTTTATGCAGCATTCTGGTCTCTCCGTGGAGTGGAATGACGTACTGCGGCCTGGTCAGGGCAATCATCATTTTGAGCTCCTCCTGACAGGCGTGGCCGGAGACATGGAGATGGCTCCCCTTTCCGTAAATGACCTCAGCGCCCTTGGCAAAGAGCTCGTCGATGACCCTTGAGATGGTCAGCTCATTTCCGGGAATGGCGGAGGAGGACATGATCACCAGATCCCGGGCGTCGATGTTAATCTGCTTATGCTCGGAAAACGCCATACGGTGCAGGGCGCTCATCTCCTCGCCCTGGCTGCCGGTGGTGATGATCACCGTCTTGTTTTTCGGCACGGTCTTGATCTTGTCCATGTCCACCAGCACCCCGGCCGGTACCTTCATATAGCCCAGCTCCGTGCTGACGCGCATGATGTTCTCCATGCTGCGTCCGGTGATACCCACCTTTCGCTTATACTTGGCGGCGGAGTTGATGATCTGCTGGATACGGTCGATGTTGCTGGCAAAGGTCGTGACGATAATCCGCTTGTCCGTGTCCTTAAACAGCTCGTCAAACTTTTCCCCCACGCTGCGCTCGCTCTCGGAATGGCCGGGGCGCTCCACATTGGTAGAGTCCGGCAGCAGGGCAAGCACGCCCTCGCTGCCCAGCTGGCCGAGCCGGACCAGATCAGCCATGCCCCCGGCCACGGGAGTTACGTCGATCTTGAAATCGCCGGTCTGGATCAGAGTGCCGATGGGAGTTTTGATGGCGAAGGCCACGGCGTCGGCAATGGAATGGTTGATATGGATAAACTCCACATTAAAGCAGCCTGCCTTGACAGACTCGCCTGCCTCCACCACATTGAGCCTTGCCTGCTTTACCAGATGGTGCTCCTCCAGCTTCAGCTTGATGAGCCCGGCGGTAAGCCGTGTGGTATAGATGGGCGGATTGATTTTTTTCAGCACATAGGGAACCGCGCCGATGTGATCCTCGTGACCGTGGGTGATAAAGATGCCCCGGATCCGGCTGGCGTTTTCCTCCAGATAGGTGATATCCGGGATGACGGCGTCAATGCCGTACATATCTGTATCCGGAAAGCCCATACCGCAGTCCACCACGATCATGTCCTTGCCGAATTCATACACGGTCATATTTTTTCCGATTTCCCCCAGACCTCCCAGGGGAATCACGCGAAGCTTGTTGGTTTTTGCTGCCATAAAAAGAACATTCCTCCATTATTTTGGCAAACCCAACCAAGGCTCGCTCCGCGGAGGCTTTTACAGAAGCGGTACACGCCTCCGACTGAGCCTGTTCGCAGCCAGCCCGGTTGACAGCCAGATCAGATTGTATGTATGTCGGAACAGCTCCGCCCGTCCGGCGTGCCGGTCCTCAATGCGCCGCCGGCGCATTTACATCCGTTATACAGGGAGTATCCCCGATGATTTGGTGAGTATACCACAGGAAACGGAGGTTTGTCAAATAATTCACGTCGTCCCCGGAAAAACTGCTGCTCAGACGCCGGAGGCGTCTGAGCAGTAACCTGAACCGTAAGAGCGGATTGCAACCCGCTTGACATACCTCTGAAATGCTCTATAATTATAGCCGTAGCCTGAAAAACTCCGCCGTGCCCATCCAATCAAAGGAGGAAGTCCCATGCGTCTGCTCCGCGTTCTCTGGCGCTCTCTTGCAATATGCCTCTTGCTGCTGGTCCCTGGCTCCGCTGTCCTCGCTGACACGCTGGATCAATCCCCCGGCAGCGGCGTCAGCGTCACCTTTCAGGACGTTCCCAGAGACTACTGGGCCAGGGAAACCATCTATTCCTTTGCGCAGCGGGGACTGGTCAGCGGCTATGTGGATGGCAGCTTTCGGCCTGAGGCAGGGGTGACGCGGGAGGAGATATGCAAGCTCATGGCCGTCACCTTTCAGCTCCGGCTTCAGCAGCCCGCCGCTGCCACTTATTCCGATGTATCCCCTGAGCGCTGGTCCTACCTCTATGTAGAGGCCTGCGGCCCCCTTCTTTCCGAAACCAATGCGGGGCAGCGCATCTTTTATCCAAGCGCTGCCGCCACCCGGCAGGACATTGCCGCGGCTCTTGTCAAGCTGCTGGGCTACACTCCTTCCGACGCTGCGCGCAATGTTTCCCAGATCCGGCGTTTTACAGACAGCGCACAGATCGCACCGGAGCTGGCGGGATATATCGGTCTGGCAGTGGAGAGAGGCCTGGTCTACGGGTATCCTGACGGTTCTTTTCGCCCCGGCGCTCCGGTTACCCGGGCGGAAGCCGTGGTCCTGCTCAGCCGCGCCATGGGCCAGGCCGCCAGTGAGCTCAATGCCAACGCCCGCCTGGACTACAGTGCCGACGGCGCCACGGTTTTTCTCACGGTCACTGCTGAGGAAGGCTGCACCGTATCCGTCAATGCCGAGCGCATCAAGCTGGAAAAAACCGCCTCCACTTACCAGGGGCAGGAGATCTGGCAGGCCACCTACACCTATCGTTTTCTCACCGACGGCGTGAAGGATTTTTTCGTCGAGGTCCGGAAGGACGGAAAGTTCAAGACCATTGACCTGACCGCAGAATTTGACAGCGGAATGCCTGTGCTGACCATCACCAACTGCCCCGAGCAGACCGGCGAGAAGCAGGTCACGCTCACCGGCACCGCCACTGACGGCAGCGGAAAGCTGAACCTGACCATCAATGGAGAATACATTTATATTGGCCGCAGCGGCAGCTGGAGCAAGACCTATGATCTGCATGACGGGCCAAATGCTTTTCAGTTTTTGCTCGTCAACGGTGCGGGCAAAACCGTCACGGAGACCCGGACCGTGAATCTGGTGCAGGATGCACCGGAGCTGGTGTTTACCTACTGTCCCGAAACCGTGACAGAGCGCGAAATATTGCTCCGCGGCACCATCTATGACGTCAACTACGACATCACGCTCTATCTCAACGGCGCCTTTGTGGACGCAGCCTATGCAGGGAAGCTGGTGAACTGGAGCAGCGTGCAGACCCTCTCCCCCGGGGCAAATACTTTTACGTTTTATCTGGTGAACAAGGCGGGACGGAGCGTGACGGAGACCCGCACCATTTATCTTGACGGGGATGCGCCGGAGCTGGAGATCACCAATTGCCCCGAGCAGGCTTCCACGCCGGAGGTGACCATCCGCGGCAGGATGTTTGACGCCAATTTTCCCGTCACCCTCACCATCAACGGCGTGTATATCGACACTGCCTCCCCGGGCATTCATAAGGTGTGGAGCAATGCCTATACACTGCAGGAGGGAGCAAACCCATTCGTCATCACGCTGACCAACACTGCGGGCAAAAGCGTCACCGTGGAGCGGACCATTGTTTATGGCATGGATGGGCCGCAGCTTTTCTTTACCGAGTGCCCGGAGACCTCGCCTGTCAAATCCGTAACCATCCGGGGGATCATTTTTGACGCGTTATATGACGTAAAGCTGAGTGTCAACGGCGTGCCGGTGGAATCCGCCTCTGCCGGCAGCAGAAAAGCCTGGAATTTGGGCTGGTCGCTCCGGGAGGGAGACAATGTACTGCGCTTTACGCTCACAAACACGCTGGGCCGCTCCGTCACGGAAACGCGCATCATACGCTACCTGGTCAGCAATCCCGAGCTGGTGCTGCTGAACTGGCGGGACACCGTAACCAGCCGCCAGATGACTCTGCGCGGAACCATCTATGATCAGAACTACGCCACGAGCCTCTATATCAACGGGGTGCCCGCAGCGGCCTCCGCCCCCGGTGTCCGCAGCAGCTGGGATCAGACCTATGTTCTGGAGGAGGGGCAAAACAGCTTTACCTTCACCCTCATAAGCGCCGCCGGAAAAACCGTCACGGAGACCCGAACCATCACTTATACGCCCCTGCCTCCGGAGATTGTCTTTATCAACTGTCCCGAGCGCACGCGCATTGATGAGCTGATGATCCGGGGAAAAATCGTTGGCAATAACGCCGGTGTACAGCTCTATATCAACGGGGAGTACGTACCGCTGGAGTACGGCTATACCTTCTCCTATCGCCAGACGCTGTCTCCGGGGCAAAACACCTTTGTCTTCCATGCAATCAACAGCGAGGGGCAGAGCGAGACCATCACCAGAGTGGTGGAGCTGGTCTCCTGAGCCGTGCACAGCAGGGGCGTCTGAACTGCACCCCGCCCCTGCTGCCGCTGCTGCTGCTGCCGCCGTGTTTAAACGCCTTGAAAAAATCCTTCGGCAAGGGTATAATAGCGATTGCCGCATCGCACGCTTCCTGTGCGGCACTTTCGGAAAAGCACCCCTACCTGACAGCTTTCAGAACCGGAGAAAAAGAAACAGCCGTGAACGAAGAAAAAAAGCCACAGGACAATTACATACACTTCAGCACCGGGGAGCTGGACAAGCTCTTTGGTCATGGCGACGGCAATGCCGCGCTGCTCTACCTCTATGTCCGCCGGACAGGGGGCTTTTCTCTTGGACGGGCAGCGCGTGAACTGAAATGCACCGAAGCGGAGCTGCTGTCCGCTGCGGAGACTCTGCGGAGTCTGGGACTGCTGTCGGAAAAGGACGCTGTTCCTGCCCGGCGTGTGGACGCGGCCCCGGAATACACCGCAGAGGACGTTGCCGCCCGGACCGGAGCTGACCCCGCTTTTGAAGCCGTGGTGGCGGAGGCGGAATTTGCGCTGGGGCGGGTGCTGAGCTCCAGTGATCTCAAGCTGCTGTTTGCCATCTATGATTACTGGGGCCTGCAGCCGGATGTCATTATGGAGCTGCTGCACCACTGCGTGGAGAAATATCAGGCCCGTAACGGCACAGGACGCACGCCAACCATGCGCTATGTGGAGAAGGAGGCTCAGTTCTGGGCAAGGAATGAGATCACTACGCTGGACGCCGTGGAGGAATACATCCGCCGGGAAAAGAGCCGCGAGGCCCTCACCGGTCAAATTAAGGATATGCTCCAGATTCGGGGCCGGGAGCTTACCAACAGTGAGCTGGGGTATATAGATACCTGGCTGCAGCTTGGCTTTGGGCCGGATGCGCTTGCCATTGCCTATGACCGCACGGTGCTGTCCACGGGACGCCTGACCTGGAAGTACATGGACAGGATCGTCCACAGCTGGAACGAAAAGGGACTTTACACGCCGGAGGCCATCGAGGCAGGGGACAGCCGCCGCGCTCCTGCCCGCTCCGGCGCTGCTCCGGCGCCGGAGACGCGCAGCGATCATGAAAAGCTGGAGACCATGCGCCGGATGTACGCGCATATCAAGGGCAGGAGCTGAGCCCTGCCCAGGTATATGCAGCCCCATCCGGGAAGGAGCTGAAATGCCGTGAGTTATGAAGGAAAGCATCTGGCAAAGGCCAGAGAACGTCTGGCAAAGCTGCGGGAGGACAATGCCGCCCTGCGTATGCGGCGGGAGGCGGAGGTTTACGCCCGGGCACCCGAGGTGCGGGAAACGGACAAGGCACTGCGCGAGCTGCTGCTTGAGGTGGTGCACGCTGCCTCCGGCCCGTCCTTCCGAACGGAGATGGCGCGGATTGACGAGCGCAGTCTGGCCCTTTGCCAGCGCAAGACAGAACAGCTGGTGGCGCGGGGCTGGCCCCCGGACTATCTTGACGACATCTACTGCTGCCCCCGCTGCCGTGACAGCGGCTATCTGCGGGACGGAAGGATGTGCACATGCCTCAAGGAGCTCTATGAAGCGGAACGCAAGGCGGAGCTGAACGCTGCACTTGCCCTGAGCGCGGAAAATTTTGCGGACTTCCGCCTGGACTACTACACCGGGGAGGCCCGGGAGTGTATGGAGCTGACCCTCAATACCGCCCAGGCCTATGCAGCGGGCTTCGGGCCGGACTCCCCCAATCTTTTGTTTCAGGGCGGCACCGGTCTGGGGAAAACCTTTCTCTCCGGGTGCATTGCAAAGACCGTGTCCGCCCGGGGCTTTTCGGTTGTCTATGAGACTGCCCAGAGGGCCTTTGGCGCTTTTGAGGAGCAAAAATTTTCCAGAGAGGCAGACACCTATGCCCAGGCCTCGGAAAAGGTAAAACGGATACTGTGCTGCGACCTGCTGATCCTGGACGATCTGGGGACCGAGCTGACCACCAGCTTTACGCAGAGCGCTCTGTACAATATTATCAATTCCCGCCTTTCCGAATCGGGGACAAAAACGGTGATCAGTACCAATCTCTCCGACAGCGAGTTTGCGGCCCGTTACATTCCGCAGATCGTCTCCCGGGTCAACGGCGAATATGATATACTGTTGTTTATGGGCCGGGATATTCGCGCCATTCGGCGGGAGCAGCGCTATCGCTGAGACAGGCGGGAGAGAGAAGGTTTTAGCAAAGAAAACATGGAGGCCCCGTCAGGGGCTCTCAGCAGCGGAGCAATAACATCATGTACGATTTTTTTGCCTATCTGGCACGCATGAAATATATAGATCGCTGGAGCCTGATGCGCTCCACAGAGCGGGAAAACATTCAGGAGCATAGCCATATTACGGCTGTGCTGGCCCACGCCCTGGGCCTGATCCGGCGCGAGGTGTATGGACAGGACTGTGACCCCAACGCGCTGGCCGCCATCGCGCTGTTTCATGACGCCCCGGAGATCCTTACCGGGGACCTTCCGACTCCCATTAAGTACCACAGCGCCTCTATCAAAAACGCTTACGGCGAGGTGGAGGATGTGGCGGTGGAAAAGCTGCTGGCGGCTCTGCCCGGGATACTCCGGCCGGCCTATCGGGAGCTGATGACAGCCTCACGGCGTCCGGAGGAATATCGCCTGGTCAAGGCTGCGGACAGTCTCTCCGCCTATATCAAATGCGTGGAGGAGCGCAGAGCCGGGAATCGGGAATTTCTCTCCGCCGAAGCATCGACGCTGGAAAAGCTGAAGGCCATGGAGCTGCCGGAGGTGGAATATTTTCTGGCACAGTTCATGCCGGGTTTCGAAAAAAATCTGGATGAGCTGGGGGCATTGGAATAAAAGCCTGTCGGACGGTGCGGAGGGATTAAAGCTTTTTATAGAAGTTTAGTATAGGTTTGAAAAAGGAGCTGGAGGGAGACTGTGCTGCAGGAAAAGCTGGACCGCATCAACGCCCTTGCCCGTTTGAAAAAGGAACGGGAGCTGACGCCCGAGGAGGCGGCGGAACAGGCGCTGCTGCGGCAGGAATATCTCGCCGAGTGGCGCCAGGGCGCCATTGAGGTTTTGGAGAACACCTATATTGTGGATCAAAACGGCGTGAAGCATAAGCTGAAGAAAAAAGGTCCGCGTCCACACTGAATACAGGTTCTCATACTATTCTCCCATAAAAAGTAGAAACTTTTTATGGGAGAGGCGCCGCTTGACGCGTCGCCCATTTGCGCCAAAAGGCGCAAAT
>CAJOPB010000196.1 GCA_905236305.1 uncultured Oscillospiraceae bacterium | reverse complement strand
GCGCCGCTCGGATATTTCGGAAAGCTGCGGCCCAGTCATGCGGTCTGCAACGCTGGTCTGACCGAGGAAACGGGCAAATTCAATCAGGACCGGCAATTTTTCTTCCGGCAAAACCTGTACAGCGTGGAGGGCCTGTTGCTGTAATGTCATAAGATCACATCCTTTTCGTTTCAGACACAAAAAGCTTTCTCATGTACCTTACAATTATATACGAATACCCCCACGATAGCAAGACTGTTTTCCTGATTGGCTACAAGAAATCCGCATATTGCATTTGAATATTCTAAAAATCATCATAAATCCAGAGAAATCCCCGGATTGCAGGAACTTCTCTGGATTATTTTATAAATCTTCCTTACTCCGCGTCTATGGTGCTGACACGGCCGGTGTTTCCCTCCAGCACGTCCAGGACAATTCTGACCGTGTCCAGGGATGTGAAGCAGGTGACGCCGTTTTCTACGGCGCAGCGGCGGATGGCAATGCCGTCCTCAAAGTGGCGGCCGGACAGGATGGCGCGGGTGTTGATGACATAGCTGACGTAGCCGGAACGGATGGATTCGAGAATTTCGTCGCTGCCTTCACTGAGCTTCCCCCGCACCTTGGTGCGAATGCCATGGTAATTCAGATAGTTGGCTGTGCCCACCGTGGCCTCGATATTAAAGCCCATATCGTAGAAGCGCCGGACCAGAGGCATGGCCTCGTCCTTGTCCTCATCCGCCAGAGTCACGATCACGGTGCCGTAGGTTTTCAGCGGCAGCCCGGCAGCCAGCATGGATTTGTACATTGCGTGGCTCAGCTCCCGGTCATAGCCGATGGCCTCGCCGGTGCTTTTCATCTCCGGAGAGAGATAGGTATCCATTCCACGCAGCTTGGCAAAGGAGAAGACAGGCGTCTTGACATACCAGCGCTTCTTTTCCTCCGGATATATCTCAAAAATGCCCTGCTCCTTCAAGCTCCGTCCCAGAATGGCCTCCGTGGCAATGTCCGCCAGGGAATAGCCCGTGGACTTGCTGAGGAAGGGAACAGTACGGGAGGAACGGGGGTTGACCTCGATGATGTACACATTATCCTCCCGGTCTACAATAAACTGAATGTTGAACAGACCGACAATGCCTATGCCAAGACCCAGCTTTTTCGCATACGTCAGGATGGTCCCCTTAACCTGGTTGGAGATGCTGAAGGGGGGATAGACGCTGGTGGAGTCGCCGGAGTGGACGCCGGTGCGCTCCACCAGCTCCATGATCCCCGGAACGAAAACATTTTGCCCGTCGCAGATGGCGTCAACCTCCACCTCGCGCCCCAGCACATATTTGTCAACCAATACCGGCTTATCCGCGTCGATCTCAACCGCATTTTTCAAATAGTGCCGCAGCAGGTCCTCGTTGGCCACGATCTCCATGGCCCTGCCGCCAAGGACAAAGCTGGGACGCACCAGCACGGGATAGCCGATCTCCGCCGCTGCCTTTACGCCGTCGTCAATGTTGGTCACCGCAGCACCCCTGGGCTGGGGGATGTTCAGGGAAAGCAGCAGCTTTTCAAACTGATCCCGGTCCTCCGCCCGGTCAATCGCAGCACAGTCCGTGCCGATGAGCTTCGCGCCACGCTCCATCAGCGGCCGTGCCAGATTGATTGCGGTCTGGCCTCCAAGCGTCGCAATCACGCCCAAAGGCTTTTCATAATCCAGAATGCTCATGACGTCCTCGGGCGTCAGCGGGTCAAAATAAAGCTTGTCTGCTGTGGTATAGTCCGTGGAGACGGTCTCGGGGTTGTTGTTGATGATGATCGCCTCATACCCCGCACGCTTGATGGTCTGCACCGCGTGAACCGTGGAGTAGTCAAACTCAATGCCCTGCCCGATTCGGATGGGGCCGGCGCCCAGTACCACAATCTTTTTCTTTTCCGTCAGGCGCGACTGGTTTTCCAGCCCGGGCTCCAGGTAGTTCCGATATGTGGAATAGAGATAGGGGATGTATGTGCCCGTGTGAAGCGTGTCTACCATGCGAAATACCGGCAGAATGCCCGCAGCCTTCCGCACCTCGCAGATTTCCTGTTCCTCCCGCTTCCAGAGACGGGCGATATATTTGTCCGAAAAGCCCATGGACTTTGCAGTACCCAGCGCTTCGACGTCGCCGGGCTTTTCCTTCAGTACCCGCTCCATGTCGATGATTTCCTTCAGGCACTCCAGGAACAGCTCTGTAATCATGGTGACCTCGTGCAGGCGGGAAATTTCCGCCCCGCGCCACAGCAGCTCGGCGATGGCAAAAAAGTTGTCATCCCGAAAATCACTGATATAGTCCCAGAGCTGTTCGTCGGTCATGTTGTCAAACTTGGACATGTAGAGGTGGGACACGCTGATTTCCAGTGAGCGAACAGATTTTAAAAAGCACTCCGCCAGGGTGGAGCCGATACCCATGACCTCACCGGTGGCCTTCATCTGTGTGCCCAGACGGTTGCTGGCCTCCGTGAATTTGTCAAAGGGAAATCGGGGGAACTTTGCCACAATATAGTCCAGTGAAGGCTCGATGGCTGCGGTGCCTCCCGCTACGGGGATCTCCTCCAGCAGCATTCCCAGAGCAATCTTGGCAGTGACCCGGGCGATGGGATAGCCGCTGGCCTTGCTGGCGAGGGCAGAGGAACGGGACACCCGGGGGTTGACCTCAATCAGATAGTATTCGCTGGTCTCAGGATGCAGGGCAAACTGGACATTGCAGCCGCCGGCCACCCCCAGAGCGCGGATGATCTTGAGAGCACTGTCGTTGAGCATCTTCAGATCGTGCGCATTGAGGGAAAGTATGGGAGCTACCACAATGCTGTCGCCGGTGTGGACGCCCACAGGGTCTACATTCTCCATGCCGCAGATGGTGATAACATGGTCGCTTTCATCCCGCATGACCTCAAACTCGATTTCCTTGAACCCCTTGACGCTCTTTTCCACCAGCACCTGGTGGACGGGGGAGAGGTGAAATCCGTTCGCCGCAATCTCCACCAGCTCTGACTCGTTGTTCGCAAAGCCGCCTCCTGTGCCCCCCAATGTGAACGCCGGACGCAGCACCACCGGGTATCCGATGCGCGCTGCCGCTTCCCGGGCTTCCTCGACGCTGTAGGTGATCTCGGAGGGAATCACCGGCTCGCCAAGTGAAAGACACATCTCCTTGAACTTTTCCCGGTCCTCCGCCATCTCAATGCTGGCGCTGGGCGTGCCCAAAAGCTCCACCCCGCATTCCCGCAGTACGCCGCTGCGCTCCAGCTCCATAGCCAGATTCAGTCCGGTCTGGCCGCCGAGGCCGGGAATAATGGCGTCCGGACGCTCCCGGCGCAGTATCTTTGCAACATATTCCAGATTCAGCGGCTCCATATATACCTTGTCCGCCATGATGGTGTCTGTCATGATGGTGGCCGGATTGGAGTTCACCAGCAGTACCTCGTAGCCCTCCTCCTTCAAGGCGAGACAGGCCTGAGTCCCCGCATAGTCAAACTCCGCCGCCTGCCCGATCACAATGGGGCCGGAGCCGATAATCATAACCTTTCTGATGTCAGTACGTTTCATTTTGATTCCTCCGTATATGATAGCTTGATTTTTGCGATGCTTAGAGCTGGGCTGCACGGACCGCAGAGCGAAATGGGCCGGGATACTCTATTCTTCTTCCCTCCATACGGTCTCCCCACCGCAGACAGTTTGCCTGCACCGGCCGAAGACGCTCCATCCGGCAAAGGGAGTGGCATGGCCCATAGACTGAAATTCCGCAGGGTCAATCTTATACTCCTGTTCCAAATCCCAGACGGAGTAATCCGCACGCTGCCCCTTGTCCAGGGTGTTTCCCAGTCCGAAGCGCCTCCGGGGACCGGCAGTGAGCTTGTCCACCAAAAGCTCCACCGGCACAAGTCCGGTTTTTACCAGGCCGGTATAGAGCAGGGGAAAGGCGGTTTCCAGTCCCACAATGCCCATAGCGCTTTTCTCAAGCCCGCGGCTCTTTTCCGCAGCGGAATGCGGGGCGTGGTCTGTGGCAATCATATCTATGGTCCCGTCCAGTATCCCCTCCAGAAGCGCCTCCCGGTCTGATTTGTCCCGAAGCGGCGGATTCATCTTGAACCGGCCGTCCTCCTGCAAATATGAGTCGTCCAGAAGCAGATAGTGGGGCGCGGTCTCACAGCTTACATCCAGTCCATCCCTCTTTGCCCGGCGCAGCAGGGCTACGCTCTCCTTCGTGGAAATATGACAGACATGATAGGCACAGCCGGTCTCACGCACCAGCTCCAGATCCCGCTGAATCTGTCCCCACTCGCTCTCGGAGCAGATACCCCGGTGACCGTGGGCGGCGGCGTAGGCTCCGTCGTGGATATAACCGCCATGCAAAAGCGTATTATCCTCGCAATGCGCAACGATCAGCTTGCCCAGAGCTCTGGCCCGCTCCATTGCAGAACGCATGACACTCGCGCTCTGTACGCCGCGGCCGTCGTCCGAAAAGCCTGCCACAAAGGGCGCCAGCGCCTCCATATCGCTGAGGGCTTCACCCTTTTCCTCCCTTGTGATACTGCCGTAAGGAACCACCCGTATCCGCGCGCTTTGACGAATGATGGACAGCTGTGCCTCCAAATGCTCCGGAGAATCCGGCACCGGGTTAAGATTTGGCATGGAGCAGACCGCGGTATAGCCGCCCCGGGCTGCTGCACGGGTGCCGGAGGCAATGGTTTCCTTATAAGAATAGCCCGGCTCCCGCAGATGCACGTGTACATCTACGAAACCGGGCAATACCACACAGTCGGAGGCGTCCACAATGGTGTCCCCCTCTGCAGGGGAAAAGCTGCTGCAAATCTGTCCGTCAGACACATAAAGCGTGGAGGGAGCGAGCCGCCCGTCCTGAAAACAGATTCCCCCCCGAACGATGCTCCGCATCAGCTATACCTCCCTTTCAACCGCTCAATTCAAATTTTTGAAAGAATAACACATCAAACGGGAGAAATCAAGAGCATCCCGGCACACCCGTCGGAATCTTGTCAGGATTGCACAACTACAGCGAAAAATCCCTCGGACTTCTTTGCAAAAATGCCTCTCCGGCTGTGCCGGAGAGGCTGTATAATATGAATATATATTCAATGATTTGATTGCGCATCAGTTTTGTGCTGCGGCCTTTCCGGTGTGTACACGGCCTCGGCGATGCCCGCGGCCAGGCCAGCCAGGCCCTGAAGCTCGCTTGGAATGATGATTTTGGTAGCTCTGCCATTGGCGGCGGCAGAGAATGCCTCCAGAGACTTGAGCTTGAGAACTGCATTTCCGGGATTGGCCTCATTGATGCGCCGGATACCCTCGGCAGTAGCGGTCTGAACCTTCAAAATGGCTTCGGCTTCGCCCTCTGCCTCCAAAATCTGAGCCTGCTTTCTGGCGTCTGCCCGGAGAATGGCAGCCGCCTTCTCCGCCTCTGCAGTGAGGATTGCGCTCTCCTTCTCTCCCTCCGCGGTGAGGATTGCGCTCTTTTTCTCACCCTCTGCCCGGAGAATGGCCTCCCGGCGCTCGCGCTCTGCTTTCATCTGCTTCTCCATGGCATTTTGAATTTCCTTGGGAGGCAGAATGTTTTTCAGCTCCACACGGTTTACCTTGATGCCCCAGGGGTCGGTAGCTTCATCGAGAATGGAACGCATTTTGGAGTTGACCACATCGCGGCTGGTGAGGCACTGGTCCAGCTCCAGGTCTCCGATGATATTTCGAAGTGTGGTGGCGCTGAGATTTTCAATGGCCTGCATGGGCTGCTCGATACCGTAGGCATACAGCTTCGGGTCTGTGATCTGAAAAAAGACGACAGTGTCGATCTGCATTGTGACGTTGTCCTTAGTGATTACCGGCTGGGGCGGAAAGTCTGCTACCTGCTCCTTGAGGGAGACATTGCGGGCAACTCTTTCAATGAATGGGACTTTGAAGTGCAGACCCACATTCCATGTGGTGCTGTAGGCTCCCAGTCGCTCGATGACCAGCGCCCGGGCCTGGGGGACCACTCGAATGTTCTTTACCAGAATCAGGACCAGAACTACGATCACGATGACGGGTACAATAGATGACAGAGACGGCATGGGAAATCCTCCTTTTATATTATAAATTTTATGTGAAGTCAGGCTGCCTGCACGCGCGTTTTGCACAGATTGCAGCGCGGAGATACTGTTCTTTTCTATCCGTTACGTTTCGCGGATATCCGTATCCTGACTTGCCGGGCTTGCGCTCGGACGAACGATGAGCTTGACCCCCTGAATTCCTTCAATTACCACCTCGGTTCCGACGGGAAGAAGTTCTCCGCCGGAGCTGCGGGCAGTCCAGAGCTTTCCGTCCACATAAACCGTGCCTGTGCCGGACAGGTTGTCCACCGCCTCCCGGACTACGGCAAGCTGGCCGGGAAGACGGTCGGCATTGGTGGGCTGGGTACGGCTGTTGACGTATTTTTTGACCAACGGACGGGTGAGCAGCAGCGTGGCAGCGGATATCAGAAAAAACCAGACCACCTGAAGCCAAAGCTGCGCCCCGAGCAATGCGGCGATCAGCGCACAGAGCGCACCGATGGCGAACCAGACCGAGGTCAATCCATAGGTGGCCGCCTCAATTACCAAGAGTACAATGGCTGCCCCACCCCAAAATGCTATTTCCATAACGCGCCTCCTTTCTTGCGGCCTTTCCTGATGTGTGTCGCTTACCTGATATATTATACGCCAGAGTCTCAAAAAAACCAAGAGAAATCCGGTTTTTATTTTCAAGGCCCCATGCGCGTAAACAGGACGGTCCGATTGTTGCTGCACACGCAACTGCAGAGTGCATATCGCATGACGACATATCTCCGAAGGAGACGAAGCGGCTGCGGCGGCGGTTAAAGCGCCGGCAGCCGGTGAGATGAATTCACCTCGCCGGCTGTCATATGGAATTATGAGAATTTTATCTTATTCTTATATTATATATCCGTTTATCAGGAGAAGAAAGAGGGGGAAGCCTTTAGTTTTTCTTGGGAATGCGCACGGTGAGGATCAGCGCTTCCTCCGTCTCCTGACGACTGAGGCCGGCTTCAATCCCACCGGAACGCATGAGGCTGAGGCTCCGGTCCAGGGTGTTCATGAACAAGCGCACGTCCTTCATCAAAAACACACTGCGCTTTTTTTCTGAACGGGAGGTCTCCGGAACGGCAGCGCTTTTCCCGGCATCCGACGCAGCGACAGAAGGAGAAGGAGATTGCTCTGCCGGAGGCGCGGAACAGAGCTTTTCGATATACGCCTCTGCTGCGGCGACATTCAAATGCTTTTCAACAATATAATCGAGCGCCCTGCGCTGGGATTCCGGACTGGGCAGGCGAAGGAGCGCGCGCGCATGCCGCTCTGTAAAACCGGAATCCCGAAGACGCGCCAGAACATCCGGCGGAAGGCGAAGTATTCGCAGCTTGTTGGCAATGGCGCTCTGGCTTTTGCCAAGCCTGCGGGCAGCCTGCTCCTGGCTGAGCCCAAACAGACGAATCAACTGGTGAATGCCTTCCGCTTCCTCTATAAAATTCAGATCCCGGCGCTGGATGTTTTCAATCAATGCGATGACACCGCTCTTTTCCATATCAACGTCCATCACAATACAGGGAACTTCCCGCAGCCCCGCCATTTTTGCAGCGCGCAGACGGCGTTCGCCGGCGATCAATTCAAAACGTTCTCCGCGAAGACGAACTGTAAGCGGCTGTAAAACACCGTTTTCCGCGATGGAGTCCCGCAGCTCCTCCAGACCTTCCCGGGAGAAATACTGCCTGGGCTGCATGGGACCAGGCACGATTTCCTCAACCGGTACATATGTAACACCCCGCATAAAACGACGGGTACATGTCATTGACATGATCTCGCTCCCTTCTTTTGTGTGCCGCTTTTACCGTTCCCGAAGCTGCCGAACCGTTCCGAAGAAAGGTACGGACTGCTGCCGCAGGTAACTGGATGCAGAACTGATGTATGCTGCAGCCTATCCTCACTGTAGCATACGCTATTCCGGGCGCAAAAAAACAAAAAAAGAGGCGGGCCGGAAAAAACGGTCCGCCAAAAGGGTTGTGGGATAAAGATATGAGCTGGCTTACTGTTCACATAAAACAGAACAGGTAAGCTGTAAGCAAACAGTAGCATAAAACCGGGAACTTGTAAAGAGAAAAGAATGTCGAAGCATGAAAAGCTTTGTCAAACCGCCATTTGCAGGCAGGAAAATGACAGCACACCCCGGAGAGAAAGAACCCGGAGCGAAGAACGACGGCCTAAGAGAAACCGCTTCAAGACGATTTTTCGGTGATAAGGAGATATGATCTCAAAACAGGAAGGAGGCCAAACACAGTCTTCAGGGAAACGGCATGAGGGCGGCTACGCAATATCGTGGGTAAGGACGGAGTAAAGGGACGCAGATATTGAGTGAAAATGAAAAACGTAAAAAATAGTATAAAAAGTGAGAAAAAGTGTTGACAAACAGGGAATATCGTGGTATTCTAACGCAGCTGCCGCACGAAGGGAGCGAAAAACAAGGACGAAGGTCAACGGAATTGGGAAAAAGAAGTTGAAAAAAGTTCTTGACAAAGCGAACGAAGTGTGGTAGCATTCAAG
>CAJOPB010000195.1 GCA_905236305.1 uncultured Oscillospiraceae bacterium | reverse complement strand
TTCGGCGGCGTGGTGATTGTCAACCTGTATTCGAGGCTGACCAGCAAGCTCAGCTTCCGCTGGAACTCCGACGAGGATTTGAACGACCCGGAGAACGACAGCTACATCCGCAAAGCCGCTGCCGAGGCCGAGACGGTCATCCTTGCCTGGGGACGCGGACAGGACACCAACCAGCGCATCGCTGACCGGGTCAATGCCGTGCTCCGTTTGTTGGACGGCAGTAAAGAAAAGCTCCGTGTCATAAGCGACGGCGAGCGCAGCGGTATCCATCCCCTGACCCCCTCCGTGCGCTCCTGCTGGGAGCTGGAACCCTTCGTGGAGCCGGAGGCCATCGGCCCGGCAGCGCGGCGGGCGGCGGAGGCCGGAGCAACAGACAGCCGGAGGGACGCGGCCAGCGCCCAAGCCGGAGGCACAGCCAGCACGGACGAGACCAGTGCCAGATAAACACCACCCCCGCCCGCCTCCGGGCGGGGGAACACAAAAAAGGAGGCGAGAAAAGCCTGTGATCCCGCTCAGTAACCACGCCGCGTTATACGCGCGTTTCAGTTCCGATAACCAGCGTACCGAAAGCATTGACGCCCAGCTTCGGGCGATGCGTGCCTACTGCGAACAGCACAACTTTACAATCGTCAACACCTATGTCGACGAGGCCAGGAGCGCCACCAATGACCGCCGCCCGTCGTTCCAGCAGATGATCGCCGACAGCGCCAGCAAAACCTTTAATATTCTGCTTGTCCACAAGCTGGACCGCTTCGCCCGGAACCGCTACGACTCTGCCATCTACAAACGGGAGCTGAAAAAGAACGGCGTGACCGTGTACAGCGTCCTCGAAAATTTGGACAGCAGCCCGGAGAGTATCATCATGGAATCGGTACTTGAGGGCATGAGCGAGTATTACAGCCAGAATCTGGCCCGCGAGGTCAGAAAGGGTATGAAGGAAACCGCCCTGCAATGCAAGCATAACGGCGGTGTTCCGCCGTTGGGCTATGACCTTGACCCGATAAGCCGGGAGCTTGTTATGAACGAAGCCGAGGCCGAGACGGTGAGACTGATATACAACATGTATGGCGCGGGCAGAACCTACGGCGAAATCTTAAAAGCGCTGCATGAACGCGGCGCGTTGACCAAGGCCGGGAGAGAATTTCAGAAAACCAGCCTGAATTCGATTTTGACAAATCAGAAGTACGCCGGAAATTTTGTATTCAACCGTTGTGCCCCCCGTGGCCCAGACGGGACGCGCAACAGCCACAGGCGAAATAATGCGGAGGACGTGATTACCGTTGCCGGGGGATGCCCGCAGATTGTGGACGCGGACACGTTCCGAAAGGTTTCCGAGCGCATGAGCAGCCACAACCACGACAGCGGAAGGAGATACACCAAGCACAATTATCTGCTGTCTGGAAAGAAGACCCAGACGGTCACCCAGACCACCACCGACGCCGAGGGCAACGAGACGGTGGAGCAGACCGTCACAACCGAGAACCTGAACACCGAGGGCTCCACCGGCACGACTGTCACGGACGGCGAGGGCAACGTCCTCTCCCAGGAAATCGTCATCAGCCAGCAGGCCACGGAGCGGGCCCACGCGGAGAACCGCCCGGCCCAGGCCCCGCTGCGGGTCACCCCGGTGCCGGAGGACAAGGTGAACAGCACCCCGCCCATCCACATCCGGATGCCGGCCATGCTCTTTGATAAGGACGGCGACGACTATGTGACCGTCTCCGAGATGCCCAAGGTGGAGATCCAGGTCACCCGCACCGGACCCAGCATCATCGGCATGATTATGGACACGCTGGGCCGCTTCTTCCCGGTGAAGGAGAGCCGCGAGGGCAGCATCATCGTCCCGGTGAACGGCTCCGGCGAGCTGGTGATTGCGGATAACCCCAAGGAGTTTACCGACGTGTCCGCCGGCAGCTGGTACCGCGACTACGTCACCTTTGTGGCGGCGCGGGAGATCTTCAATGGCACCGGCAGCGGTAAGTTCCAGCCGGACCAGGCCATGACCCGCGCGATGCTGGCCCAGGTGCTCTACAACTTCGCCAGGGACAGCGCCGCCGGGGGCGGCACGGTGTTCAGCGATGTAGCGGACGGCGACTGGTTCAACGCGGCCATCGGCTGGGCCTATGAGAAGGGCGTGGTCAACGGCTACGGCAGCCGCTTCGGCTCCCAGGACAGCATCACCCGCCAGGATCTGGCCACCATCCTCTACCGCTACGCCAAAGCGGCCGGGTATGACGTATCCGCCGCGGGCAGCCTCAGCAGCTTC
>CAJOPB010000194.1 GCA_905236305.1 uncultured Oscillospiraceae bacterium | reverse complement strand
CCCGCGCGGCAGTTGCCGCGCCCGACGCGACGCTGTTCACCGGCAAGGCCCCGTCGACCTACGGCGGCAACGACGGCTATATCGCCAACGCGAAGGGGCAAGACAGCACGGCGGCTTTGGAGTACGCTACCGGCGCGAACGGTTCGTTCAGCGACCTCACGCTTGGCTCGGACGGCACCGACCTCGCGGCGGGCACGTACTACGTGCGCTACAAAGAGACCGAGGACGGCGCAGCCCCGAGCGCGGCTGTCGCAGTCAAGGTTCCCGCCTACAAGGCCAGCATCACGGCCACGGTCGACAACCCCGTGCTCGTGATCCCGACGGACAGTAGTGCGGCGACCGCAAAAGTGACTGCGAAGGTTATCGAGAACGACGAGGAAAACAGCAGCGCAGCCGTTACGCTGACCGCTAAGTATGGGACGTTTACGATCCCCGCCGAGGCTGACAACAGCATCCTCAGCGGCGGCGTTACCTTCAGCCCCGACGGAACGCTCAGTGTCACAAACGCGGCGAAGAGCGAGCTGACGAGGAAGGGCGTCAACACCATCGCTGTGATCGTGACCGCAACCTACACGAGCGGCGACACCACGAAGAGCTACAGCGCCATCGTGGCCATCACGCTCAACGGCGAAGTGTCCGGCGCGCCGACGTGGACGACAAATGAATCTCTGACCGACGCTTCGTACTATAAGAATACGTCCACAGTGGCTGAACTCCAACTGACAGTCACACCGAAAACCGCGAGCGACACGCTCGACATCAAGTGGTACAAGACGGACACGCTGGAAGGCGAGAGCGGCTCTGAAAAGCCTGTTGGCGGCGCCGAAGTCACCAGCGAGACCACCAAGTCGACGGCTAACGAGACTGCCACCTACACCACCAAGGTCACGCCCGACGTGACGGAAAGCGGCGTGTGGTACTACTACGCCGTGGCCTCTGAGACGGGCAAGAGCAGCGGCGAAACTCAGGTCGACCTGCCCTCTACCAGCGTCCAGAGCACCGCTTACGCCACGATCACCGTCATCGACATCACCGCGGACGCGGCGAAGGTCATCCCCGCCACGCTGCACGACACGACGACGGGCAGCGAGGCGATCGCGGATGCTGAGCTCTACGATGCGGAGAGCTACACGGCCAACGGCACGGTCAACGCGACCGCCGAGGGCAACGTGGTCAACGTCGCCGTCAGCGCGAAGAACCTCAAAATGCACGCCAATGCGGACGGTCTGCGTGCCTATTGGGTCGGCGTCGGCATCCCGCAGGTCAAGGGCGTCGATAGCAGCGCCCTGTCTGTGACCTACGCGACCGGGTGGAGCGAAAGCGAGTTGAATGGGAGCGCGTCGGCTGACAGCCACATGACCGAGAATGAAACGACCTACGACACGTTCTACTTCGGCACGCTCAGCAGCTTCACCGACAAAACCGGCTACATCAAGGCGACCTACACCACCACGTCGGCCAGCGACCAGGGTGAGGCGGAAACGGTCGACGTGCTCTTCGTCCTCGACTTCAGCGGCGTCACCACCAGCACAACCACGCTGCAGGATTATCTGGCAGCGGTGGAATCCGAGGCGGCAGTCAAGCTGGACTATGCGGAGGGCAGCTACAAAGCCTCCACTGCTACTTCCGGCGACGCCTGGGGCGATGCAACGGTTGTCACCGTGAGCGGAACAGGCAGCCTTGATAAGACCAAGGCCAATGCCCTGCACGTCACCACAGCGGCCATCACGCAGCTGACGGCGGAGACGAGCGAGCTGACCCTCAAGATCGTTGACGGGACCGGTCTCTACATTGCCGCTGAGAAGCCGTCTGAGGGTATTGCTGTGATTGTCCCCAACACCAACACCAGCTCTGTATCCACATCCACCGCTCCCGGCTTCTTCAAGACCACCGGCGTTGATACAACCTACCGTATCGGCAACGGCGGCTTCTCCTACAGCTTTGACAAGTCTGCCGATGACACTGCGCATACCGTAGCCACCGCAGGCACGAACCTCAGCGACATGTACGGTGACAAGTATGCGGCAATCACCGTCGGCGCTGACGTCACACTGGAAATCGAGGCTGCAGATCTTACCGTTGCCGGCAGCACTCTGACGAACAACGGCGTCATCTCCATTGCGAATGAGAAGACTCTGACCGTCGGCAAGGACGGCACACTGAGCGGCACCGGCACACTGGAGGCGAAGGCCGGAGAAAAGAAGTACATCTTCGTCAGCAAGGACGGAGACAACACCGTCTACGCAGTTGCCGACGCAAGCACGATCACTGTCGCCAACATCGGTTCGACGGCTGATGCCGGTCTGTTCACTGCGGGCACCTATAAGGTTGACTCCGAGAATGTGAAAGTTGTAGTCGACGCTGCCAAGAAGACCACCACCATCACTGTGCCCCTCAAGGCTGAGGCTTTGCAGAGTCACGACAATCCGATTCCCACAAACGCATGGTGGGTCGGCGTTGCGATTCCGATGGACTACGTAACCGGCGCGGCACAGTACTCCAAGGGTTGGGACAACCCGGCGGACAGCAGCACAACCTGGAGTGACTTCAAAGCAGGAGCCTTCTACAACGAGCAGTCCGGCTCCTTCTATAATGATTCCCTGTCCGGCAACACCTACGCAACCTGCTACTACAACGCCAACAGCAGCAACGCGGAAGACCACAAGGGCTATGTCGGCCTGAAGGATGCCGCGGGCAACATCACGATCTACGTGGTGGATATGTCTGCTGTGGAGTGCGTAAAGCAGTATGCTACGCTGCAGGATGCCATTACGGATGCGGAAGCGCAGACGGAGGCTGCCAACAAGAAGCTGACCGTCGCTAAGGGCTCCACCGGCTACACCGCAAAGGTGGGAGAAAGCACCACTGCGGCTACCATTGCCGCGCTTGGCGCTACCGCAACTCTGACCACCGCAACAATGACCGTGGAGGACGAGAGAACCTACGACGGCCTCAGCGGCATTAAGCTGACAGTCACCGCCGGCAGCAACCTGCTGGTGGGAGAGCAGCACATCATTTCCTCCGCCGCAGCCGCTCCCGCAACACTTGACGAGACCGCCGGCACCATCCTGACCGACGGTACGATGGAGATCGGGCCTGCAACGGATACCCCCGTTGTCACCTTCAACAAAACTGCCAAGGCCACCGTCTACGGCTGGGACCAGCATTGGAAAGCCATCGTTAAGAGCGGCGCGGAGATCTACTTCCCGACCCAGGACATTGCCGGCGCAACCCTGACCTACATCAATGCTGACATCGAGGGCGGCGCGAAGATCAAGGTCGGCAGCACCACCAGCTCCTATGAGATTCTGGGCACGGAGACCGCTCCGAGCAACGGCAACTATCTGCAGCTTGCCGACGGCGCGAGGGTCACGCTGGGCGAGCGTACACTGACGATTGCCGCAGGCACTGCTACCGTTCCCGCCGGCAAGGAGTGGATTAACGCCTGGAATGACGGCGCGGATTCGATCTACAAGATCAATGTTGCAAATGGCGCAACACTCACCGTCAACGGCAAGATGACGCTGGTCTGCGGTCTGACAGACCCGGTGCTGTCCAAGGGCAATAGCGGTACCATCACTGTCGACTCGGCTGGTACGATCAACCTGGTGTTTGCAGATGGTACAACAGCAGACCAAGTGACCTCATACAAATCATCGCTGCCTACCGGACTGACCTATAACGATAATATTAACTCCGGCAGCGGCTCCGGCAGCGGCTCCGGCAGCGGCTCCGGCGGCAGCACCTGATCTGCCCAAACCAAACACAAAAGCTAAAACCTACCCGGCAATTGCATAAACCCATAGCATAAAACCCAAAAAAGCGGCTGTGAAAAAAAGGAGAGCAATCTCCCGGCTTTCACAGCCGCGTTCTTTATGAAATCAATTCCGGCGGGCAGCGCCGTTGGTCGGTCGGTCTTTTTTATACTATTTTCTGATTAAATTCTTTAATCAGAAACACCGCGTTACACGCGGCATTTTCAGCGCAAAATGCGCTGAAAATCCGTCTCATACAAACTTCTACGCGCCTTTGGCGCTATAAAAAGCTTTAATGGGTTAAAGCTTTTTATAGAAGTTTAGTATTAAAGCTGCTTCAAATAAAACCGGTCCATGGTGCTGTGAACCACGCCCTCCGGCCTGCCGATCTCCGCATAACCGCGCTTTTCATACAGATGAAGCGCGGCATTCAGCACATGGTGGGTTTCCAGATATATGCGCCTGTACCCCAGCGCTCCGGCGCGTTTTTCAAGGAACGCAAGCAGCCTGCTTCCAAGGCCGCGCCCCTTTACCGAATCATCGAGATACAGCTTCTGCAGCTCGCAGCAGCTTGCAAACCCGTCAAACTCCGCAAAACCGCCGCCGCCGAGAATCCCCACGGTAGCGCCGGAGGGAATATCCAGGTCGATGTCACTGAGGGCGGCCTTGTCGCTGTCCGCCCGGTAACGAAAGCTGACGTTTTCAAAGCGGACAGAGCCGTTGTCCACCGTGCGTTTTCCCTCGGGCGGAGAACTCAGCAGGCTCTCATGGTTCAGCACCTCCACAATTCGCTGGGCGGACTCGGAGGCCATGGACATCATGACAAACACCATGGACAGCATCATCATGGAGGCGAGAATCTGCACGCCATAGCTGGTAAGGGTGGACAGCTCGCCGGTTGTCAGCTCTGTTGCCCCGGAGGCGATGATCATTCTGGCGCCGAAGTAGCTGACAAGCAGCATCGCCATATAGATGCAGAACATCATCACCGGGCTGTTCAGGGCAAGGATTCGCTCAGCATAGGTGAAATCCGCCCGCACCTCCTCCGAGGAAGCGCGGAATTTTTCCTTCTCATAATCCTCCCGCACAAATGCCTTTACCACCCGGATACCGGCCACATTCTCCTGCACGGAGTTGTTCAGCGCGTCGTATTTCTTAAAAATGCGCTGGAAGATGGGAAACACCGTCCTGGCAACGCCAAAGAGAAATATACCCAGCACCGGCAGAATGCAGAGGAAAATCACGGACATTCTCACACTGACGCTCAGGCTCATGATGATCGAGAACACCAGCATCAACGGGGTCCGCACCGCAATGCGAATAATCATCTGATAAGCATTCTGCACGTTCGTCACATCCGTGGTCATCCGGGTGACCAGTGAGGAGGTGGAGAACATGTCAATATCCGCAAAGTCAAACTCCTGCACCTTGAAAAACAGGTCCTGACGAAGGTTTTTTGCAAAGCCGGTGGAGGCCGTGGCGGCATACCGTCCTGAAAGCACGCCGCACAGCAGCGAGGCAAAGGCAAGCACCACCAGAATAAGCCCGTATTTGTAAATGGGCGCCAGGGATTCCCCTGTCATCTCGTCGATCAGCCGCGCCATAATCAGCGGAATAATACATTCCAGAACCACCTCGCCGGAAACGAACAACGGCGTCAGAATGGATGCGCGCTTAAACTCCCGAACGCACCCGAGCAATGTCTTAACCATACCAGCCCTCCTGTAAGCATTGTATACTATTTTTATGAACGCGCGATTTGAGATGATCGAAAACGGCAACAATATTTGTCGTTTTCGACAGTTGCCATGTCATTTGATCGGAACAGCTCGCAGTCAGCTTCCCCTCCCGCCGTTTCCCAGTCCCGCAATCGGATGCCGCAGCAGCTTCAACTGCTTTCTGACCGTCGCTGCAGAGAGCGGCTTGAGCAAAAAGCCGCAGGCTCCGGTTTCCCACGCGTCAAGGGCGTACTCCTTGTGTTCCGTCAGGAATACCGCATTCGTGGGAGGAGATATTTCCAGCAGTTCCCGGCAAAGGTCCAAGCCATTCATGTCTTCCAGCTCAATGTCCAAAAACGCAAGGGCAACACGGCTGTCTTTCGCAAGCGCAATGGCCTCTGACGGCCGCATAAAGCAGGCAATCTCCGCGTCAGGCAAAACCTCCTCCAGAATTCGGGCACTCTCGCGGAGAGCGCTCTCCGCATTGTCCACCAGGATGACTCTCGGCCTCTCGGTGAAATGCTCCGCAGAGCGAAAGAGCTCCGCCGCATCCGCATTCAGGCAATCCGAAAGCAGCAGTATCATCGCCGCATTGGGAATCCTGCGGCCGGTCTCCCAGCTGGCTATACTGGAGCGGTTCACGAACAATTTATCTGCCAGCTGCTTTTGGGAAAGCCCCTTTTCCATTCTCATCTGCCGTACAATTCTGCCGAAGGAAAGATTCATACTCCCACGCCCCTGCTTCTTTTTCATAAAACGCCGTCTCATTCAGCCTGCAGCCTCAATCCTGACAATTATCCTATTTGTATGCACGGAGGAACGAAAAACGTGTCAATCTGACACATGTTATTGAAAAATCTGCGAAAATGGATTATCATTAAATGATTTAAGAATTGTCATGGCAGATTTTGATGGGATTCCGGTTTTCCCGAAGGATGCAGAAGGGTTCCTGATCCGAATGCCCTATTATTACAAAAGGAGGATATTAATCATGACGATCAATAAAACGCAGGACGGCAGCAAGCTGGCTATCGCTCTGGAGGGCCGTCTGGACACCACCACCGCCCCACAGCTGGAGACAGAAGTGCGCGGGTCTTTGGATGGCATCACCGATCTGGTCTTTGAGTTTTCCAAGCTTGACTATATCTCATCCGCCGGACTGCGGGTGCTGCTGGCTGCACAGAAGATCATGAACAAGCAGGGCAGCATGGTGATTCATAACGCCAATGAAGCATTAATGGAAATCTTTGAGGTCACCGGCTTCAGTGACATTCTGACAATCGAATAACCTTTGCCGGAATTTCCGCCTCTGGCCGGCATTTATGTCTCTCCGGCCATGCCAGAGCTTGCTTACAGAAAGTCACCGGCTTTTCTTTTGTTCATACAGACAGGCATCTGCCGCTTCAACCACCTTTTGGAGCGGCAGATTTTTCTTTGCCTCCGCCATACCGATGCACACGGAGATGTCGTACGGAATATCCGCGCTGATTCTTTTGAGGTACCCATGAATGCGGCGGCAAATCTCCTCGTTCTCCGCGTTACAGTCCAAAAAAACAAACTCGTCTCCCCCATATCTGGCGAGGAGACAATTTCGGCTGTGAGCGCAGGCAAATCGGAGCGCATCTGCAATATGCACCAGTGCCTTGTCCCCTTCGATATGGCCAAAGGTATCGTTGATGCTCTTGAAATGGTTTGCGTCAATCAGAAGAAGATATAGCGCCTCCGCTCCGGCCTGCCAGCGCGCATAGAAATAAGTGAGCTGCTTCCGGTTGTTGAGCTGTGTAAGCGGATCGAGAGACACCACCTGATCAAGCCACATATGGTACATGAAAAGAGACGCCAGCGACAGCGTTACACAGGCGACAGGCAGCTCCGGATGGAGAAACTGGAGGATGCCCGCCGCGCCGGGCGCAATCGGAAACAAAGCCAAAGAGAACAGCATCTTTCTGTTCCCGTTATGCCCCTTCCGCAGCGCCCCTGACAGAGCATGAAGGCAGGAGACCAGCACATATGCGTAGGACAGGAGATACTGCACCAAAAAGAGCGGTCCCCGCTGATAGCGTCCATCTGCATCCACATAAAATAGTATCCCGGAAAACAGGTTTATTTCCAAATACATAACCGCATAAGTCACAAACACACACCTCCTCAACCGCGCCGACTGCATCCGGGTTCCCCAGAGCCTGCATACACATTTTTCTCCCCTCCCGCGGCATAAAAATGCAGGAAAGCCGCCGTGAGAACAGGCACAGACCTGTAGAATAGTATATACAAATACCGTGAGAAAGGCAAGAGCGAACAGACAGTTGTCGTTACAATTTGTTACAAGTCAGACACCGGGGGCCGGCTGCCGCAGTGATCTCACCACGAATCAGAAAAGCCGCGTAATGAAATTATAGTCACGACATTTCTGTCGCTGACTATAACAAATTCTATGGTCACAGCGCGATTCTTGTGATATAATATAAAATATGGAAGGAATACCGTCAATCCTTCTTTTGCCCCGGACACATGTCAGCTCGGACAATCATTCCCTCCTTCTATGCACCGTATCATGACTTTTTTGTAAAATACCGGCAATAAATGGAGATACTATGGACGATTTTGCGATCATATTAGGTGCACGCGGCTCTATTCCGGTCAGCGGGCGCGATTATAGTGCTTATGGCGGGGCCACGACCTGTGTTCTCCTGCGCCTTGGAGGCGCAGCGGTTTTACTGGACGCGGGCACCGGCCTTCTCCGCCTTCCGGACTGGGTATTGGAGCAGCGGGAGCTCCCGCTGCTTTTGACCCATCCCCATCTTGATCATCTGCTGGGGCTTCCCATGTGTTCCTATCTTGTGCGCTCCGGGCGAAGGTTGGATATCTATGCCGCGCCCCGCGGCGGGCTGGATACAGAGGCTCAGATCCGCCGTCTTCTCTCTCCCCCGCTCTGGCCAATCGGTCCGGACAAATTTCCCGCCGCGCTGCAATTCCATTCGCTGGAGGCATCTATGGATTTGGGGGGCCTTCATGTGGATGCTCTGGAGGGATGTCACCCGGGGGGCGTCTCCGTTTTGCGGATCAGCGGCGGAGGCAGACGGGTGGTTCTTGCCACCGACTGCACGCTGACACCCCGGCTGCTTCCGGCGCTTCAGGCCTTTTCCCGGGACTGTGATCTTCTTCTGATCGACGGGCAGTATAGTCCCGCGGAGTGGGAGAGCCGCTCCGGCTACGGGCACAATACCTGGGACACAGCAGCATGTTTTGGCCGGGACTGCGGGGCAAGACAGATCCGCATTCTCCACCATGACCCGGCCCACACGGATGCATTTCTGGACCTCGCCGCACAGGAGCTACATCAGATATATCCCAACTGTGATTTCGCGCATGAAGGGGAGGTAGTGCAGTTATGAAAACAGAAAGTGTCATGGGAAATATCCCATGAGATATTATGTCGGCCCAATGGAGGGAATCACAAACAGCCAGTTTCGCCTGCTTCACCGGAAATACTTTCCCGGAGCGGACAAATACTTCGCCCCCTTTCTCTCCCCCACCCGGGACTTTCGCTTTACGCCGCGGATTTTGAATGAGCTGCTGCCGGAGCTGGGGGCAGAGTCTCCGCTGGTGCCTCAATTACTGGCCAACAGTGCAGACAATTTTCTCCCCGCTGCCCGGGAGCTGGGCTCTCTGGGCTTCGGAGAGGTAAATTTCAATCTGGGCTGCCCCTCCCGCACCGTCACTGCCAAACGAAAGGGTGCAGCCCTGCTGGCTGAACCTGCTGCGCTGAATCGGATATTGGACCAGCTGTTCTCCGCGCTCGGCGAGGGTCCTCCGCGGATTTCCATCAAAACACGGATGGGAATTGCAGCTCCGGAGGAGTTTCCGCAGCTGATCGAGGTATTCAATCGCTACCCCATTGCGGAACTGACTGTCCACGCCCGGGTACAGGAGGACTTTTATCGGCGCCCGGCCTGCCCTGAAAAGCTGGCGGGACACCTGCAGGAAATCCGTGTGCCCTTTTGCTACAACGGAGACCTTCTGACGGTAGAGGATGCGGACCGTATTCTTCCGCTGTTTTCCGGAGTGTCAGCCTTGATGCTGGGCAGGGGCGTTGTCAGGGACCCCGCACTGATTCTCCGGCTGCGGGGCACACCTGCCCCCGAACGGGATACCTACTGCGGTTTTCTGGATGAACTGCTGGACGCCTACCGTGCGGCCGGCTGGGACCAGCGGGCAATTCTCTGCCATATGAAGGAAATCTGGTCCTATATGATCGGACTCTTTGAAAATGCGGAGCAGAGCGCAAAGCGTCTGCAAAAGGCAAAAACGCTGGAACAGTACCAGAGCGCTGTGGCAGAGCTGTTTCAGCACGCGCTGTCTGCCTCGGCAGGCGAAGCGGACAGCCTGGTATCGCGCCAGTAATGCTTCATACGAAAGTCCCTCTGCTCTGTGGTCTCCTCGCCGAACCAGTCCGGAGCGGAAAAAGCCCGGGCAGCCTCCAGCGTGGGAAACTCGATCTCCGCATAGGAAAAGCCGCCTCTGTCCGCGTCCACCACGGAGTATTCCAGGGTATAGCCCTCCCATTCATAGGTTTTATGGTCCTTTACGATCGGCGGCAGTCCGCCGGTCATTTTCAGCAGAATGGCATATTCCCCGGCGCTCAGTGGTTTAATAATCTCCTCCCTTGCCAATGTCCCCTCGGACTTGATGGTCAGGTCAAAGTGGTCCGGCGCTTCCTGCAGCAGATCCTCATAGCGGCGAATTCGTACCTCCGGATTCAGTGAAAGATAGCTCTGGGACATGCGGGTGTGGCTCAGTGCCGGCAGCTCCGGTTCCCGCAAAAGATGCCATTTCCGTTCAATTTCCATCTGGATTGCCTCCAACAAGAAAGTTTTTTTCTATATTCATGCCCCACCCTTCGGGTGGGGCATGAATATAGTATTATCCTATCAAATTTTGCCTTCAAGGTGTAATCAGGCAGGAGGTAATGGATGTGGGCAGCAAAATCAGGCTTCCCTCCAGCTGATTCATACGGATACAAAGGGGCTGCGCCTCCGTTTCCGGGTTCAGAAGCACGACGGCCAGCACGCCGTCAGGGCGCTTCCATGCCGTCGCCTCAAGCTGGGCGCTAAAGCAACTATGTGCGACACGGACCGACCCCGGCAAAAGGTTGTGGCTGAAATGCTCGAAATACTGCTGCAGCAGCTGCGGCCAGAGCTCCTTGCGGGTGGTGTCAAAGAGAAAGGATGCATGGCAAAAGTTATTTACTCAAACTTCGCAGCAGGTAAACACGCTATTCACGCGAAAAAGTTCTGAAGAACCATATTTTTAGCGAATTTCAAAACCCATCATG
>CAJOPB010000193.1 GCA_905236305.1 uncultured Oscillospiraceae bacterium | reverse complement strand
CCTGGCCGGCCGCCGTTATGTGGGGGGCATCGTGGGCGCCCAGGCGGAGGGCGCCTCCGGCAGCGGAGGGCTCACCGCAAACTGCGTTTCCTTTGTCCGAATCGACCGGCAGGAGCAGTACGCCGGAGCCATAGCCGGCAGTTCCGAGGGGGAATATGTCAACAACCGCTTTGTCACCGGCGGAATTCCGGGGCTGGACGGCATCAGCATTGCCGGCAGCGCTGAGCCGGTGTCCTATGCGGCCCTGATGCAGACCGAGGACCTGCCCGCGGAATTCCGCTCCCTGCGGCTGCGGTTTCTGGTCAACGGCGTCAGCGTGTCCGAGCGCACCTTTTACTATGGCGACAGCCTGGGGAGAGATGTGTATCCCCCACTGCCGGAGCAAGAGGGCTGCTATGCCCGCTGGGACACGCCGGAGCTGAAAAATCTCCGCTTTGACACCGATGTGCGGGCAGTCTACAGTCCCTGTCTCACCTCCCTGGCCTCGGAGGTGGTGCGGGAGGACAGCCGCCCTGCCTTCCTCTGGGAAGGCAGCTTCGACGACGATGACCGCTTTCCTGCGGCACTGGCGGAGGTAGGGGGAGAAAATTTGAACCAGCGCACGCCCTTCTTCCGCCGGACGCTGGTGGAGCAGTGGGACATGGCAGCCCCGGCGGGAAAAAGCGGGGCGCGCGCACTGCGCTATCTCTCCCCCAGCGGCCAGTCCGCCGGCCTGGAGCTCTGGGCGATGCAGGACGGAATGTGGCAAAGGCTGGACACGGAGAGCTTCGGAAGCTATCTTCGCATTACCCTGCCCGCGGGCGCCAGCGCGCTTGCGGTGACGGACTATCACTCCTTCGTCTGGCTCTGGGCGCTGGCGGGCGCGGCGGCGCTGGCGCTGCTGGTCCTGGCAGTGCTGCTGCTGCGGCGCGCGCACAGGCGCCGCAGGACCCGGCAGCGTGCCGCTGTCCGCGCTGCTTCGGAACAGACGGACGGAGCCGCTCCCGCGGCAGCGGACGAGTCCGTTGCGGAGGAAGCACCCGCCCAGGCAAAGAAGCACAAAAAGCACCGCCGGGCCCGCTGGCTCCTGCTCCTGATCCCCCTGCTGCTTGCCGCAGGCGCGGCCGCCTGGTTCGGTCTCGGACTGGGCAGAGGACTGGAGGCCGGACGGCTGCTGGGCAGCTATGCCGCGGCGGACGCCCTTTCCATGGAGCTGGATGTCCGGGCCACGCTGGGGGAGGACAGCTATCGCCTGAATACGGACCTTTACCGCATGACGGTGGACGGAAAGCGCGTCACGGCAGTGGACCGGGGCGGCCTGGTCTTCTGGTACTGTGACGGACTGGTCTATCTGGACAACGGCCGCAGCTTTTCCTCCGGCACCCTGGCTCCGGAGAACGGGGCGCTGCTGGAGGATGCCATCACCCTGTTCCGGGAGACGGATGTCACGGTGTTCCACAGCAGCGGCGAGCGAATCTACACCGTCACCGTGGGAGGCGCCGCGGCGGAGCAGCTGCTGCGGCGGATGCTCCCCCTGGCAGAGCACTCCTTCCGGGAGGTCAGCGACGTGCGCCTGGAGCTGGTGGAGCGGAGCGGAACGCTGTATGCCCTGCGCATCACCGGCAGCGGCGCCGTCAGCGACGGACAGGACAACCTGCCTGTGACGCTCTCCGCCTCGCTGCTGCTGGACAGCGGAAAGACCCCACCGGAGCTGCCCCAGAGCGTCCACGCCCGGCTCAGCGGCGATGCGGACGTGGAGATCCCCGGTGAGACCATGCTGCATCTGCTGGCCGGCTGGCTGAGGCTCAACGCCGCCGAGACGCTGAACGCGGACGTGGAGCTCGCCGCCGACTGCGGCCCGCTGTTTTTGGACGACAAGCTGGAGTGGTCCCGCTATTACGAGGGCGGGACGGAGATCAACCGGGTGCGCAAAAACGGTCAGACCTTCTATGCCGCCGGTGCGGAGGACCCGGAGGGGACCCTGACCGCAAAGAAGCTGATGGCACTGGCCTACCGGCTGTGTATGCTGGGCGACCCGGAGATGACCGAGGACAGCAGCGGCATAGGACATTTCCGCCTGACCATGGATCAGGACGCCATGGCGGAGATGTTTGCCGACCTCCTGCCGGAGGGCGGCGCCGCCGATGTGTCCCTTACCGCGGGCAGCGTGGAGGTGCTGCAGCGCGACAGACAAATCCTTGCCATCCGTCTGGAGTGCAGCGGTACGGTGCAATTGCTGGCAGTCAGCGCGCCGGCCTCCCTCTCGGCACAGCTTGAATTTGCCCCGTGAGGGCACGGAAACATTTATCTTGACATTGCGTGTCCCGCCCTTCGGGCGGGACACGCAATACTTATATCTTATATCCTTTTCACGGGAACCGCGTCCCCGTGAAAAGCACTCATTGCGGAGTGAATGTGCGATTTAATGATAGTCACGATATATATGTCGTTGACTATAAGCCGGCGGCCGCAGGTTGACGGATACGTTCATGAATCCGGCACCCAAAGAAGCCCGGCGGTCGGAAAACAGACACGAAAAAGCAACACCCCGGCTATTGCCGGAGTGCTGCAAGCTGGAGCGGCCTACGAGGCTCGAACTCGCTACCTCCACCTTGGCAAGGTGGCGCTCTACCAGATGAGCTAAGGCCGCATATGAAACGTGGGATTTTGCTTCAACGAAGTGCATTATAACATATCTGAGAAAAATGTCAAGAGATTTTTTCATTTCGCCACGGCTTGTGCTTTTTCCGATTATATGGTAATATACTGAAATAAAAAGGGAGACCATCCCGCAGGGCGGAGGGAATGTCATGACAATCCTACAGGCGATGTTTTTGGGACTGGTACAGGGGTTAACGGAGTTTCTGCCGGTATCCAGCTCAGGGCATCTTTCCATTTTTCAAAACTTTTTCCATCTCACCACCCCGGAGGAGAGCAATCTGTTTTTCGATGTGCTGCTCCATCTGGGCACACTCATCAGTGTCTGTGTGGTCTACCGCAGGGACATTCTGGGCATTATCCGGGACTGTCTGGACTTTGTCCGGTCCGCCAGCCACCCTGTGCCGGGGGATGAAAAGCGGCGCTACACCGGGGCACGGCTGCTGCTGCTGATCGTGGTGGCTACTCTGCCGCTGTTTCTGATTCTGCCTGTAAAGGATCAGATTGAACGGCTGTATTACTCCACTGTCTTTATCGGCATCGCCCTGATCCTCACCGGAGCCATGCTCTTTGTGTCCGACCGCATGACCCGGGGCAAAAAAACCGCAAAGAGCATGGGCGTGATGGATGCGCTTTTGGTGGGCGTCTGCCAGGCCATTGCCACCGTGCCGGGCCTCAGCCGCTCCGGAACCACCATCACCGCCGGCATCTCCGCGGGCCTGGACCGGCAGTTTGCCGTCAAGTTCTCCTTTCTCATCTCCATCCCGGCAGTGCTGGGGGCCAACATTCTCTCCCTGGCCCATGCCCTGAAGGAGGGCATCGAAACTGCGCTGCTCCCTGCCTATCTGCTGGGCACGCTGGTTGCCATGGTCGTGGGTTATTTTGCCATCTGGATGGTGCGCTATGTGGCAAAGAAGGGAAAGTTCGGCTGGTTTGCCTACTATTGCGTCATCGTGGGCATTCTCACTTTGGTGCTCTCCTTCGTGCTGTAATCCCCGCAGGCCCGCCTCCTGTCCGCAGGAGCGATCGGTGTACGCCGCATTACATTTTTGACAGAGGTATCATATTTCATGGCTTCGACTGCACAAAAGAAGAAGCCCGCCGGGAAGCAGAGCGCTGCCTCTGCTCCCCGGAGCGGGCAGAATCCGAAAAAAGGGCAGAGCCAGAAGCAGCCCTCCGCCGCGTCCCGCCGCGTCCCTGCCGGGAATTCTCATCCCGGTGTCTGGGCGGCGGTGTGCGTATTTTTGGGGCTGTTCTGTCTGGTGGGCTGCTTTTCCGTGGACGCGCTGCTGATCAATCCCGTATGCGGCTTTTTAAAAGGGTTGCTGGGTTACGGCTACTACACCCTCCCCCCGGCACTGGTGGGCGCCGGCGTAATCCTTGCGGTGGTGCGGGACGGCAGCGGCCCCCGGCGGGCGGGTCTGCTGACAGCTGTGCCGCTGCTGGCAGGGGCGCTGATCCACGTGATCGCCGCGCCGGAGCTCTATCCCGTCTCCAACCGGCTGGGCGACATGATTCGGGTTCTCTACACCAGCGGAAAGGAGATCCGCAGCGGCGGCGCCGCAGCGGGCCTTCTCGGCTGGGGCAGCAAACGGCTGCTGAGCATCTTTCTGGCCCTCCCGCTGCTGGCGGCAGGGCTGGCGGCGCTTTTGATGGGCGCTTTTCACGTCAGCGCCCGGACGCTGGCGGAGCGGTTTTCCCAGCGCCGCTGGGAGCGTTATGAGGCCGGCCCGGACCCCGAGCCGGACCTCGAACCGGAGCCCGCAGGCCGCCGGTCCGGCCTGCGGCAGCAGGATGCCGCCGCTGCCGGGGCTGGGGCGCTGCCCCGGTCCGGCGCCCGTTCGGCCCGCCGCGCCATCGACGTGCCCATGGACGGGGACGAGCCCGCTCCGGTCAGACAGGAAAAACCCGGCTTTTTCAATGCCAACCCCCGGGTCAGAACTCCGGCCCAGTTTTTTGAACAGACCGAGCCCGCTCCGGCCCCGACCCCGGAGGAGTCCCTGCCCTATGACCTGACGGAGGAGGCTAAGCCCGCCGCGCCGAAGGAGCCCGAGGCGCCGGTAGGGAGCAGCCCCTTCGGGCTGCGGCAGAAGCGGGGCCTGAGCAAGTCCTCCGGCAGGCCGGAGGCGGAGCCGGCCACCCCGGCATCCGTACCGGAGGCATTGCAGGGCGCCCCAACCTCCGCAGCGCCGGAGACACCGGCCTCCGGCGGAAGCACCGGTACGGAAAACGTCAAGCCCCTCAGCGTGGAGGAGGCCGCCGAGACTGCCGGCGTGGTGCTCCAGTCTCCCGGCTCCGATCCGGTGAAGGTGGAGGAATTTTCCTCCGAGGTGGTGCGCAGTATGCGCGCAGGCGGCAAAAAAGGCATTGACACCGAGGAACTGATTCACGAGACCGCCGCGGTGGCAAGGGCAGTGGAGCAAAAGGACGCAGCCCTGGCCAGCGAGCCGGATTACCGCTTTCCGCCGGTGGCGCTGCTCCACGCCGGGTCATCCTCCGGGCCGGACGGCCGGGAGGAGATGCGCATCAACAGCGAGCGGCTGCAATCCACGCTGGACTCCTTTGGGGTCAACGCGGTGCTCTGCGACGTGACCCGCGGACCCACGGTCACCCGCTATGACCTGGAGCTGGAGGCGGGAGTCAAGCTCGCCAAGCTTACCAATCTTGCCGGGGATCTGGCCCTGGCCCTGGGGGTCACCGGCGTGCGCATTGCCCCGATTCCGGACAAGATCTCCACCGTGGGAGTAGAGGTGCCCAACAAGATCGTCAGCATGGTGTATCTCCGGGACATTATCGACACACCCACCTTCAGCGGCGCCTCCAGCAAGCTGACCATCGCTCTGGGCAAGGACATCGGCGGCAACGCCATCGTGGGCAACATCTCCAAGCTGCCCCACCTGCTGATCGCCGGCACCACCGGCTCGGGCAAATCCGTGTGTATGAACTGCCTGATCCTGAGCCTGCTGTATAAGGCCACACCCGAGGAGGTGCGGCTGATCATGATCGACCCCAAGATGGTGGAGCTGGGCATATATAACGGCATTCCCCATCTCTATATTCCCGTGGTCACAGACCCGAAGAAGGCCGCCGGCAGTTTGCAGTGGAGCGTGGTGGAAATGCTCAAGCGCTACCGGCTGTTCTCCGAGGCGGGCATCCGGGACCTGGCAAGCTATAACGCCATCAAGCGGCGCAACGGGGAGCCCACGCTGCCCCAGGTGGTGATCGTCATTGACGAGCTGGCGGACCTGATGATGGTGGCCAGCAAGGAGGTTGAGGAGAGCATCTGCCGGGTAGCCCAGATGGGCCGCGCCGCGGGAATGCATCTGGTTATCGCCACCCAGCGCCCCAGCGCGGACGTCATCACGGGTCTGATGAAGGCCAACATCCCCAGCCGCATCGCCTTTGCGGTGAGCAGCGGCATCGAGTCCCGCATTATTCTGGACCAGCAGGGGGCGGAAAAGCTGGTGGGCAATGGCGACATGCTCTTTGCGCCCATCGGCATCGGCAAGCCCAACCGCATCCAGGGCGCCTTCGTCACCGACGAGGAGCGGGAGGATATCGTCAACTTTATCAAGCAAAACGGCGAGGCGCAATACAGCGAGGAGATCATGCAGAGCATCGAGCAGGCCGCGGCGGAGAAGGACAGCGGCAAGGGCGGCGGAGCCCGGGCCGAGAGCACGGATGCGCCGCCGGAGGACAGAGACAGCGGCTATGATGAGCTGCTGCCCCAGGCGGTGGATGTGATCTTTGAGACCAAGCAGGCCAGCGTGTCCATGCTGCAGCGGCGGCTGAAGCTGGGCTATTCCCGGGCGGCCCGGATCGTAGACCAGATGGAGCAGATCGGCGTGGTTGGCCCCTTTGAGGGCAGCAAGCCCCGTCAGATTCTGATCACCCGGGAACAGTGGCTGGAGATGCAGACCGTTCAGGGCACCGCGCCCACGGAAAAGCCCGTGGACCAGACGGCCTTTCCGGAGCTGGTCAAGGAATTTGCCGACGCGCCGCCGGAGGAGTGGAGCGACTGATACGATGAGAGACACCGCAGGGGGGACGGTATGCAGGATTATCTGAACGTTTGCCTGGGGGAGGCGGAGCTGGCCGCGGTCTCCAATCTGGGCCTGGCCCATATCGGGGACTGTGTGTATGAGCTGCTGATCCGTTCATGGCTTGTAACCTCCGGAACCCAGACCAACCGGCGGCTCCATGCCGCCACGGTGGAGCACGTCCGGGCCGGCGCCCAGGCTGCGGCCATGGAACGGCTGCTGCCGCTGCTGACGGAGGAGGAGCGGGCGGTTTACCGCAGGGGCCGCAACACCCACGTCAATTCCGTGCCGAAAAACGCGGACCTGAGCGCCTATCACAGCGCCACCGGCCTGGAATGTCTCTTTGGCTGGCTCTATCTGCGCGGCGAGCACGACCGGATCAACGCGCTGTTTTGCCGCGCAGTGACGGAGGAGCCCGCCGGGAGCACAGCGCCGTAATAAAAAAGCGTGGGCGGCATACCCGCTCTCCGTGAATATTTACTATGGAAGCTCTCATAATATAAAACATCCATGCGCCCGGAGGCTTTTATTGACGGTGGTGCGCAGCAGGCGCATGGATGCTTTGGCGGCAAGGCTTGAAAGCCCTGCCGCCTTTTTCATTCAAGACGCGTTTCTGATGAAAGCATTTAATCAGAAAATCATATCATACTAATCTTCAATAAAAAGCAGAAATCTGCTTTTTATAGCGCCGCCAGGCGCGTTGAAGATTGTATGAGACGGCATTTG
>CAJOPB010000192.1 GCA_905236305.1 uncultured Oscillospiraceae bacterium | reverse complement strand
GGCCCTTGCCGGTGATGACGCCGCCCTCAAAGCGGTCGACGATGCGCTTGTACTGGCCGTACATGTAGGCGACCTCGCGTCCGCCCACGCCGATGTCACCAGCGGGCGTATCGGTGAACTGGCCGATGTGACGGTAGAGCTCGGTCATAAAGCTCTGGCAGAAGCGCATGACCTCCTGTTCGGACTTGCCCTTCGGGTCAAAGTCGGAGCCGCCCTTGCCGCCGCCCATGGGAAGCGTGGTCAGCGAGTTCTTGAGGATCTGCTCGAAGCCCAGGAACTTCATGATCGAGAGGTTGACCGAGGGATGGAAACGAAGGCCGCCCTTGTAGGGGCCGATCGCGGAATTGTACTGTACACGGAAGCCGCGGTTGACATGGGTGACGCCGTTGTCGTCTACCCAGGGAACGCGGAACTCTATCACGCGCTCAGGCTCGACAAAGCGCTCCAGCAGGCCGGCTTTTTCCCATTCGGGATGTTTGTCGACGACAAGCTCGAGAGATTCAAAAACCTCGCGAACAGCCTGCAGAAATTCGGGCTCGTGAGAGTCGCGCTTCTCGACATCGGCATAGACGCGCTTGAGATATTCATTGGTAAGCATGAATTGACCTCCTTATATTTCGACCGTAGTCGTTGGCCTTATATGGCAAAAATCATTATAATCCAAGTGGGGGAAATAAACAAGAACTCTTGTAATGTGAACAAGGATTTTTCGCTCGGAAAATGAAAAATTGTTAAAAAGGCATAAAAACGCCTTGATTTTTTTGACTAAATAGACTAAGCTTGAAAATAACCCGATAACAAAGAAAGGACGGGAAGCGACACATGATCACAAAAACGGATTTCTGCGGATATCAAAGCTTTTTGGTCGAAAACGGGCGTTTTTCGCTGAAGCTGACGGAATACGGCGCTACGGCGCTGAGCCTTAAGCGGGACGGCGAGGAAATGCTGCTCGGCTTTGATTCCATCGAGCAGTACGAGCGCAGCACGGCCTTCATCGGCGCGATCGTGGGGCGCTGGGCAAACCGCATCGGCGGCTCGTCCTTTATCCTGAACGGGGAGCGTATTTCTCTTTGCGCCAACGAGGGCGAAAACTGCCTGCACGGCGGCAGCGAAGGCAAACCCTGGAACAAACGCCGCTGGAGCGGCCGGGCGGAGAGCGATACGAGCGTGAGCTTTACGCTCCTCTCTCCCGACGGGGACAACGGCTTTCCCGGCGAGCTGACGGCGCGCGTGCTCTACACCCTGCTGCCGGACCGCCTGAGGATCGACTTTTCCGGCGTCTCCGACCGCGACACCTATTTTGCCCCGACCTCGCATATCTATTTCTCGCTCGGCGAGGAAAACATCCTCGGCGCGCAGATGCAGATCAAGGCCTCCGGCCACCTGGAGGTGGACGCGGGACTGATCCCGACGGGGAAGATCCTGCCGGTGGAGGGCGATTTCGACTTCTCGGCGCCGCGGCGGATCGGCCGGGATTACGACGACTGCTTTGTGCTCACAGGCTCGCCCGCCTGCACGGTGCAAACGGATACCGTCAAGCTGTCGCTCTATACCGATTTCCCGGCGCTGCAGTTTTACACGGGGACCTGGCTTGACTGCGGCATCGCGCCGAACGCGGGTTTTGCCATCGAGCCGGAGTACTATCCCGACACCCCGAATCACCCGGAATTCCCGGACGCGCTTCTGAAAGCGGGAGAGACTTTCTCCCAATACCTGGAGTTTGTTTTTGAATAAACAAAATAGAAAACGAAAAAAACTTCGGCCGGAAATCCGGCCGAAGTGAGAAAGTATACAAATCTTTGCAGTAAGGTTTCAACAGGCAAGGGGAGAGCGAAGAGAGGGGGCGGGGAGCCCCCGTTCTTCGTTCAATCATAGCAAAACGAGAACTTTTCAATATTCTCGTTTTGCTTTTCACACTGTCGACATGTTGTCGACAGCGTGAAAAAACTGCGGCCGGTTTTCCGGCCGCAGTTGATTGTATGGAAGCGGTTATTCGTCCAGCCCGTCGTCGCAGATCAGGCCGTAACCGCCGTTCTTGCGCTCGTAAACGACGGAGATCGCGTCCTCGGCGTCCATGTTGCGGAAGACGAAGAACTCGTGGCCCAGCAGATTCATCTGCAGGATGGCCTCCTGCACGCTCATGGGCTTG
>CAJOPB010000191.1 GCA_905236305.1 uncultured Oscillospiraceae bacterium | reverse complement strand
TTTGGGCAAACCTATTATACATCAGAAAGGCTCCATATGCTATTATTATGTCAACTTATGGCAGCAAGAAAAAGTTGTAAAGTGGTGCTTAATCAGAAAATAGTATAAAACGGCATTTGCGCCTTTTGGCGCAAAACGGGCCGCACGCTTTGCATGCTGCCTTTTCCATAAAACAGCGTGTTTCATGAAAAAAATCATTTCGGCTATCCTGCGGCAGCAAAAATAAAACCCCTCCGGTATACCGGAGGGGCGTGAGATGTATCGGAATCAGAAATTGTACTCCTTGTTCATGGGAGAGTTGGCATCAGAGGAAGCCTGGTCGAACCAGATCAGGTTGTTGCCTGTGGCCTTGTCAAACAGCTGGATCAGCTCGGGCTTGGTGGTGAACTTCACATTGGCGCCCATGCTGACATCGGTCTGCAGGTCGACAGTAGGAATGACCATGACGACCTCATCGTCGCTGCTGCGGGCGTGGATGTTGTACTCAGAGCCCATCATTTCGCTGACCTCGATCTTGGCGCTCAGCTCGCCCTCACCCACGGTGATGTGCTGGGGACGAATGCCGGCGACGATATCGCAGGGCTTCTGGCCGTTCTGCTTCAGGGCCTTCTGCTGGAAATCGCTGAGCTCAAACTTGACGCCGCGGATGGCTGCATAATACTTGCCGCCGTCCAGCACCAGCTGGCAGCCGTCGAAGAAGTTCATGACGGGCATTCCGATGAAGCCTGCCACAAACAGGTTCACGGGCTTGCTGAACAGATCCTGCGGGGTGCCGATCTGGTTGACATAGCCGTCCTTCATGATGACGATACGGTCAGCCAGGGTCATAGCCTCAGTCTGGTCGTGGGTGACGTACATGAAGGTGGTATTGATACGCTGGCGCAGCTTGATGATCTCTGCACGCATCTGGTTACGCAGCTTGGCGTCGAGGTTACTAAGAGGCTCGTCCATGAGGAACACCTTGGGGTCGCGGACCATGGCGCGGCCAATGGCCACACGCTGCCGCTGGCCGCCGGACAGCGCCTTGGGCTTGCGGTTGAGGTACTGGGTAATGTCGAGGATCTCCGCCACCTCTTTGACCTTCTTGTCGATCTCGTCCTGCGGTGTGCGCTTGAGCTTGAGCGCGAACGCCATGTTGTCATACACGGTCATATGGGGATACAGGGCGTAGCTCTGGAATACCATTGCGATGTCGCGGTCCTTGGGGGCAACGTCATTCATCAGCTTGCCGTCGATATACAGCTCGCCGGAGGTGATCTCCTCCAAACCGGCAACCATGCGGAGGGACGTGGACTTTCCGCAGCCGGAGGGGCCGACCAGAACAATAAACTCCTTGTCCTTGATCGTCAGGTTGAAGTCGTGGACAGACAGGACGTTCCCGTCATAGACCTTCCTCAGATTTTTGATGACTACTTCGGACATAAACCCGGCTCTGACGACCCGGCCTCCGCCTTGATCGCCTCGCGACCATCCGGTTGGAAACAGCTCCGAATCCGCCGTGGAAACAGCCGCCTCCGCAGAATGGACACATTACGGCAGGTCTCCACACTGCCGCACCGTGAGCCCAACGGAACGAATTGACCTCCTTCTTGTAAGTACGCAGTCCATATTGTGGAGTGAACCTGCGCCTATGTAATAAATATATATTCCAGGGACTGAGCCCTAAAATATCCCGAAAGATTTTGTTTATCTTAGCAAAATTATGCGCTTCTGTCAATAGAAATCTGTGAAAGCTGATAATATTTTTTCTTGCCTTTTCTAACATTTGGCTGAGCACGTGTCTTTTTCTTGCCATTTTTGCCGCGAGGATGTATAATTACGTCTCGAAAAAGGTCAGAGAAGGAGGCGGACGCCGTGGAGGAGCAGAACTTCGGTTTTATCCGGGAACCGATGCAGGTCAAGCTTCTGATCCTCTTTGTGCTGCGCCGTCTTCCCGCTGCCATTGGAGAGGACGCGCTGGCGGAGCTGGTGCTGATCGACGGGGGCATCAATTATTTTGACTATCGCCAGTGTCTGATGGAGCTGATCGACACCCGTCAGATTGCAGTGACCGAGGAGGGCTATACCGTCACGCCCAACGGCGACAGAAACGCTGCGGCGCTGGAGGAGGATATCCCCTTCAGTGTCCGGCAGAAGGCAGCCCTGGCTCTGGCGCCCACCGTGGCGGAGATGCGCCGCATGGAGATGCTCACTGCCGCGCACAGCTCCGGGGAAAACGGCGTTACCGTTCATCTCGCCATCAGCGACGGGGTGGGCAGCATCTTTGATCTGCACATACTGGCTGCCGATGAGAAGCAGGCAGGAATAATTGAACGAAATTTCAAAAAAAACGCGGAGAGCTTTTACCACCGGTTCATTGAGGAGCTGTCCGCAGATAAGGGGGCAGTCAAATCATGAAAACCTTTATCCCGGAGGGCTACAGGAGCCTGTTGAGCATCTATGACACGCAGATGGCCATTGGGCTGCTGCATCGGCTGTTTGAGGACAATCTCTCCGGCGCGCTGAATCTCGCGCGGGTGTCCGCACCGCTGTTTGTCGAGGAGCAGACCGGTTTGAACGACAACTTAAACGGCGTCGAGCGCCCGGTGGACTTTGACATTTCCGTCACCGGTTCCTCCGCCCAGGTTGTGCAGTCCCTGGCAAAATGGAAGCGCATGGCCCTCTATCGTTATCGCTTCTACCCCGGAAAGGGTCTTTATACGGATATGAATGCCATCCGGCGGGATGAGGAGGTGCTGGATAACCTCCACAGCGTCTATGTGGACCAGTGGGACTGGGAAAAGGTGATTACCGAGCACGAGCGAACCCTGGACTATTTAAAGACTACGGTCATTGACATCGTCCGCGCCGTCTGCGACACCCAGGATACTCTGCAGGCCATCTATCCCAAGCTGCTGACCGTACCCAGGGCGGACCGGAATGTCAGCTTTGTGACAGCCCAGGAGCTGGAGGACCGCTGGCCGGACAAGACCCCCAAGGAGCGGGAGGATCTGTATGTCCGGGAGCATCCCACCACCTTTGTCATCGGCATCGGCGCACCGCTGCGGAGCGGAAAGCCCCACGACGGCCGCTCTCCCGACTATGACGACTGGAGCATGAACGGCGACATTCTGATCTGGAACTCCCTTTTGCAGTGTGCCTTTGAGATCTCCTCCATGGGCATTCGCGTTGATCCGGAGAGTCTGGACCGTCAGCTCACCGCAGCGGGATGCGACAGCCGGCGGAAGCTCACCTACCACAAAATGCTTCTCAGCGGAGAACTGCCGCTGACCATCGGCGGCGGCATCGGCCAGAGCCGGCTGAGTATGCTTCTGCTGGGAAAGGCCCACATTGGCGAGGTTCAGGCCAGCGTGTGGCCGGAGGCGGACCGCAGTCTCTGTGAGCAAAACGGTGTCATGCTGCTGTAATATCTCCGGCTCCGGGCGGGCAGAAGCGGCCATGCCCGGGCGCGTAATCCGGCTGTAAACACGCGGCCTCGGCTGCATCCCGCAGTGCCTTAAATACCAATTCAGGCTGTAGACAAGGCCTCGCGGACAGCGCTCCTGCGTTGAATGTTCTCAAGGACGCGCTTTGCGCCGCAGCACAGCCTTTTCGCCGGCAAATTCCTTTGGACTTTGCCGGTGCTTTGAGCCCCGCATCCCGGGAGGGATGCGGGGCATTTCAGCGGGAACGGCACAGGAAGGGTGGTCAGCTGCGGGGATCGTCATCGGACAGGCTGAGCTCCGGGCCTTTCCCCGGTTCCAGTGCCTCTGTGTCGGATACGGCGGGCTCCACCAGCACCCCGGCGGGCGAAGCCGCCTCCCGGGCAGTGCGGTGCAGTACGATGGCCGTCATAATCAGTCCCGCCAGTCCCAGCACCCCGGAAACAATGAGAATCCAGTACTGCACCTTGTCCCATACCGCCCGGATGTCCAGCAGAATCGTGATGCCGCCGAACAGGATTACCGCTGTAAACAGCAGCCCCACCGGCCACAGCGCGCTTCCGACCACCCGGAGCTGTACGGTGTTTTGCAGTGCCACAATCCCGAGAGCCAGAACCAAAAAGCCCATGTAGGCCAGGAAGCTTCCCTCCATCCCTTCGATTCGGGCAAAGCCGCAGCAGCCTAGGATCATCAGCATGACCCCCAGGGCAAAGTTATAGTCGTCCAGGCGCCGGTAAGCCCCGCTGAGGAAAAAATAGGCGATGGCCGCAACCCCCGCCGCCACAAGAACAATACAGAAAACATAGCACAGCGTCCGAACGTCGAGCTCTGTCACAAAGGTCAGCAATGAGCCCAAAAGCAGGCTGGCCAAAGCCAGCATCAGCTGCAGTGCCGAACCGCTCATCCGGCGGCGCTTTCCTTCCTTTTTCTCTGTGGTCATGGAAAACCAGACTCCTATCCCGCGCCTCCCGTCTCGAAAAAGGGAGACGCGTTTTTCTCTCCGAAAATCAGCTCCGGGCTCCAGCGCCCAGCGCAAAGGCCTTGCGGTTGATTTCCAAAAATTTCTCGGGGACGCTCTCTGCGATTGCGGTCATCCAATCCTCCTCCGAGAGATCAAAGTATTTGGACAGCCGCCCCAGCAGCACCAGATTCACCGCCTTTGCGCTGCCTGCCTGCTCCGCAAGGGCCAGGGCGTCGAATGCATCCACCCGCAGCCCCAGATCCGCCAGCTTGTCCGCAAGCAGCTCCGGATAGGCAGCTGCGCCGGTGATCACGGGCATGGGGTCGATTTGCTGCGTGTTGGTAATGATCGTACCCTCCGGCGCCAGATACTCCGCCCAGCGCGCAGCCTCCAGCAGTTCAAAGGAGAGAATAAAATCCGCCTGCCCCTTGTCGATGATGGGGGAATAGACCTTGCTGCCATAGCGCACAAAGGTGACGACGCTGCCGCCGCGCTGACTCATGCCGTGAACCTCGCTGACCTTGATATCAAAGCCCCGGGTCAGCAGTACCCGTCCCAGCAGCTTGCTGGCCAGAAGCGTACCCTGGCCGCCGACGCCGACGATCATGATATTTTTCGTTTCCATGTATTCCAACCCCTCTCCTTTCAGCCGATGGCATCTACAGGGCACAGCTGCTTGCAGACACCGCAGCCCACACACTGGGTCTGGTCAATAACCGCCTTGCCGTCCCGGATACTGATGCAGGGGCAGCCGATTCGCATACAGGAGCGGCAGCCCACACATTTTTCCGTGTCTACAGCGATGGGACCCGGATGCCGCACATATTTCAGCAGGGCGCAGGGCCGGCGGGAGATGATAACGCTGGGCTCCTCAGCAGCCAGCTCCTCCTTTACCGCCTCCTCGCACGCGGCCAGATCATAGGGATCTACCACCCGCACCCTCCGGATTCCGACCGACCGGCACAGCGCCTCCAGGTCGATTTTGGTGCAGGGGTCACCCTTGAGGTTGAAGCCTGTGGTGGGGTTTTGCTGGTGGCCGGTCATGCCGGTAATGGAGTTGTCCAGGATGATGACCGTAGAATTGCTCTCATTATATGCGATGTTCACCAGCCCGGTGATGCCGGAGTGCATGAAGGTGGAGTCTCCGATCACCGCAACGCTCCTGCCCGCCAGCTCTCCGCCGGAGGCCTTGTTAAAGCCGTGGAGCCCGGAAACAGAGGCGCCCATACAGATGGTGGTATCCATGGCGCTCAGGGGCGGTGTGGCGCCCAGGGTATAACAGCCGATGTCTCCCAGCACCGTCAGCTTCAGCTTGTGCAGGGTGTAGAACAGTCCCCGATGGGGGCACCCGGCGCACATCACGGGGGGACGGGGCGGGACGGCCTCACTCAGCGCCTTCCCGGACGCCGCCGGCAGCCCAAGCTTCTCAGCCACCAGATTCTGGCTCAGCTCGCCCCGCAGGGGGAAGCGATCCTTGCCGAAAACCTTCTTCAGGCCGATCTCCCGGCACCATGCCTCGATAAAGCCATCCAGCTCCTCCACAACGCACACCGTGTCCACACCGGCGGCAAACTCAAGCAGCTTCTTCTCCGGCAGCGGCCAAATCATTCCCAGCTTCAGCACCGGGTAAGTATCCCCGCAGACCTCCTTCACATACTGATAGCTGGTGGAGGAGGTGATGATCCCCATGCTGTGATCGCTGCCCTCCTCAATCCGGTTGAGGTCAGTGCTCTCCGCCACAAGCGCCAGCTCCTCCATGCGCTTTTCCACATAGACGTGGCGGCCCCTGGCGCCGGCAGGCATCATGACATATTTCATGGCGTCCTTGACATAGGGCCTGGGAGGAATCTCCGCCCGCTCTCCCAGCTTCACGACACTCTGGGAGTGGGCAATTCGGGTACATAGCTTCATCAGCACCGGTGTGTCATACTGTTCGCTGAGCGCATACCCGCGCCTGACAAACTCCAGCGCCTCGGCCGCGTCCGCCGGCTCCAGCATGGGCAGCTTGGCCGCGCGGGCATAGTGGCGGGAGTCCTGCTCGTTCTGGCTGGAATGCATAGCCGGATCGTCCGCCACGGCGATAAGCATTCCGGCATTCACGCCGGTATAGGAAATGGTGAACAGAGGGTCTGCGGCCACATTGAGTCCCACATGCTTCATTCCGCAAAAGCTGCGGCGTCCGCTCAGGGATGCTCCGAAGGCCGCTTCCATGGCCACCTTCTCATTTGGTGCCCATTCGGCATAAATCTCCCTGTATTTTGCCGCCTCCTCGGTAATCTCCGTACTGGGGGTGCCGGGATAACTGGAAACAAAGGCGCATCCCGCCTCGTAAAGACCGCGGGCCGCGGCCTCATTGCCTAACATCAGTTTTTTCATTGTTCTGGACCACGCTCCTTCCGGCACATATTATAACCCACTCCTATTATATTTGGCAATAGATTATTTTTCTCCTGTATTCATATCGCTGCAGGCTCTGAAATTCTGCTTGCCATTTTAGAGGAGCTGTAGTATAATGCGCTCGCATTGAAAACTGATACTGTTTTCTGATTAAATGCTTTAATCAGAAGCGCTGCGTGTAACGCAGCGCTTTCAGCACAAAATGCACTGATAACGCTGCTCATACAAACTTCTGCGCGCCTGCGGCGCGATAAAAAGCTTGAAAGGATGAAAGCTTTTTATAGAAGTTTCGTATGAATCGGATTTCTCATTGTGTTTGGCCCGCGTCTCCCCCGGTTTTTGTTCCTGCGCGGGCATTTCGGTTGCACATTGACCCCGGGTACGACTCCGCCTGCGCTCTCCGGGAAAAAACAGAGAGAGGCGCCGTCAACCCTAAAATAAAGGGCAGTGATGAAAGGAGAACCAACATGAAGAGAAACTTTCTGGCAGGCATCCTTGCGTCTGTGATGGGACTGTCACTCCTGGCCGGCTGCGGCAGCGGAGGAAAGAACACCGGAGCAAGCGCCGAAACGCCCGCCCCCACCGCAACCGCAGCCGCGCCGGCGACTGCAGCTCCCCAGAAAACGCCCGCCCCGCTTCCGGAGGAGGATAGCCCCAAAACCGAGCGTGCCCTGGCCAATGAGATTACCATCGGCATCGCCCAGGACTTTGACAGTCTCGACCCCCATCATATGACTGCGGCCGGGACCAAGGAAGTCATGTTCAATGTGTATGAGGGCCTGGTAAAGCCTTCCAGCGACGGCGAGCTGATTCCCGCCGTGGCATCTGAGGTTTCCAAGTCCGAGGACGGACTGACCTACACCTTTACGCTGCGCCCGGATGTCAAATTTCATAACGGCGATCCGGTCACTATGGACGACGTGGTCTATTCCATCGAGCGCCGCCGCAACGGTGAGGACGCTGAGGCTAAGCTTGCCGCACTGGACATTATTTCCAGCCTCACCCCCGATGCGGACGGCAGGACCCTGACGGTCACACTCAGCGAGCCCAGCAATGAGTTTCTCGCTTATGTAATGAATGCCTACATTATTCCGGCGGAATACAGCCTGCTGGAGACCGCACCTGTCGGTACCGGCCCTTACAAATTCGTCTCCCGCGCTGCCCAGGACAACCTGGTTCTGGAGCGCTTTGCGGACTACTGGGGCACCCCCGGAAAGCTGGACAAGGTGACCTATAAGATTCTGGAAAACTCTGAGGGGTTGGTTCTCGGTCTTCAGAGCGGCGCTCTGGATCTGGTTGCTCATCTGGCGGCAGACCAGACCCGGCAGCTCAGCATCGCCGATTTTGACATCGCGCAGGGCAGTATGAACCTGGTGCAGGCCCTGTATCTGAACAACGCGGAAAAGCCCTTTGACGATGTACGGGTGCGGCAGGCACTGTGCTATGCCATCGACAAGCAGATGGTCATTGACCTCGCCTTTGACGGCTACGGCATCCCCCTCGGCACCAGCATGTTCCCCTCCTTCGGCAAGTATTATGACCAGAGCCTGACCGACTATTACAGCTATGACCCCGCAGCGGCAAAGGCGCTGCTTGCCGAGGCCGGCTATCCCGACGGCTTTGATATGACCATCACGGTGCCCAGCAATTACGCCCCCCATGTCAACACCGCTGAGGTTCTGGTGGAGCTGCTGCGGGAGGTGGGTATCAATGTCACGGTGCTGCCCGTGGACTGGAGCACCTGGCTCAGCGATGTCTATGGCGCCCGTCAGTTCCAGAGCACCATCACCGGCCTGACCAGCGACAACATGACCGCCCGCAAGCTTCTGGAGCGCTTTGGCTCGGATGCCGGCAACAACTTCACCAACTACAGCAACGAGGAATATGACCGTATTCTCAGCGAGGCCATCACCGAGACCGACGATGCGGAACAGACCGCCATGTACCGGCTTTTGGAACGCAATCTGACCGAGAATGCCGCCAATGTCTATCTGCAGGATATGGCGGACCTGGTGGCAGTGCGTCACGGTCTGACAGGCCTTGACTTTTATCCTCTCTACGTGCTGGATGTTTCCACCCTCTACTGGGCGTAACTCCGGTCAGCTCCACTCCCTGCCCCCATACCCCGGGGGCAGGGCTTTCGTGCTGCTGAAATGAAATGTAATTGAGATAGAGAGGTGTATTCCTGAATTGAAATATGCACTGAAACGCGTCGGGATGCTGCTGGTCACAATGCTGCTGGTCTCTTTCCTGACCTTTCTTGCCTTTCAGCTCGTCTCAGGCGACCCTGTCCGCACCATGCTGGGGACAGAGGCAACCGAAGCGCAAATTGCAGCGCTGCGCAGCGAGCTGGGACTTGACCGTCCTTTTTTTGTCCGATATTTTGACTGGCTCTGCGGTTTTTTTACCGGGAATCTGGGCACATCCTTCAGCTACCGTCAGCCCGTGTGGGACCTGATCTCCTCCAAGCTGGAGATAACCCTGCTTTTGAGCCTCATCAGCTTTATTCTGATCACCGTCACCTCTATTCCGCTGGGTGTGCTGTCCTATCAGTGGGTCGGCGGGCCTATGGATTGGGTGCGCACGGCCTTTAATCAGCTCTGTATGGCGGTGCCGCCCTTCTTCACCGGAATATTGATCTCCTGGTTTTTCGGAATCGCCCTGCGGGTTTTCACACCGGGTGATTTTCCCGGTCTGCATACAAACCCCGCAGGCGCGCTGCGCTATCTCTTTTTCGCTGCGGTCTGCCTCAGCATCCCCCGCGCTGCCATGACGGTACGCATGATGCGTTCTACGGTCATCAGTGAAATGAACAAAGCCTATGTCCGCACCGCAATCTCCCGCGGCAACGACCGGCGCACCGTGCTGATGGCCCATGTGCTGAAAAATTCCCTGGTCAGCGTAGTCACCTTTCTCGGCCAGACCATGGCGGAGCTGGTGGGCGGCAGCGTGGTGGTGGAACAGGTATTCGGCATCCCCGGTCTGGGCCGGCTGCTGGTTACCTCCATCTCCCACCGGGACTATCCCGTGGTGCAGACGCTGGTGGTGATTCTGGCCTTCTGGGTCGTGCTTGCAGGTACGCTGGCAGATCTGGTCAACCAGTACATTGACCCGCGGCTTCGGCTGGGAGGTGCTGTATGAGGAAACGGATCAACGGCTATCTGCTGGCAGGGTTGTTCCTCACAGCGGCACTGCTGCTGATGACGCTGGTCGGCGCCTTTCACACCCCTTACAGCCCCACCGCAATGAGCGGCGCGGACAAGTTTCTCCCCCCCTCCCTCGCTCACCTCTTTGGGACGGACAACTTCGGCAGGGATATTTTCAGCCGGGTGCTGAAGGGAACCGGCACGACCCTGACCATCGCGCTGGCTACCGTCCTCATCGGGGCAGTGGTCGGGACCTGCGTCGGCGCGGTCACCGGCTATTTCGGCGGACTGGCGGACGACATTCTCATGCGCCTGAATGACGCGCTGACCGCATTTCCCAGCATCCTGCTGGCCCTGCTGATCATCGGCCTGGTGGGACCCGGAAAATATAATGTGGTTCTCGCCCTTGGCATCGTCTTTATTCCCAGCTTTGCCCGCGTCACCCGCACGGCCTTTGCCGCCCTGCGGGATGTGAACTATATCACCAGCGCCAGGCTGATGGGCGCCGGCAGCGCCCGCATTCTGCTGGTTCATGCCCTGCCAAACACCCTGCGCACCCTGCTCCCCGCACTGACGATCGGCTTTAACAATGCCGTTCTGGCAGAGGCCAGCATGAGCTTTCTCGGTATTGGCGTCACGCCGCCGGATGCCTCTCTGGGCTATATGCTCTCCGAGGCGCAGGGCATGTTTACCGCCGCGCCCTGGTATGCCGTCTGCACCGGCAGCGTGATTGCTCTGCTGGTCTTTGGTGTCGGATTGATCGGCGAGGGAATGCAGGCGCTGGACCGGGAGGTGGACTGAGCCATATGCTGGAAATCAAGGATCTTCATGTAAAATTTCACAACCGGGACCGGGAGGCCGTGGCCGGCATATCTCTCACCATAGCGGACGGAGAGATCATGGGTCTGGTGGGAGAGAGCGGCAGCGGAAAAACCGTCACTGCAATGAGCATCGCCGGTCTTCTGCCCCGCAAGCAGTGCCAGCTCTCCGGTGATATTCTGCTGGACGGTCAGGATCTGCTTCACGCCAGGCGCAGCGAGCTTCGAAAGCTCCACGGGAAAAAAATCGGCGTGGTGTTTCAGGACCCTATGAGCTCCATGGACCCGCTGATGCGGGTGGGAAAGCAGGTGGGCGAGGTGCTGCGCATCCACGCCCGGGACAAGGACGACGCAGCGCAAAAGGCCATGGTTTTGCAGGCGCTGGCGGATGTGGAGCTGCCGGAGCCGGAGGTCATCTACCACAAATATCCCCATGAGCTCTCCGGCGGCCAGCAGCAGCGGGCCATGATCGCTTCGGCGATTGTCATTCGCCCCAGCCTGCTGCTGCTGGACGAGCCCACCACTGCGCTGGACGTGACCATCCAGGCACAGATTCTGGAGCTGCTGAAAAAGCTGAACCGGGAGACCGGCATCTCCATGCTCTTTATCTCCCACAACCTCAATGTGGTGCGCAAGCTCTGCTCCCGGGTCGCCGTAATGCAGCGGGGCGAGCTGGTAGAGGAGGGCGGAACGGACACCGTCTTTTTCCATCCCCGACACCCCTATACCCAACATCTGATTGCCTCCATCCCCACCCGGAGCGGAAAGGAGCTGCGATGAACGAAAACGAGCTGGTGCTGGAAGTACAGAAGGTCAGCGGCGGCTATCGCAGCCATTCTCTGACCGGAAAGGGACATTATAAGCAGATACTCCATGATGTGGACTTCAATGTCCGGCACGGGGAGATTGTAGGTCTGATGGGCGAGAGCGGCAGCGGTAAGAGTACGCTGGCCAAAATGATCCTGGGCCTGATTTCTCCCCAATCCGGGAAGATCATCCACCATACCCCGCGGCCTCAGATTATTTTTCAGGACCCCTACAGCTCCCTCAATCCTGCCTACAGTGTCGAATGGGCTTTGGAGGAGCCTCTGCGCATCTACGGCAAATATGATGCCCCCGAGCGCAAGCGGCGG
>CAJOPB010000190.1 GCA_905236305.1 uncultured Oscillospiraceae bacterium | reverse complement strand
GGAATAGATGTCGTGGTGCGGGGCAGGGGAGATGGCGTCGCTGCCCTCCGGGATCATGCGGGTGCGGCTCACGTCCGGCCCCACCTTTGCCCCCGGCAGATGCCCGCCGATGCCGGGCTTTGCCCCCTGGCCCATCTTGATTTCGATGGCCGCGCCGGCCTCCAGGTAATCCTTATGCACCCCGAAACGGCCGGAGGCCACCTGCACGACGGTGTTGGGGCCGTATCGGTAAAAGTCCTCGTGCAGTCCCCCCTCGCCGGTGTTGTAGCAGATACCCAGCTCCGTTGCCGCCCGGGCCAGGGAGGCGTGGGCGTTGTAGCTGATGGAGCCGTAGCTCATGGCGGAGAACATCACCGGCATCGACAGCTCCAGCTGGGGAGGCAGCGACCTTTTCAGCTTTCCGTTTTCTCCCCGCTCCACCTTCTCCGGCTTCTTTCCCAGAAACACCCGTGTTTCCATCGGCTCCCGCAGCGGGTCGATGGAGGGGTTTGTGACCTGGGAGGCGTTAATCAGAAGCCTGTCCCAGTAGACCGGCAGGGGCTTCGGGTTGCCCATGCTGCTGAGCAGCACGCCGCCGCTGGCAGCCTGCTTATAGACCTCCCGGATGGTGTCTCCGTCCCAGTTGGCGTTTTCCCGCAGCCGGCAGTCCGAGCGTACAATTTTCAGCGCCCGGGTGGGACACAATGAGACGCAGCGCTGGCAGTTGACGCATCTGCTCTCATCAGAGCGCAGCATATCCAAATCCCCATCATAGCAATGCACCTCGTTGGCGCACTGCCGCGCGCAGACCCGGCAGCGGATGCAGCGGGAATCGTCCCGGACGACCTCAAATTCGGGATACAGATAGTTGATTCCGGCCATTATACTTCCTCCCTGTTTTCCCCACCGAAGGCTGGAAGAACTTTTTTCTTATGTTTCTCCCGCCGCTGGCGGGAGAAACGCGGACAATAATGGGCTCGCCGCCTGCGGGGGCCGTAAAATTTTTTGCCTCCGGCTCCATGGCGCGGATTGCCGCTTCCTCGCTGGCGATATAGAATCGGTCGCCCTTCTCCGCCGTGACCATACTGCGCAGCTTCAACCGGTCATTGAGCGCCATGAGGCCGCCCTCAAAACCGAGAATGATGGAAAACGGTCCGGTGATCAGCAGGCCGGGAAAAACCGTGCGCAGATATTGCAGCTGACGCTTTTCTTCCTCCGGAGCGCGGGAAATCGTGTCCCAGAAGGGCGCGGCGATGACAGAAGCCATCTCCTGCAGGGTCAGCCCCTGCTTGCGGAGCAGATAGTCCGCAATATACGTGATGACCTCCGTGTCCGTTTGCAGGGTGCATTGATAACCGTACATCTCGATACAGCGGCGGTTCGCGTCGTAGGAGGAGATCTCGCCGTTATGCACCACGGTCCGGTCCAGCAGGGCGAAGGGGTGCGCGCCGCCCCACCAGCCGGGGGTGTTGGTGGGATAGCGCCCGTGTGCGGTCCAGCTGTACGCCGCGTATTCCTCCAGCCGGTAAAATACACCCACGTCCTCCGGGTAGCCCACAGCCTTGAACACGCCCATGTTTTTGCCGCTGGAAAACACATAGGCTCCCTTGATTTGTGCGTTGATCCACATGACGGCGCGGGCGATGAGCTCGTTTTCGTCCACCTGCTGACTTGCAAGAACCGTGCGGAGCGGCGTCACAAAGTAGCGCCAGATCAGCGGCGCGTCCGTGATGGACGGGATCGTCCGCGTCGGAATCGTCTCGGCGTGCACAATCTCCAGCTGCTCCCGAAGATAGCGTTCACATGCCGTTTTGCCCGCCTCCTCGTGATAAAAGATGTGCAGCGCGAAGAAATCCCTGTATTCGGGATAGATCCCGTAAGCCGCAAAGCCTCCGCCCAGACCGTTGCTGCGCTCGTGCATGGGCTTCATACTTTCGATAATCTTTTCCCCGCTCATGCGCTCGCCGTTCCTTGAAATGACGGCGGATATGGCACAGCCGGAGGGAATGCGTTCTTCGCCTTCCAGGAATCGCATTTGAATCAACCTCTTTCCGTTTCTTCAGCTTCTGTATGAGCGCAATTTATAAAAAAAGAGCAAAGGCGCCCAAGGGTATAACAATACCCCTAGAGCGCCTTTGCTCTTGCACCCTTAACATACACCTGTGCAGGCTGATTGTCAATTTGCGTCAATGACAAAGTTTCCTGCTCTTTTTTCGCCGGATTTTTTGCAAGTTGACCATTGACTTCCTGCGTTTTTTGGCGTATTATTTGCGCCATCGAGAGACAACGACGTCTCGCGGGCTAATGTAGCCTGCCTGCGTCGCTGTCTCTTTTTTGTTTTTCTGCAACCTATAATTCACCGCCTGGAAGATGGCGAAAAAACGAAACGCGAGAGGAGATAATCATTATGGCGTCAGTACCCTCAATTTTTGCCAGCAAGGTCTTTGATGACAAGGTCATGCGCGCACGGCTCCCCGGAAAGGTATACCAGTCCCTCCGCCAGACCATCGACAACGGAACCGCGCTGAACCCGGCGATTGCCGACACCGTGGCAGGGGCCATGTGCGCCTGGGCCGTGGAAAACGGGGCCACCCACTTCACCCACTGGTTCCATCCCCTGACCGGCATCACTGCGGAAAAGCACGACGGTTTTATCAACACCGCACCGGACGGACGGGTCATCATGGAGCTCACCGGCAAGGAGCTGATCCAGGGCGAGCCGGACGCCTCCAGCTTCCCCTCCGGCGGACTGCGCGCCACCTTCGAGGCCCGCGGCTACACTGCCTGGGACCCCAGCAGTTACGCCTTTATCAAGGACAACACGCTGTGTATTCCCACGGCTTTCGCCTCCTACGGCGGCGAGGCGCTGGACAAAAAGACTCCGCTGCTCCGCTCCATGGAGGCCCTGAACAAGCAGGCTATGCGCATTTTAAAACTGTTCGGCAATGAGGATGTCCGGCGCGTGACCACCAGCGTCGGCCCGGAGCAGGAGTATTTTCTTGTTGACAGGGAGATGTACCTCAAACGCCGCGACCTGATCTACACCGGCCGCACCCTGTTCGGCGCCAAACCTCCCAAGGGCCAGGAGCTGGAAGACCACTATTTCGGCGCCATCAAGCCCCGCGTCCAGGCGTACATGGAGGATCTCAACGAAGAACTCTGGAAGCTGGGCATCCTTGCCAAAACAGAGCACAACGAAGTGGCCCCCGCCCAGCATGAGCTGGCGCCCATCTACACCACCACCAACGTGGCCACGGACCACAACCAGCTCACCATGGAGATCATGCAGAAGGTGGCCCGGAAGCATGGTCTGGTCTGCCTGCTGCATGAAAAGCCCTTTGCGGGCGTCAACGGCAGCGGCAAGCACAACAACTGGTCCATGTCCACCAACACAGGAACCAATCTGCTCTCTCCCGGCGAGACGCCCTATGAGAACGCCCAGTTCCTGCTGTTCCTGGTCGCCGTCATCAAGGCGGTGGATGAGTATCAG
>CAJOPB010000189.1 GCA_905236305.1 uncultured Oscillospiraceae bacterium | reverse complement strand
TCTGGAAAAGCGCATGGCCGGGGAAAACCTCGTGAGCGAGCTGACCCCGGAGCAGAGGGAGCGGGTCTACCTCATGGACGACCTGGACTACCTGGACAAGGCCATCACCCGCCGCGAGGAATGGATGTGCGCACAGACGATGCTTGACAACGCCTGCACCATGTCCCATATCGGCGACAAAGCGGACAAGGCCGTGGACCTGGTAGCGCGGTATTACACCGGCAACACCAACCCCGGCGTATTCACAAAGTCCGCCGTGTGGGCTATCGGCACCGCGACGCAGCGCGGCACCTGGTACAACGACGTTGCCCAGCAGGCCGCGGACCTGGCAGAAAAGGGCCGCCCTGTGACCGATCTTGTGGTGGGAAGCGAAGTGGCCGAGGTGATCCTTTCCGATCCCTGGGTACACGCTATGCTGGACAACCGCCGCGAGGAATGGGGCGAGATTGACCCGCGCTGGGCTGAAAACGGCGTTATCCGCCTTGGTACGCTGAATTTCAGCGGCATCCCCCTGACGATCTTCTGCTATCGCGGAAGCTACCAGACCAGGAACGCCAACGGCACGTTCAGCACGGGATATTACTTCCCGGCCAAGGGTGCGATGCTGGCCGCCCCCGCCACGGGCAAGGTGATGTATGGCGCCGTAACCCAGGTGGAGATGGACCACAAGACCTACACCCGCGCCGGCACCCGCGTCCCCAAGCACAATGTCAATGTGGACAGCAACCAGAAGGAAACCATCCTGACGGCCAAGCCCATTGCGGTGCCTCTGATGAAGGGGATGTGGCGCTCCTGCCGGGATGTGCTGACCACCTGACGCTATGGTACGAAACCTGAAAGCGCAGATACAAAGGGACGCTGACAGGGTATTTACCAGCCTGGAGGGGTTTGCCGTGGAGAAAACGGTCCGCTACTGGCGGAACGGCACGGGCAAACCCCCGGAAGAACGAGTGATCCCCGTCGTGATCGACCAGGACGAAAACATGAACTCCGTGTGGAACAAGAACAAAAACCAGCAGCGGATCGGAAACGATCAGGTGGTTTTTCAGATGGAGAAAGCGTTTTATGTGTCGCGGTCAAGATTCTCGCCGCCGCCCAAGAAAGGCCGGAAGCTGGAACTTGACAACGTACTATACGAGGTCCTGGGCGTGGAGACGGAGGGCGGTATGCTGCGGATCGAGCTGCGCGAGCTGGAGGAATAATCGTGGTTGATATTCAAGTCAGCATAGACGAGGAACAGCTACGACGCATCAATGCTGTGCTGTATACCGCGCCGGAAAAAGCGAGAACCGTGCTGCACAATTCCATCAAGCGCGGCCTGGAAGCGGGCCGCACCAAGGCGGATCGGGAAGTGCGGCAGCGATACGACATCACATCTGGAAATCTGAACGCGAATAAAAACGTGAGGACGAGAGTACAGGGCCTTGGTGATGAAGTAATCGGCGAACTGGAATTTTCCGGCCAAAAAATCCCTTTGTATAAATTCCATCCAAGCCCCAAAACGAGGCAATACACCAGCCGATACGTCAACGGCTACGGCGGCTGGCGCGTGACAGGGCCGGTCTCCGCCGCCGACGTGAAAGGGCGTATGCAGGCGAGGCCGCAAGGTTTCATTGCCACGTTTGCATCCGGCCATACGGGAATCTTCAAGAGGACCGGCGGCACGACCTCCGGCGGCAAGGAGAAGATCGAGGAGTATTGGGGCTTCTCCATCAAGGATATGCTCGACTACGACCCGGCGCGTGAGGCGGTCATGGATCGTATCGACGAGATCACGAGCAAGCGCATAGAGCAGGAGCTATACCGCATCCTTAACGGCTTCTAAGAGAGGAGGGCTATATGAACGAGGAAGGGAGCTGGAATTATCCGGCGGAATACCCCATCGCGGCGCGGACGCTGCAAGCCCTCCTTGACCGGGCGGAGGAGTTTGTCCGGGAGGACATGAAAGAAATCCGGCTGCCCGTCAACCCGAAAGCCAATGAGGACACGACGCCCAGGCCGTTTGATGTTGCGAAAATGGCGCTGGCAGACCCGGAGGATTGGGAGGGGAGAATCCCCTATATCCTGATCCAGCTATTAAAGGGAAAAGATGGCGAGGAGGAAACAACGGCAAAACTCCGATTCATCATCTGCACCTATGACCGCAACCGGGA
>CAJOPB010000188.1 GCA_905236305.1 uncultured Oscillospiraceae bacterium | reverse complement strand
CCGTCGATGTTTACACGCAGATGGTGGAGACGAACCTGAAGAGCTTTGCCACCGCCGGATTCCGCGATTACAAGGCCCACGTCGCCGGAAACGCGAATGCCCCGGGCAGCATTCTGGAGAAGCCTGACGATCTCAAGGCCGCCGATGAGATGGCAGAGTGGCTGCTGGCCTGAGCGCAGGACCGCAAAAACTGAATATTCGGCGAATCTTCAGTGCGGGGTGGAACTCCCCACCGGCGGTATGGTCCGCGAGCCAGACATATGGACAGAAAAGCGGTGTGATTCCGGTACCGACGGTAAGATGTACTATGAATGATACCCCTCCCCCGGAGGGGGAGGGGTATCATGACAGTATAAAAGTCCGGATGAAAGAAGAAGCGGAAAGGCTCTGGAGTCCATACGATTGGATCTTCGGAGCCTATTTCCGTAGAAAAGGAACAAAAATCCATGAGAAGTCAAAGAAAAACAAGTCCCCGTATTCTCGCTTTTATTGCCATGCTGGGGGCTCTGTCTGCGGTGCTGATGCTGATCAGCGTGCCGCTTCCCTTTGCCCCGTCGTTTCTCAGATTTGATATTGCTGAAAATCCCGCGCTGTTTGCCGGGTTCTTTCTCGGACCGGCCGGCGGATGCGCGGTCATTCTCATGAAAATATTGCTGAAGCTGTTGTTCCAGGGTACCGACACGGCCTATGTCGGCGAACTGATGAACCTGGTGGGGAGCAGCGCCTTCGTGCTGACTGCCTCCCTGATCTATAAATTTCACCGGACCCGGAGAGGCGCAGTCGCCGGTCTGGCCATCTCCACGGTTCTGGTCAGCGTGGTCTTCATCTTCCTGAATGCGTATGTGGCGTTTCCCATGTATGCCTCTCTACGGGCTGCCCATGGAGGCCATTATCGGAATGGGTTCCGCCGCGAATCCGCTGAACCGCGACACGGTCACGCTGATGCTGTATGTCGTCTTTCCGTTCAACCTGCTCAAGCACGCGGCCACGTCTGTGATCACGTATCTGATCTACAAGCGCTGCGGAAACGCGCTGCGTTCCGTCCTGCGTGTGGAAACACCGACACCCCACAAAGGAGGCGCTGCGGCATGAGAGAATTCGCATGGGCCAAAGCCCCGGAGCTGATTCCTGAACACACGATTCAGCGCATGGAGACCGCGGATGTCGTGATCATCGGCGCGGGCCACGCGGGCACCTGCGCCGCACGGGCTGCGGCGGAGGCGAGAGCGTCCGTACTTGTTTTGGAGCAGCAGACGGAAGATAAGCAGTTCATCCTCGGCATCGGGGAGATCGGGCACATCAATTCCCGCTGGCAGCGGGATAAAGGCGTGCCTGCCGTGGACATCGACGAGTTTTTGGACGACTGGCAGACGCGGACGGGCAACCGCTCCGATTACCGTTTAATCAGAAAGTACGCGGAGAACTGTGGGGATTGCTTCGACTGGTTCATCGAACCGCTGAGCCAGGAGGAACGGGACGGCATCCACCCCATGCTGACGCCGCAGAGCGGGCATTTTCCGAAAGCGCTGAACGGCTTCAAAGCCTGGTCCGGTACGCCCAATATGGGCGCCGCCCTGCAAAACAAGGCTTTGAAGGCAAACCAGCGCATTGCTGCGGAGAACGGCGCGCGGTTTTATTTTGAGACGAAAGCGCTGCAGCTTATTAAAGACGGCGATACCGTGACCGGGGCCATTGGGGAAGCGCCGGGCGGAAGCCTTTGCCGCTTTCTCGGACGGCAGGGCGTCGTTTTAGCGACGGGGGATTACAGCCGCAACCCGGAGATGTGCCGGGATCTGCTGGCGGAGTCCGACGATCTCATCGACGGCGGCGACTGGAGCGGCCACGGCTGGGACGGCAGCGGCATCCGCATGGGCGTCTGGGCCGGCGGACGGCTGGAGCCCCGCTCACACGCCGCCATGGGCGGGAACTATTGCTTCCCCGGCTTTAACCTGATCGGCTCGGCGGCAACGCTCCGGGTGAACTGCCGCGGACGGCACTATTCCAACGAAGGCTTTGGCACCCACATCCTCGCGGCCACCGCCGGGGCGAGGCAGCCCAACGGGATGCTGTGGGGCATCTTCGACAGCAGCATTGCCGACGAGTTGACCTGGCAGGCCCCAAACCACGCTGTGTTCGACTACTCCGACCCGAAAGAGCTGGAAAAGCTCCGCGCGTCACTGGCAAAAGCCCGCGAGGCGAAAGATGGCGCGCTTCTTCGGGACAAGGCCGGGGCGGTGCGCCCGCTCTACTGCGCTCCTACGCTGGAAGGGCTGGCGGCGCTGCTGTTTGATACCGACGGGGACAGGGCCGCATTCCTGGAAACTGTGGAGCGCTACAATGCACTGTGCGCCAGAGGCTATGACGCGGATTTCGGAAAAGATTCGCGTCTGCTGCATCCGATCCGGAAAGCCCCGTTTTACGCCTGCGGAAATTTAAAGGACAGCCATAAACCGGGCGGACAATCCATAAAGCTGTTGGTCACCGTCAGCGGATTGCTGATCGACCACAATCAGCAGGTGCTGGGCCAGGACTTCGAGCCGATACCCGGCCTGTACGCCACGGGAAACTGCAGCGGCTGCCGCTTTGGCTTTCAATATACGACTTCCGTTCCCGGCCAGAGCATCAGCATCGCCCAGACGCTGGGCAGGGAGCTGGGACGCTATCTTGCAGGGAGGAATGCGCAATGAAAACGGCAAAGGATTATCTGGCCTATATCTCCGACGTGATCCACACCACCGTCGTCGCCACGGTGGACGACGCGGGGCTGCCTGTGACCGCCGCCATTGACATGATGGACAGCGACGAGCGCGGTCTCTATTTCCTGACGGCCAGGGGCAAAAGCTTTTATGACCGTCTGGTAAAGCACCAATTCCTCGCCCTGACCGCCATGAAGGGGGAGGACACGATGCACTCCGTGGCCGTCTCCCTCCGGGGGAAGGTGCGGGAGCTGGGACCGGAAAAACTGGGACGTTTGTTCAGGAAAAATCCGTACATGGCGGAAATCTACCCCACGGAGGCCTCCCGCAGCGCCCTGACGGTGTTTCAGGTGTACGAGGGCAGCGGCGAGTGGTTCGACCTCTCCAAAAAGCCCAT
>CAJOPB010000187.1 GCA_905236305.1 uncultured Oscillospiraceae bacterium | reverse complement strand
TGGTGCCGCAGAGGGCATAGCCGCCGTATTCAAAGCAGTTGTTGTTCAAAATATGCAGGCTGTCTATCCCGTTTTCCTCGAAAAACCGGCTGGTTTTCGCCGCTGTGGTCCACCAATAGTCGTGATTTCCCTTCACGATAATCTTTTTTCCCGGAAGCCGGTGGAGGAACAGAAAATCCTCTCTCGCCTCCTGCAGGTTCATTCCCCAGCTCAGGTCCCCGCACAGCACGGTGACATCCGCGTCTCCCACGACGGAAAACCCCTCCCGGAGCTTTTCCACATAGTTCTCCCAGCGCCCTCCGAAAACATCCATCGGCTTGTTGCAGCCGAGGGCAAGGTGCGTGTCACCAATTACGAATAAAGACATGCCTCACCGTCCATACTAACACTGTCCCGGCCGCGGGCCGGGAAAATCTTTTCATCCGGAGGAAAAACATGAGTACCGCAAAGCAAAAGGGCGACCCCGACAGCAGCGTCACGTGTGTTGGATGCGACGTGAAAAACTGTAAATTCAATGATCTCAGCGGCGGATACTGCACCGCAACCCAGATCAGCGTCCAGAATAAAACCGCCGTGAACAAGGGCGAAACCTATTGCAACACGTTTATGCCGAAGGGCTCATTCTGACCCGCATCACCGGCAGGGGAGCGGACGCTCCCCTGCCGGTGATGCTGCAATGCGCCAAACCAAAATGCTGCCCCGGCGGCTCAGCCCTCCAGAAAATCGCTGACGATACGGCGCATGCTCTCCCGCTCGGTAACCTCGGGGAACCGCACGGGCCGCTCCTCCAGACCGCTCAGGGGCGCCGGAATGGGCCGGGATGCTTTTGCCGCCAGCGCGGTGAGCGGGTTCTCCGTACCCTTCTCCCCCAGCGCTGCGAGCACGTCTGCGGCAAACTTGAAGGGGCTTGCGGTGGAGACAATCACCGCAGGGGTCTGATCGCCGCTCTGCCGGCGGTAATCCGCCAGGACCTTGAAGGCGACGGCGGTATGGGTGTCCATCAGATAATGCGTTTCCGCAAACAGCGCGGCGATGGCCTCCCCGGTCTCGGCGTCGCCGCAAAAGCCGGCGGAGAAGGTGGCCTGAATCTGCTGCACAGCGGCAGGCCCGACGCTATAGCGGCCCTCCCGGTTCAGCTGCTCCATATAGCTCCGCGTCTCCGCATCCCCTGTCAGCTGATACAGCAGCCGCTCCAGATTGCTGGACACCAGAATATCCATACTGGGGGAGATGGTCGTGTGGAAGGGGCGGTTTTTGTCATAAACCCCCGTATTGATAAAGTCCGTCAGCACATTGTTCGCGTTGCTTGCGCAGACAAACCGGGCAACCGGAAGGCCCATGGCCCGCGCAAACCACCCTGCCAGAATGTTGCCGAAATTGCCGGTCGGAACGCAGAAAACCAGCTTGTCGCCCACCTGAATGCGGCCAGCGTTTACATAGTCGCAGTAGGCGGAGAAGTAATAGACGATCTGCGGGAGCAGTCTGCCCCAGTTGATGGAGTTGGCGGAGGACAAAAACCACCCTCTCCCGGAGAGCTCCTCCGCAAAGGCAGCGTCGCCGAAAATCCTTTTGACGCCGGTTTGGGCGTCGTCAAAGTTCCCCTTAACCGCGCAGACACCGACGTTCTCCCCTGCCTGCGTCACCATTTGCAGCCTCTGAATGCGGGAAACGCCCCCGTCGGGATAAAAGACAAAAATCCGTGTGCCGTCCACGTCCCGGAACCCCTCCAGGGCAGCCTTTCCCGTGTCGCCGGAGGTGGCCACCAGAATGCAGACCTTGCGCTTCTCCCCCGTTTTTTTCAGGGACGCGGTCAGCAGGTGCGGAAGCATCTGCAGCGCCATATCCTTGAACGCACAGGTGGGGCCGTGCCACAGCTCCAAAAACGCGGTATTCTCATTCAGAAAGTGCGTGGGTGCAATGGCCGGATCGTCAAAATTGCCGGCATAGGCCGCACGGACGAAGCCCTCCAGCTCCTCCTGGGAAAACTCGTCCAGATAAAGCTTCATCAGCTTTGCACTCCTGGCCCGATAATCCATGGCGCACAGCGCCCGGAGCGTCTCGTGATCCACCTGGGGAATGTGCTCCGGCACAAACAGGCCGCCGTCCGGCGCAATGCCCATGGCAATTGCCTGGGACGCGGTGAAGGTTTGCTTGTCATTTCTGGTACTGAAATACTTCATTGGAATGTATCTCCATTTCCGCAAAAGCACGGCACACTCCGCCTGCCTTCGCAAGTTACTGAAAACTACAGGGTGCCTCTAAAAACTCACGTCTGGGGATTCGCCGAGAGATTTTGCCTCAGATTGAAGGGAAAAAAGTGCAGGAATACTTTGTGTATTTCAAATTTTTTCACAAAAAGCCGGGGTAAAAGCTCCGGTGAAGCGCCGGGCGGGAGTTTTTTAGAGGTGCCCTACAGGGTAAAGGCGTCTGTCAGATGCAGCATCCGCCGGACGACCCCCCTGCTGCCATAGAGCTCGATCACGTCAAAGCGCGGCTGCTTTCCGGTCGGATGCTGCATCAGCCACAGCTCTGCCGTGAGGATGATTTTTTTCTGCTTGGTCCGCGTCACAAATTCCCGGGGCGCCCCATAGCGGTCGTTTTTTCGCAGCTTGACCTCAACAAAGGCGAGATTTCCCGGGTCCTCCGCAATAATGTCAATCTCCCCAAACCGGCAGCGCCAGTTTCGGGCAACAATCGTATATCCCAGTTTTTCCAAAGCCCGGGCGGCGTAATCCTCGCCCCAGCGTCCAATTTCCGCGCTCTGCTTCATCGCTGCTTCCATTTCTTCAGAAAGCTGTCCCGATGGATGGCGCAGGGGCCGTACCGGTCCAGCGCCGCATAGTGGGCGGCAGTGCCATAGCCCTTGTGCCGCGCGAAGCCATATTGCGGATAACATTCTGACATGCGGCACATATACCGGTCACGGCTGACCTTCGCAAGGATCGACGCCGCGGCGATGGAAGCGCAACGGGCGTCTCCCCTGACCACCGGGCGGCACTCCACCGGGAAAAAGGGGGCGCTTTGATTTCCGTCTATCAGCGCCAGCCTCGGAAGCGGCTCCAGCTGGCGGATTGCCCGGTCCATGGCGAGAAAGGTCGCCTGCAGAATATTTTGTTCTTCAATCTCCTCTACGGAGGCAAAGGCAATCCCGTAACCCAGCGCCTTGGCCCGGATTTCGTCGAACAACCGTTCCCTCTGCCTCTCGGAGAGCTTCTTGGAGTCGTTCAGCCCCGGAAGCGCGGTTCCCGGGGCAAGGATCACCGCGGCTGCGCATACCGGTCCCGCCAGCGGCCCGCGTCCGGCCTCGTCCACACCGCAAATCGGGGAATAGCCCTGGAGGGCGAGCGCGTTTTCCAGCTCCCACAGATCTGTCATGGAGAGACCTCCGGCGGCGTTTCCAGGGTGAGGCGTCCCAGCCTGCCCTCATGATACTCGTTCAGCAGCACATTTGCCATGCGCTCCGTGTCCACCTCGCCCCCGGAGATGAGAAAGCCTCTTTTTCTGCCTGCTTCCTCCAGCAGTCCAAAGCCGTCCAGGTCCGCCGCCGGCTGAAATTTATAGCGCGCTGCAAGCACCTCCGGCCTGGTTGCGCGCAGCCGCAGCATAAAGTTAGCCGCCAGTGTTTCCCGGTCCACGACTTCGGCCTTGATGGCGTTGGTCAGCGCCAGCGCCTCGCCCACCTCCTGGGATTCAAACCTGGGCCAGAGAATCCCGGGGGTGTCCAGCAGAAGCAGGCTGTTGTCGATGGTGATCCACTGCTTGCCGCGGGTAACGCCGGGCCTGTCCCCTGCGACAGCCGCTTTTCTGCCCGCCAGACGGTTGATAAAGGTCGATTTTCCCACATTGGGAATGCCCAGAATCATAACCCGCAGCGGACGGTTTCCCTGCCCCCGGGCCTCAAGCTCCGCCAGTTTGTCCCGCAGCAGCGCCCGGACGGCCTGCGGAAAGCGCTTGATTCCGGTGCCGGTCTTTGCATCCGTCTCCAGCACCGCAAGTCCCTGGGAGCGAAAAAAAGCGCGCCACCTTGCCGTCAGCTCCGGGTCCGCCAGATCACAGCGGTTCATAACCACCAGGCGCGGCTTGCCCGCAGTCAGCGAATCAATATCCGGGTTGCGGCTGGACTGGGGAATCCGGGCATCCAGCAATTCGCACACGGCATCCACCAGCTTCAGGTCTTCCCCGATCATGCGGCGCGCCTTCGTCATATGGCCGGGGAACCACTGGATTGCCATTTTTTCGTATTGCGTCTCGTTGATCTCTTTCATTTCAAAGTACTCCGAATTTCTGGAGCGGAAAGATACGCAGGATTGCTTTTCCGACAATGTACCGGTTATCCACGCAGCCGATCGTACTCCACCGGCTGTCCATGGAATTGTTCCGGTTGTCCCCCAAAACAAAGACGCAGCCCTCCGGCACGGTCACGGGTCCGGTGATATGCTCCTGCGCATAGGTCGGCTCCAGGGTGTAGGGCTCCTGCAGGGCGCTGCCGTCCACATACACCACACCCCTGATAAAATCGAAGGCGACGATCTGCCCTTCCGTGGCAATCACGCGTTTGATAAACCCGTCCATCCGAAAGCCGGGCTTCTGCATCACGACAATGTCGCCGTATTTGGGCGAATAGAACAGGCCGCAGGTGATGACCCGGTCCCCGCTCTCCAGCGTGGGATTCATGCTGTCGCCAATGACCACCGTCTGCCGCGCCAGAAAAGTAAAGGCCAGAATAAATGCAGTGACAAGGAACACGAAGCAGCGGACGATGTCCAGCAGACTGTCCCTGTCGCTCCTGCCGTTCTCTCCCGCGGCCTTTATGCCCCTGTGCTTCTTTACAGCGGCCGGTTTTAAGACGATTCTCTCCATGGCGCCTCGAAGCGTTGCGTTAAGACACCGAGCCGAACTTGCTGAAGGGCAGCAGCCGAAACAGCACTCTGCCCACAATCAGACGGGTGTCCACACAGCCGATCGCATTTGTGCGGCTGTCTGACGAACGGTTGCGGTTGTCGCCCATGACAAACACGCAGCCCTCGGGCACCGTAATGGGCCCGCTGAAATCCTCCCGCACATTGGTCGGCGTATTGGTATAGGGCTCATCCAGAGCCACACCGTCCACATAAACCACGCCCGCATCGAAATCAATGTCCACCGTCTGGCCTTCCATTGCGATTACGCGCTTGACAATGGCGTCCTGCTTGTAGCTCAATTTCCGCACGACGACAATATCACCCTGCTTCGGGGTGTAAAACAGATCGCTGATAACCAGTCTGTCCCCTTCGAGCAGGGTCTGCTCCATGCTGGAACCGAAAACGCCCACCGTCCGAAAGCAAAACAGGAAAATCAGCACCCCCAGGACGAAAGCAGAGACCACCACGTCAATCGCATCAAAAAGCAGACTGGTGCCGGCCGCTGCGCTGCTGTCCTTCTGCGGTTCCCGCTGCTCGTCCATATCACGCCTCCTGAATACATTATAATAAATAATAAAATAGCATATAAAAATCGGCGCGAACCCTCGCGCCGATTTTGTCTCTAAGAGCCTGCTCAATCCCTCTGCGCGCGGCATCTCGCTGAGCAATACCCCCCGGCGCCGCTCCGACCTTGTATGTCTCTTAACAGCCCGCGCCAAGATGGCGTGCTTCGAGCGTGTTACAGGCGCTCCTTGACCTTCGCGGCCTTGCCGACACGGTCACGCAGATAATAGAGCTTTGCTCTGCGCACCTTGCCGCGGCGGACCGTCTCCACAGAGACAATCGTGGGAGAGTGGACCGGGAAAACCTTCTCGCAGCCCACATTATAGCTGATGCGGCGAACCGTAATGGTCTCGTTGATGCCGCCGTGCTTTTTTGCAATGATCGTACCCTCAAAGGCCTGGGTACGCTCACGGCTGCCTTCCTTGACGCGGACGGTGACGCGGACGGTATCGCCCACATTCATCTCCGGAAGTGCGGCCTTCATATACTGGTTTGTCAGGGTTTGAATCAGATCTGCCATGGTGTAATATCCTTTCGTTTATAGACGTTCTTACCGGAGCAAACAATTCACGGCAGCGGACCGTCTGTTTTGTATGCTTATGAAAGCGCGAATACTATATCATGAATGCGCTATGAATGCAAGCTTTTTTTCGCCGGAAGGACTCGGACAGGTTCCTGTTCAGGCGCCGTAGGGCGTCTGAATGGGCAAAGCGCGGTCGTGGCGGGGCACACGTCTTCGGATGGTCACATCACAGCAATTCTTCAATGACCCGGGCGGCGCCGTCCTCGTCGCAGCCTGCAGTCACCCGGTCAGCAGCGGCCTTCAGCTCCTCATATGCGTTTCCCATGGCCACACCGACTCCGGCAGCGCGGAGCATGCTGAGGTCGTTGAGCCCGTCGCCGAAGGCCATGGTCTCCTCCCGGGGCACCTGCAGCGCCTTCGCCAGCGCCAGCAGCGCGTCTCCCTTGTTGGCCGCGGCAGTGTTGATCTCAATATTGTTGGGCAGAGAGGCAGTGACGGCCAGGTCGGGATACCTTGCCTGCAGCGACTCCAGTGTCCGACGGCGCAGCGCACGGTCCCGGGTAAACACCTGCAGCTTCTGCACATCCCGTCCCCGCTCCCGCAGCCAGGCTTTGAGCTCCGGCACCGCGGTCCGCAGCCGGCGCAGCATTTCCAGTGAGGGGGCATAGTCGATATAGCGTTCCGCGCTGCGCTGCATGGCCTCGGTGATCCAGCCCCATCCCTCCTGGTAGCAATCATAGATCACCGGCAGAGTGTCCAGCTCATCCAGCATTTCCAGCGCCCGCTCCAACGGAATCTCCGCGAAATAGAGCACCTCTCCGCTGCGTATGTCCCGCACCTCTCCGCCGTTGATGGTGATGGCATAGTGCAAAAAGGGCAGCGCCTGTATGGACGCGGGAATACCCCGATAAAACCGCCCCGTGGCGGGCACCACCTCAATCCCTGCGGCGGCGGCCCGTTCCAACGCGGCGCGGCTGCGTTCACTCAACTCCTTGCGGGTATTCAGAAGGGTATCGTCCAGATCCAGGGCAATGATTCTGATCCCAGCGCGCATCATGTTTTCTCCTTATTTTCTCGAATTCTCCGCAGAATGGAAAGCCGCTCCGCCCGCACCGGAAGACGCATCCGCAGCGCCATCATGGGATGGCGGGCGCAAAGCAGCGGCGTATTGTCCCCGTCCCGCAGCTCCTCCACGACAAAGCGCAGCGGCGGAGCGCCGCGGCACAGCAGCTCCACCGTGTCCCCTACGGAAAAACGGTTTCGCTCCGTCAAAAATGCCTCGCCATCGCTTTCGCAGGACTCCACCACGGCACAGACATCCGCGTCTGTGGTATAGCTCTCCGCGCCGTAGCTCTGGCCGGGGAAACCGAAATAAAAGCCGGTGGAGTAGGGCCGGTGACTCACCTTGTCACACTCAGCGCGCCACAGGGGATTTGGCGGCGAGCCGGCTGCCAAGTCCTCCAGCGCGTGACGGTAGGCGTTGGTGATTACCGCAGCATAGTAGGCGCTTTTCATCCTGCCCTCAATTTTCAGGCTGTCCACCCCGGCATCCCGCAGCTCTGACAGGTGCTCGATCATGCACATGTCATGGGAATTTAATATGTAAGTCCCGCCCGTGTCCTCGCTGATCTCAAAATACTGCCCTGGTCGCTTTTCCTCCACAAGATGATATTTCCAGCGGCAGGGCTGGGCGCAGGCGCCCCCGTTTCCGTCCCGGTTTGCCATATAATTGCTCAGAAGACAGCGGCCGGAAAAGGAGACGCACATCGCTCCGTGCACAAACGCCTCCAATTCCAGCGCGGGTGGGGTATTCCGCCGAATGGCGCGTATTTCCTCCAGGCTCAGCTCCCGCGCCAGCACCACCCGCCGGGCCCCCAACTCCCACAGCATTTCCGCGGCGGCAGCGTTCACCACGCCAAACTGGGTGCTGACATGCAGCGCCACACCGGGGGCGTGGCGCTTTGCCAGACGCATCACACCCAGATCGGCCACGATAAAGGCATCGACCCCCGCGTCGGCTGCCTGCTCCAAAAAGGCAGGCATACCCGCCATATCCGCCTGCCGGGGCAGAGTGTTCACCGTGACATACACCCTTGCGCCGGCAGCATGGGCCATTGCGGCGGCCTCCCGCAGGCCCTCCGGGCAGTCAAAGTTGCCCGCGAAGGCCCGCAGTCCATATGACTTTCCGGCCAGATATACCGCGTCCGCCCCGTAATGCAGGGCCATCTCCAGACGCTCCCGGTCTCCCGCCGGGGCCAGCAGCTCCGGCAGCTTATTCATAAACCTGCGTCGCCACAAAGGCTTCAAACTCGCTGGAATTGGTGAAGAACCGGTGCGTTCCTGTCTCCGCGTCCAGGGCGTAGTAGTAATACCGGGTGCTCTCCGGCCGCAGGGCAGCCGTGATGGAGGCCATACCGGGATTGCAGATGGGTGTGGGGGTCAGCCCGGCGTAGAGGCGGGTGTTATAGGGGCTGTCATAATTGCGGATGGAATCCGGCAGATTTACGCCCCCGTCATAGTCCTGAAACTCATAGAGGATGGTGGCGTCTAAGCCCAGTGTCATTCCCGCCGCCAGGCGGTTATATATGACGGAGGCGATCAGCGCCCGCTCATCGTCGTTGGCGGCCTCCTTCTCGATCATGCTGGCCACGATGACCGCATCCCGGAAGGTAGTGCCTCTGCTCTCCACCCAGGACCACATGTCTGCGGTGATACGGGAATGCAGCGCGGTGAGAAACTTGTTGATCACGCTGGAGGCCTGTTCCCCCTGATAAAACTCATAGGTGTTGGGAAAGATGAAGCCCTCCAGCCGTTTGGCGTCGCCGGTAGGCGCATTCTCCAGAAAGCGGAAGTTGTAGTTGAAGTCCGCCGCGGCCTTGTAAAGCGCCTCCGCGCTGCACACATTCTCCTCCTCCAGGCGCCTGAAGATCTGGTCCATGGTCATGCCCTCGGGGAAGGTGAGCCTGGTGACAACCATGCTTGCAGTGCCCACCTGCATGTTTTTTACCAGAGCGCGATAGTCCATCTCCGTGGTCAGGACATAGGTTCCCGGGTCCAGCTTCGTGTCCGCGTGGGAAACCCGGGCAAAGGCCTTGAACAGCGCCTTATACTCGATGATCCCGGCGTCCTTCAGCGCGGCAGCCACATAGTCCATGTCGGCGCTCTCCACCTGGCGTGTTCCCGTGACCTTGCCGTCCGCGTCCTTGACCTCCTGCTCCTTCATGGTAAAGATTTCCTTGGGCAGGTAGACCGCCGCGCTGGCCTCCTCCTTGTTCAAGGCCAGCACATCACAGGCAAACATCCACGCAACGCAGGCCAGGATCACCGAGATACTGATGACAAATACCGCATACATCAGCCCCCCCAGGCAGCCCAGCCGCCCGGTGCGGCTGCCCCGGATGGGGCGGTAATCCCTCGCCTCCGGCTGCGGCACCGCGGCAGCCGTCTGATAGGCGGAGGCGGAAAGGGACGCAGAAATGCCGCGCCGCGCCTCATCCGCCGCGCGCATCATATCCACGTGCTGCCGGTCCTGGCCCGCGGGCCGGGCTGCGGACAGCCCGGGATTTTTCTCTCCGTTTGATTCGTTCATTCAGACACCTCAAAAAAGAACTCACAGCGTGCTTCGCCGGTGCATACTATGGTGCAGATGAAGCTTCGGCGCCGGCTTCCTCTAAACCACACACGACACAGCCGCCCGTCTTCTTCACCGCGCCGGACGGGCGGCGGACAAAAAACTGAAATTGTTGTGCGGAGAAAGGAAATTTATCATGTGGGGAAATAATAATTGCAGTTGTCTCTGGATCATCATCATTCTGATCGTTCTGTTCAGCTGCTTCGGCAACGGCAATGGCTGCGGCAATGGCTGCGGCTGCGGGGATAACAACAACAACTGCTGCTGCTAAAAAATCACAGCCGCCGCAGGCAATCATCGCGGGGAGCCCCAGCCGGGGCTCCTTTTCATTTTCCCGGGGCAACAAGGGGAAAGTTCTCCCTGCGTCCGCCCGGGCGGGCGTATGGAGCTTTTATTATACGCCCGGTTGCATCATTTTTTCTTACGGAACAGCACACACAGCAGAAATTTCGGCAGGACCATCATGCGCCCGAGGCGCTTCGGCTCCCGGAGCAGACGGTAGAGCCATTCCAGTCCGGCCCGCTGCCAGCGCTCCGGGGCGCGTTCCACGGTCCCGGCAAAGACGTCCATGCTGCCTCCCGCGCCGATCATCAGCCCCACATCCAGCGCGGAGGCCCAGCGGTGCATCCACTTCTCCTGCTTCGGCGCCCCCAGACAGACCAGCAGCAGGTCCGGGGCAACAGCGTTGATCTGCTCCACCACCGGCCCGTCCTCCTGAAAGTATCCGTCGTGGACGCCCGCCACACGCAGTCCGGGCCACTGCTTTTGCAGTCTGTCCCGGGCCAGCTCTGCCACACCGGGCTTGCTCCCCAGCAGGAACACGCTCCCGGACGCCTCCGCCAGGCGCGCAAAGAGGCCCTGGGTAAAGTCAATACCCGGAAGCTTCTGCTTCAGGGGTGTTTTTAAGATTTTCGCCCCGTAAACCACGCCAATGCCGTCGGCAATGGTAAGGCTGGCCCCTGCCACGGCCTCCGCGGCCGCGGGGTCACTACGGCAGACCATCACAATCTCCGGATTGGGCGTAACCACATAGGCGGCCCTTCTCTGCTGCATCAGCGCCCAGCCCCGGTCAACTGCCTCGTCCATCGTCAGGTTATCAAAGGCCACGCCCAATACATCTATCTTTTCGTTCTCTGTCATAGCTGTGAAAAAACCTCTCCGATTTTTTCGTGGAGCACCAGGTCGGCATAGCTGTCGGCGCCGGTTTCGCCCTTGTTCACCAAGACGAGCCTGTTCCCGCGGTAGTAGCGGATCAGGCCCGCAGCGGGATACACCACCAGGCTGGTGCCGCCGATGATGAGCACATCCGCGTTCCGGATATAGCGCACCGCGGCTTCCATTGCCTCCTGATCCAGCGCCTCCTCATAGAGCACGATGTCGGGCCGGATTACGCCGCCGCAGTCACAACGGGGCACGCCCTCTCCCTCGTTGATGATTTCCGCGTTCCAGGGCTTGCGGCAGCGGGCGCAGTATGCCCGCAGGAGGGAACCGTGAAGCTCGATCACATTTTTGCTGCCGGCGGCCTGGTGCAGTCCGTCGATGTTTTGTGTAATCACGGCCTTCAGCTTGCCCTCGCGCTCCCACTGTGCCAGCTTCAGATGGGCTGCATTGGGCTTTGCCCCCCGCAGGCGAAGCTTGTCATGGTGAAAGCGATAGTATTCCTCCGGGTTGCGCTCAAAAAAGCTGGCGCTGAGAATGGTCTCCGGCGGATACCTGTATTTCTGGTTATAGAGCCCGTCCACACTTCGGAAATCCGGAATGCCGCTCTCCGTGGAGACCCCGGCGCCGCCGAAAAACACAATGTTATCCGTGCTGTCCACCATTTCCTTCAGTCTTTGCACTGCCTCAGTCATATCCGGTCCTCCATTCGTTTACAATATAATTATAATGTATCATGCATCCTCTGGCATTATACCCTCTGCGCCGGGGATTTACAAGAGGTTACGGGCATTTCCGGTCACAGAGGAATAAAGAAATCTCCACCTGGAACACCCGGTGGAGATTTCTCGGAGATGCAGAATCAATAATAGCGCTTATTCTTGTTCTTGCGCGCAGCCTCTGACTTTTTGCGGCGCTTGACGCTGGGGCTCTGATAGAACTCCTTCTTCCGCAAATCGGCCAGGACGCCGGACTTCGCACAGCTGCGCTTAAAACGCTTCAATGCGCTGTCCAGAGACTCATTCTCTTTTACGTAGATTTCTGACATTTATTTTTCCCTCCCTCCAAATGCACATTTGGCACTTCAAAGG
>CAJOPB010000186.1 GCA_905236305.1 uncultured Oscillospiraceae bacterium | reverse complement strand
AGCGCGAAGCGCGTTTGGGATCGTATGAGACGGGTTTTCAGCGCTTTGCGCTGAAAACGCCATGCGTAAGCATGGCATTTCCTGATTCAAGAATTTAATCAGGAAATAGTATGAGAGAGGGATGGGAATTGGAAACCCCCGTCCCTCTCTCGCTGTTTTTTGCCGGCAGAAGCAGAGCGGCGCAGTCCGCGATTGCGCCGCTTTTTGTATCAGGGTTCGTCGAAGCAGAAAAGATTCAGCCCCGTGGCTGCGTCATGCTTGCGGCCCACTTTGCCGCCGATGACACGGACGACCATCTCGCAGGTGGCGCCCACCACGGCCCGCTTCAAATGTCCGCCCTGGACCTGGCCGCTCTCGTCGGAAAGCCCGATGTGGAGATGCAGATAGGGCTTTCCGTTCATCTCCGTCACGGTGCCCATGAGGGAGGTGACCTCAAAAAAACCGCTGAGGCAGTGGGGATGGTACTGGTGCTCTGCCGCGTCATAGATACCAAATTCCACCTCACGGACGCCGGCAATTGCCTCTACACTGGCCAGGGCTATATTTTCCCGCTCTGCCAAAAGCGTCAGCTGTTCCACGATCTCCTCGTCCTTGTCGATGCGCACCACAAGCGCGTCTCCGAAACGTCTGTATTCCATATGTTCCTCCGTAATCAATTCTTTTTCTGCGTTATCGGGTGCCCTTGCGCAGGGCGTACCAGTTCATCAGACAGCCCGCCAGCACAATCTCCCGTTCCTCCTCTGTAAAGCCCGGCAGAAGCAGCTGCAGCTCCGCGGTTTTTCCATCGTGGAGAACCCGGGCCATAACCCGGCTGTCGCCCCGCTCCACGGCAGAGCGAATGCCGGGAACCCAGATGAGATCTCCGGGGGCGTAGTCAAAGGGTGTCTCCGGGGAGATGGTGAAGGGGAGCATTCCCCAGTTGACACAGTTGGAGCGGTAGCGCTTGGTGGCAAACTCCCTGCAGATATTGGCACCGCCGCCCAGAACACGCTGGCAGGAGGCCGCCTGTTCCCGGGCAGAGCCGTCTCCCGGCTTCTCGGCAAAGATTGCAGAGGCAATGCCTGTCCCGGTCAGGACGCCCGTGTCCAGCCCCAGCTGCTCCATTGCCCTGCGGAGGGCATCGGAATAGTCTCCGCCGGACCGGCGCCGCTCCATCTCCGCCACCTCCCCGCAGCGGCCCACATACTCAGGCTCCCGGCGGCTGAGCGCAAAGGAGGCCAGCTTGATGGGATTGGAGCGATAGCTGCTGGTCTCACCGGAGGGGATCAGCTCATCGGTGGTGGTCACCGGGTCGTGGATGACGGCAGTGAGGGAGAGCAGCAGATTTTCCGGCAGGGCGGGAATCCTGGGCCAGGGGACAATATTGGGGCCGAACCGCAGCTTGGTCTCCGGCTCCGGCTTCTCAAAGCCGAAATAGACCCGTTTCTCATAGGGACCCCGGTCATAGCTCCGCTGCACCGGGGCGGGCGGGGTGTAGTCGATCTCGTCCGCGCCAATGAGGAAACCGCCGTTGGCAGCGGTTGCCGCAATGGAACGGGCATCCATCAGCATTACGGCGGAGAGCTGGCCGTCGCCGGGCTTGCTGCCCTCCCGGTTGGGGAAGTTGCGGGTGGTGTGGCGAATGGACAGCGCGTCATTTGCGGGAACGTCCCCCGCGCCGAAGCAGGGGCCGCAGAAGCAGGGCTTCAGCACAGCGCCCGCCTCCAGCAGCTTCTGGGAGACACCGCCGCGCAGCAGCTCCAGCTCGACGGGAATGCTGGGGGGATAGGCGCTGAGCCCAAAGCCGCCGCAGCCCATGCCCCGGGCGGAGAGAATCGCCGCGGCCTCCGCCAGATTGTCATACATACCTCCGGCGCAGCCGGCGATGACCCCCTGGTCCACCCGCAGCGCGCCGCCGACCAGCTTATCTGTCAGGTGCATGGTCACTTTTCCGCCGTACTGTGTCTCCACACGCCGTTCGATCTGGCGCAGATAGTCCCCGGGATTGGCGCGCAGTTCCCGAACCGTTACCGCCTCAGAGGGGTGGAAGGGCAGCGCCGCCATGGGTTCGAGCGTGGAGAGGTCGAGCTCGATCATGGCGTCGTAGACCGCGCCCTCTCCGGGACACAGCTCCCGGTATGCCTCCGGGCGGCCGTGGATGGCGAAGTATTCCTCCACTGCGGAATCCGTCTGCCAGACGGAGCTGAGGCAGGCAGTCTCCGTGGTCATCACGTCGATGCCGATGCGGTAGTCCATGGGCAGCGAAGCCACCCCGGGGCCGGCGAACTCCAGAATTTTGTTCTTGACAAAGTTGTTTTTATACACGGCGCCGCAGAGGGCGATGGCCGCGTCGTGGGGGCCCACCCCCCTTGGGGGCGCTCCGGTGAGCCAGACCAGCACCACCTCCGGCATGGGAGCGTCCCAGGTGTCGCCCAAAAGCTGCTTGACCAGCTCAGGCCCGCCCTCTCCCACGCCCATGGTGCCCAGCGCACCGTAGCGGGTGTGGCTGTCAGAGCCCAGCACCATGCGCCCGCAGCCGGACAGCTCCTCCCGGGCATACTGGTGGATGACCGCCATATTCGGCGGTACAAAGATGCCGCCGTATTTCCGCGCAGCGGAGAGACCGAAGGCGTGGTCATCTGCGTTGATAGTGCCGCCGACGGCACAGAGAGAGTTGTGGCAGTTGGTCAGCACATAGGGCACGGGGAAGCGCTCCAGCCCGCTGGCAGATGCGGTCTGGATAATACCGACATAGGTGATGTCGTGGGAAATCAGGCTGTCAAAGCGCACGGCCAGCCGTCCTGCCGGCGTGCCGGCGGCGCTGTGGGCGCGCAAAACGGAGGAAGCAATGGTTTTGTCCCTGCCGGAAGCGGAAGCCTGCTCCGCCTCCAGAGGTACGGGCCGGCCCCGGACAATACGGACCGGGGCGGCATGGAGTGTAATCATGGTATTCAAACGCCTCACTTTATCTCAGATGAATTCGCTCAACAGTATAACAGCATACGTCCCGCGGTGCAAGCTCTTTTGCATGGAATTGCGCACGTTCATTCATAAATTGTATAGAGTTCCGGGAAATATTTGGGGATAACTCGTAAATATTGCATCAATTTTTCTTTCAACTTGCATTTTCTGCCGGTCTGCGGTATACTGTTCAGCATATTCCCGCCGGAAACGGCTTGCTGAAGGAAGTGGATACTGTGAACGTGGATAAAACCGAGCTGAACAGATATGTGGAGTCTCTCTGCACGGAAATGGCCGAGGAATACCGCATAGACCCCCGGTATTATAAGGGAGACGCGGTAAAACGGGGCCTGCGCAACGCCGACGGCACCGGCGTGATGGCCGGAGTTACCCGCATCGGCAGTGTCCAGGGCTATTACCTGCGGGACTTTGAAAAGGTACCCATCCCCGGGGAGCTGTATTACAGGGGAATCAGCGTCAATGAGATTGTTGACAGCCACAGCAGCACGGGAACCTTTGGCTTCGAGGAGGTTGCCTATCTTCTGCTGTTCGGCACGCTTCCCACCCGGGAGCAGCTCTCCCGGTTCAACACGGTTCTGACCGGCGCGAGAAGGCTGCCGGAGGGCTTTTTTGAGGATATGATTCTCAAGGCCCCGTCCAAGAACATCATGAACAAGCTGGAGCGCAGCGTGCTGGTGCTCTACTCCTACGATGAGCACCCGGATGATAACGCGGTGGAAAACATCATGCGGCAGTCCATTGAGCTCATCGGCTGCTTTCCCACCATCGTGGCCGACGCCTATGCGGTAAAGCGCCACGTATTCGACGGTCACTCCCTCTACATCCACAATCCGAAGGAGGAGCTGTCCATCTCCGAAAACTTTCTGCGGATGATCCGCAAGGACAAGAGCTATACCCAGGACGAGGCGCGGCTGCTGGACCTGATGATGATTCTCCACGCCGAGCACGGCGGCGGCAACAACTCCACCTTTGCCTGCCGCACCCTCACCTCCTCCGGAACGGATACCTACAGTGCCATCGCCGCTGCGGTCGGCGCGCTGAAGGGACCGCTTCACGGCGGCGCCAACGCCAAGGTCATGGAGATGATGGGGTATGTCAGTGAAAATGTGCCCACAGTGACCGATGAAGCGGTAAAGGATTATCTGGTCAAGCTGCTGGACGGGGAGGCCGGCGACGGCTCCGGCAAGCTCTACGGATTGGGCCACGCCATCTATACCATCAGCGACCCCAGAGCCCAGGCGATTAAAAAATACGCGCGGCGCATGGCCGAGGAAAAGGGCTTCGCCCGGGAGTTTGACCTGCTGGAGGCTGTGGAGCGGGTTGGAATTCCCCTGGTGATGGAACGGACAGACCGGACCCTTCCCATGTGCGCCAATGTGGATCTCTACTCCGGCCTGGTATATAAAATGCTGGGAATCCCCGCAGAGCTCTACACGCCTCTCTTTGCCATTGCCCGCATTGCCGGCTGGTGCGCCCACAGGCTGGAGGAACGCATCACCTGCGGCCGGATTATCCGTCCGGCCTATCGCTCCTCCATGCGCTATTCCTCCTATGTCCCCATCGAGCTGCGCTGAGCGCGCTGAGCCCATCCGGTGAATCATTTGCCGGCAGCTGCCGGGAGAACGGAAGTCAGAAAGCATATGAATGTGGTTGTAATTGACGCGCAGGGAGGCAAAATAGGAAAGCAGCTGGTGTCCGGCATCCGAAAGGCGCTGCCGGAGCTGGAGATCATGGCCGTTGGGGCAAACGGAACCGCCACGGCGGCCATGCTGTCCGGCGGGGCGGCCCGCGGCGCGACAGGGGAGAACGCCGTAATTGTGGCCTGCCGCTCGGCAGATGTGATTCTGGGTCCCATAGGCATTGCCATTGCCGATTCCCTGATGGGAGAGATCAGTCCCGCCATGGCGAAGGCGGTGGGGCAGAGTCCCGCAAAGCGTATTCTGATCCCCTTTGACCACTGCAACAATGTGATCGCCGGCGCAGCCGGCCTCCCCGTGAGCAAGCGGATTCTCCTCGCCATAGAGGCGCTGAAGCAGATCGTGGATGCACAGAGCGCAAATTCTGATGATTTTGCCGTCAACAGGCGGTCATAAAACGGCCATAAAAAGACATAAGAAATCCCGCCCGCGATGTGAGGGTGGGATTTTTTATGTCCGCGTCCACAGCTTTTTCCGCAGCAGCCGGGTCTTTTCCACCATTACCGCATCTTTGCCCGCTCCCCGCATAATCATCGGTCAGATGTCATATATTGGACCAGTATCATGGTTTGGAGTGGTGCATTTGAAACCCGACATTGCCCGGCGCACTGCCGCTCTTGCGGATTACATCATCGAAACCGGAGCCACTGTCCGCTCCGCCGCGGCCAGATTTGGAATCAGCAAGTCTACCGTACATAAGGATATGACGGAACGGCTCCGGGAGCTGAACCCCGGCCTGTGGCAGCAGGTGCGGGACGTGCTGATCCGGAACAAGTCGGAAAGGCATATCCGGGGAGGAGAAGCCACGCGAAAAAAATATCGGATGGAAACGGCAAAGCAGGAGGGGGAAGCGGCACTCAAAACCAGCACCGTGCCCTCGCACGCGTTTCCAAAAACGTAATGATGGCGGCAATGAATTTCACGTTGCTCGGGGCGCGCGTATAGCGGTCGAAGGTCGGACCGAAATATTCGTTGCGGCGCTGGGGCGTCTCCGCCTGCCAGCCCTCGTTCACTGCGGCGCGGATGGAGCGCTCGACACAGCAGGCTGTGGTCTCAAACTGCGCGGCAAGCTCCGGATACAGAACCTTGGTGACACCGTGCAGGACGCTGCGATCCATGATTGCCCTGCGAATTGCCTCCCGCAGATATGCTGACCCGTTCAGATGGGAGGGGATGCCGAACCTGGCCAGAGCGTCCCGGATGGCCAGATCATAGCCCAGGGGCGCGCTGCTTCTGCCGCCGCGCGCGGCATCGCGGATACGCTCTGCCAGATGCGCGGGCTCGCAGGGCTTTTGGAGATAATCCATCGCGCCGGCCAGACTCACTGCCTGCACAATGTATTCGTTCACGAAGGCAGAGAGCACCAGCGTGCAGGGCATTCGGCCCTCCGCGTGCAGCCGCTGCAGCAGGCTCAGGCCGTCCAGCGAGGGCAGCAGCACGTCTGTGACTAAAACGTCAGGCTGCTCCTGAAGGATCTGTGCATAGGCCCTGCTGCCGCTGCTGGAACGTCCCACGATCTGTATGTCCTTCTGCCGCTCCAGCGCGGCCTGCAATACGTTCAGAAACTCCTCAGAACCGTCCGCAAGAAAAACACGCAATGCCTGCCCCATAATTTGTGCACTCCCTTCTCCCCAAGGCCCTGCCGCGGCAGGACTTTTTTCGGCGGTACAGGCAGTATAGCATACACTTTTTGCGAAGTACAGCATAAAATGTCGAAAACGGAAAAAGAATGGGACATCTCCGGCGCGCCGTGACGGCGCGCTTTTTGTGAAATAAAACACAGGGAAAATCTTGCGTTTGAGAGAACATGAGTGTATAATACCCTTGTTTATTTCATCCAGGTATTTCAATTACTACGAAAGGACAGATAAGATGAGCAAGAAATACGTCTACCTGTTTTCCGAGGGCAACGCGAATATGCGCGAGCTGCTGGGCGGCAAGGGCGCCAACCTGGCCGAGATGACCAATATCGGCCTGCCGGTTCCCCAGGGCTTTACCATCTCCACGGAGGCGTGCACGCAATACTACGAGGATGGCCGCCAGATCAACGAGGAGATCATGGGCCAGATCATGGAGGGCGTGGCAAAGATGGAAGCGCTGAACGGGAAGAAGTTCGGCGACCTGCAAAACCCCCTGCTGGTGTCCGTCCGCTCCGGCGCCCGGGCCAGTATGCCCGGCATGATGGACACGATTCTCAATCTGGGACTCAATGACGATGTGGTTGCCGCCATGATTAAGGGCAATCCCGACCCTGCCTTTGAGCGCTTTGTCTACGACTCCTATCGCCGGTTCATCCAGATGTTCTCCGACGTTGTAATGGAGGTGGGAAAGAAGTATTTTGAGCAGCTCATTGATAAAATGAAGGCCGAAAAGGGCGTCAGGCTGGACGTGGAGCTGACCGCGGCCGATCTCAAGACCCTGGCCGAACAGTTCAAAGCCGAATATAAGGCGCAGATCGGAGCCGACTTCCCCGCAGATCCCAAGGTCCAGCTCAACGAGGCCATCAAGGCCGTGTTCCGTTCCTGGGATAACCCCCGCGCCAACGTATACCGCCGTGACAACGACATTCCCTATTCCTGGGGCACCGCGGTCAACGTCATGCCCATGGTCTTCGGCAACCTCAATGATAATTCCGGTACCGGCGTCGCCTTCACCCGCGACCCTGCCACCGGTGAGAAGAAGCTGATGGGCGAGTTTTTGACCAACGCCCAGGGCGAGGACGTGGTGGCCGGTGTCCGCACGCCGATGCCCATTGTCCAGATGGCGGAGAAGTTCCCCGAGGCTTATGCGGACTTTACCAAGGTCTGCGACACACTGGAAAAGCACTATCGGGATATGCAGGACATGGAGTTCACCGTAGAAAACGGCAAGCTCTTTATGCTCCAGTGCCGTGCCGGCAAGCGCACTGCGCAGGCCGCTTTGCAGATTGCCTGCGACCTGGTGGACGAGGGTATGCGCACGGAGGAAGAAGCCGTGGCGATGATCGACCCGCGCAATCTGGACACCCTGCTGCACCCGCAGTTTGACGCCGCCGCCCTCAAGGCCGCCACACCCATCGGAAAGGGCCTGGGCGCGTCCCCCGGCGCTGCCGCCGGCAAGATCGTTTTCTCCGCAGACGACGCGGAGGCCTGGGCTGCCCGCCGCGAAAAGGTGGTGCTGGTCCGCCTGGAGACCAGCCCCGAGGACATCACCGGCATGAAGGCCGCGCAGGGTATCCTGACCGTGCGGGGCGGCATGACCAGCCACGCCGCCGTGGTGGCCCGCGGCATGGGCAAGTGCTGCGTCTCCGGCTGCGGCGACATCGCCATGGACGAGGAGAACAAGCAGTTTACGCTGGCCGGCAAGACCTATCATGAGGGCGACCAGATTTCCATCGACGGATCCACCGGCAACATCTACGACGGCATCATCCCCACTGTGGACGCCACCATCGCCGGCACCTTCGGCCGCATCATGGGCTGGGCTGACCAGTACCGCAAGCTGCGTGTGCGCACCAACGCCGACACCCCTGCCGACGCCAGAAAGGCCCGGGAGCTGGGCGCCGAGGGCATCGGCCTGTGCCGCACCGAGCACATGTTCTTTGACGGCGAGCGTATCGCTGCCTTCCGCGAGATGATCTGCTCAAGCAAGGTGGAGGACCGCGAGGCCGCTCTGGCAAAGCTGCTGCCCTATCAGCAGAGCGACTTTGAGGGAATCTACGAGGCCATGGAGGGCCGCCCGGTCACCATCCGTTTCCTGGACCCCCCGCTGCATGAGTTTGTCCCCCAGACCTCCATGGAGATCGAGCTGCTGGCCAAGGCCAAGAACAAGAGTGTGCAGGAGATCCGCAACATCATTGCCTCCCTGCACGAATTCAACCCGATGATGGGCCACCGCGGCTGCCGTCTTGCGGTCACCTATCCGGAGATTGCCGCAATGCAGACCCGCGCCGTCATCCGCGCCGCCATCAATGTCAACAGGAATCATCCCGACTGGAACATTGTCCCTGAGATTATGATCCCCCTGGTGGGCGAGGTCAAGGAGCTGAAGTTTGTCAAGAACGTGGTGGTTAAGACCGCGGATGAGGAGATTAAGGCCGCCGGCGAGGAGCTGAAATATCTGGTCGGCACCATGATCGAGATCCCCCGCGCGGCCCTGACCGCAGGGGAGATCGCCAAGGAGGCGGAGTTCTTCTCCTTCGGAACCAACGACCTGACCCAGATGACCTTTGGCTTCAGCCGGGACGACGCAGGCAAGTTCCTGGGCGCCTACTATGACAACAAGATTTACGAGAATGATCCCTTTGCCAAGGTGGATCAGATCGGCGTGGGCAAGCTGATTGCCATGGCCTGCAAGGATGGCCGCGCCACCCGTTCCGACATCCATCTGGGTGTCTGCGGCGAGCACGGCGGCGACCCGTCCTCCGTGGAATTTTTCCACAAGACCGGACTGGATTATGTGTCCTGCTCTCCCTTCCGCGTCCCCATCGCCAGACTGGCCGCTGCCCAGGCGCAGATCAAGTATCCCAGGCAGTAAACAACAGTCTCCCCGGCGACCGAAAACTATAGTAAACGACAGAAACATTTGTCGTTTACTATATGCCATGTCATTTTATCGCCGCTCTGCGGCGGGAAATGACGGCTGAAATGAAATTATAGTCACGACATTTATGTCGTTGACTATAATTCCTTTTACGTGCAAAGGAGCCGCTGCCGGTATCGGGCAGCGGCTCCTTATACGTGAATATGCGCCTGAGCCTTTCGGAGAGACTGTGTGCCGGGGCCTCATACTGATCCCAATTAAAAAGCTTGAAAAGCTTTTTATAGCGCGAAGCGCGTTTGGGATCGTATGAGACGGGTTTTCAGCGCTT
>CAJOPB010000185.1 GCA_905236305.1 uncultured Oscillospiraceae bacterium | reverse complement strand
TTCCCATTCCGAACACGGAAGTTAAGCTCACCAGTGCCGAAAATACTTGTCTGGCGACGGACTGGAAAGATAGGGCGGTGCCAACATAAGAAACATCCTCGAAGAAATTCGGGGATGTTTTTTTGAATCGACAGCGCGGTTTGAAGCAGGCCAAAGCACTTAATGCGGCCGACAACAGCGGAGAGGGTAATCATCATGAACGAGGTATTGGAGGTCAGGCATCTTTTTAAGAGCTATCCGGGCTTTGCATTGCGGGATGTGAGCTTTCGTCTTGAGAGCGGGCGCATCATGGGCTTCATTGGGAGAAACGGCGCCGGCAAGACCACAACCTTGAAATCACTCCTGAATCTGGTGCATCCCGACGGGGGAGAAATCCGGTATTTCGGGCTTGATCCGTCGGAGAATGAGAGAACCATTTTGCAGCGGGTGGGCTTTGCCGGTGGGGCTGTGGACTATTACCGCCGAAAAAAAATCTCTGACATCGTGGCTGTTACCAAACGGTTTTATGACAATTGGGATGAGGAGGAATATCAGAAATACCTCGCTTATTTCAGTATTGATCCGGGCAAGACTCCGGCTCAGCTTTCCGAGGGCATGCGGGTGAAGCTGAATCTTACTTTGGCCCTGTCCCATCGCGCGCGGCTGCTGATTCTGGATGAGCCCACCAGCGGGCTTGACCCGGTATCCCGGGAGGAGTTAACGGATACCTTCTGGTATTTAAGGAAAAAAGGTATTTCCATTCTGTTCTCCACGCAGATTGTGTCAGACCTGGAAAAATGCGCAGACGACATTACCTACATCAAAAACGGAGAGATTGTCGCCAGCGAGCCCCTGGCGGATTTTATTGCGTTTCACCGGCAGCTTGGAATGCCGGACAAGCTGGAGGATATAATGATTCAATACGAAAAGGAGGGATTGGCTTATGCAGCAGCAAAAGAGAAGGAAGCGGACGCAGCGCAAGCGCCTGATAAATCTTCTGAATAAGGAGCTGCGCCTGCCGGCCAACCCCCTGAGCTTTCTGTTTCTGATTCTCACCGGCACCACGCTTTTGCCGGGATATCCGATTTTGGTGGGAGCCATGTTTGTCTGCCTGGGCATTTTCTATTCCTTCCAGGCTATGCGGGAAAACAATGATCTTCTCTATACTGTTCTGCTGCCAATCCCCAAGCGGGACGCCGTGACCGCAAAATATCTGTTCAGCTGCTTGATTCAGGGTATCGCATTTCTGCTCACGATTCTTTTTACCGCTCTGCGGATGACCGTACTGTCCGACGGAAGGGCATACACGGGAAACGTACTGATGCCGGCAAATCCGGTCTTTCTGGGCTTTACGCTGCTGATCTTTGCCGCCTTCAACGTGCTGTTTCTCGGCGGCTTCTTCAAGTCCGGCGGCGGGATCGGCAGGCCGTTTCTGGCATTTCTGGCCGCCGCGGTGGTGCTGATGGCTCTGGGAGAGACGCTGCACCACCTGCCGGGACTGTCCTTTCTCCGGGCCATTCAGGGCAGAGAGCTGCTGCTGCAGTGGCCAATTCTCCTGGTGTGCGCGCTGGCGTGGGGGATTGCTACGCTGCGCGCCTGGCGGCTCGCCCAGACGCGGTTTGTGAAAATGGACCTGTGATACCGTTCTTCCATAAAAAGCATATTCCCACCGGACCGATGTCACGGTGGGAATATGCTTTTGACGCAATCAGAGCAGGGACTCCATTTCGTCCAGAAGCTCGCCAAAATGCGTCAGCGCCTCACTGACCGGCTGGGGGGTACTCATGTCCACCCCCGCAATTTTGAGCAAGGCTATGGGGCTCTGGCTGCTGCCTGCGCTGAGAAAGCGGAGATAGTCCGCTACCGCCGGCGCTCCCTCCTCCAATATCCGCTGGCTGATGGCAACGGCCGCGGAAAAACCGGTGGCATATTGAAACACATAATAGTCGTAATAGAAATGGGGAATCCGGGACCACTCAACCTGGATGCGCTCGTCCGGAACAATGGCGTCGCCGTAATAGCGGCGGTTCAGGTCCAGATAGAGCGCATTCAGAGCCTCAGCGGTGAGCGCATCACCGCGGCCTGTCATCTCGCCTAATTCCTTTTCAAATTCTGCAAACATGGTCTGCCGGTATACCGTGGTGCGGAACTGCTCCAGAAAATAGTTGATCAGGTAGGCGCGGCGGCGGCTGTCTGTGGTTTTTTTCAGCAGAGCGCGCATCAGCAGGCACTCATTTACCGTGCTGGCCACCTCAGCGACAAAAATTACATAATCGGCATAGACCGTAGGCTGACTTTGGGCAGAGAGATAGGAGTGCATGGCATGTCCCAGCTCGTGGGCGATGGTGAACATGCTGTCCAGGGTGTCCTTGTGATTCAGCAGGACATAGGGATGGGGCTTTGCCATGCCGGAGGAATAGGCCCCGGAGCGCTTGCCTACATTCTCATATACGTCAATCCAGCGCTCGGCAAAGGCCCGGCGCAGCACTGCGCAGTAGTCCTCTCCCAGCACTTCCAGCGCCTCCAGCACCGTGGCGCAGGCCTCGGCGTAGGAAATCTTCACGTCCGCATCGGGGACCAAGGGGGTATAGATATCGTAGAAGTGCAGCTCCTCCAGGCCCATCAGACGCTTGCGCAGAGCCATGTAGCGGTGCATCAGCGGCAGATGGGCATGCACGGCCTGCAGCAGGCTCTCGTACACGCTGACAGGCACGTCCGTGGCGTCCAGAGAGGCGGCAAGGGGGCCGGAATATTTCCGGGCTGCAGCAAAAAACTGCAGCTGCTTATTCTGGGCATTGAGCAGGGCTGCAGTGGTGTTCTGCATTCCCAGCCAGGTGTCGTAAAAGGCCGTAAAGGTGTTTTTCCGCAGGGTTCGGTCCGGGTCGTGCATCAGAGGAATAAACGAGCCGGTGGTGAGCTGGTGGGCCTGTCCGCTGCTGTCCAGAACCTCGGGAAATTTCAGATCCGCCCCCTCAAAGAGATTAAAAACCTGATAGGGACCCTCCGCGATTTCCCCTGCGGCAGCCAGCAGTGCTTCCTCCTTCGGTGACAGCACATGCTCCTTCATGCGGCGGATATTGTGCAGGGCGGTACGGTATTTTTCCAGCCCGGGCGTCTCCGCAAAAAAGCGCTCCAGCGTTTCCTCGGGTATGGCAATCAGCTCCGGCGTGGCAAAGGCGGAGGCAGTGGAAAGCGCCACGGAGAGGCTCAGAGCCTTGTTTTTCATATCCTGGTATACTGCGACGGCGGTATCCTCGTCGCTTTTCAGACTGGCGTAGCCATAGACCAGGCTGAGCTCCTCACTGATCCGCTCCCCCAGATCCATATATTCCAAAAGAACCGTTCCGGACTGACCCAGCCGCCCGGCATAGCTTTCGACCAGGGGAATCAGCTCCTGGGCCTTGTCCAGGCCCTGACGCCAGGCCCCATCCGAGGGGAAGATGGCAGTCAGATCCCACTGAAAGGCCGGATCCCCCTCACTGCGGGGCTTCACCGTCAGAGCGGGGTTGTTCATATCGGGCATGTATGCATTCTCCTTCCGTTGAAATGTAATCTCTCAGCGCGCAGCTGAAATTATCTGTACTGCGCCGTTCCCCGGGAACAGAGGAAAAAAGGGCGCAGAGAAAGGACAGCTGCTTTCCCCTACAGTTCAGACAGCCCCTGAACTGTGACGTATATATTATACCGCCTTTTTTGTTTTTTGCAATTCCGGAGAAACTATGCTACAATCAAAATAACAAAAAAGTTTTCCTGCCCGGAATCGGACAGGCAGAGCGTGAGACGGAGGTGTGCTTGCATGGGTGCGCTGGACAGTGATGTGCGGTATTTGAAGGGCGTGGGAGAGGCCCGGGCCCGGGCGCTCAACAAGCTGGGAATCGTACAGGTGCGCGACCTGCTGCGCCACTTTCCCCGCTCTTATGAGGACCGTACCTCCTTTTACCCGATCATGGCCGCACCGCTGGAGGAGACGGTGTGTATCCGTGCCCTGGTGGCTACAGAGCCGCGCGTCAGCGAGGTGAGACGGGGAATGCGGCTGGTGAAATTCCGTGCTGTGGACGACAGCGGCAGCGTGGACATCACTTATTTTAATCAGGTATATGTCCGGGACCAGATCCACCGGGGAGAGAGCTATATTTTTTGCGGAAAGCTCAGCGGTGTGCTCACTCGTCGGACCATGACAAACCCAGACTTTGAGCCGGAGGACCGGGAGGGCCAACGGACCGGGCGGATTCTGCCCCGGTATCCCCTTTCCGCCGGCCTGAGCAATCGCAGGGTGATGCAATATGTCCGCTCCGCGCTGGACCTGGCGGAGGGAGAATTGCCGGAGGCCCTTCCCGCTGCCGTGCGGGAGGAATATGGTCTGGCGTCAGCCGGGTTTGCCTATGAGAACATCCACTTTCCCGCGGATTTCCGGGCGCTGGAGCTTGCCAGAAACCGGCTGGCCTTTGAGGAGATGTTTGTCCTGGGCTGCGCTCTGGGGCGGCTGCGCCGGGGCCGGGAATCCACGCCGGGCCGGACGCTGCCGCCGGCAGACCCGGAGGGGTTTTACCGAAGCCTGGCCTTTTCTCCCACTGCGGCCCAGCGCCGCGCCGTGCAGGACGCTTTGGCCGACATGTCCTCCGGCAGGCAGATGAACCGTCTGGTGCAGGGGGACGTGGGCAGCGGCAAGACGCTGGTGGCTGCTGCCTGCATATGGGCAGTGTGCCGCACAGGGCGCCAGGCTGCGTTTATGGCGCCCACAGAGCTTCTGGCGGAGCAGCATCTGGTGACGCTCCGAAATTTTTTGCAGCGGTCCTTTGGCATCCGGGTGGAAAAGCTCACCGGCGCCATGACCGTCAGAGAAAAACGGGAGATCAAGGAGGGACTTCAAAACGGCGAAATCCAGCTGGTGGTGGGAACACATGCGCTCCTGACAGAGGACGTGCAGTTTCAGGACCTGGCTCTGGTGGTAACGGATGAGCAGCATCGCTTTGGGGTGCAGCAGCGGGGCGCGCTCTCCGCAAAGGCCGCCGGTACAGCGCCCCACGTGCTGGTCATGTCCGCCACGCCGATTCCCCGGACACTGGCGCTGATGATCTACGGTGATCTGGATGTCTCAGTCATTGACGAGCTGCCGCCGGGGCGGCAAAGGGTGGACACCTTTGCCGTGGACGAGCGCTACCGCGCCCGCCTCAACGGCTTTATCGCCACACTGGCCGGAGAGGGACGGCAGATCTTTGTGGTTTGCCCGATGGTGGAGGAAAACGAGGACTATGACCCCCATCTGAAATCCGCCACAGAGCACGCGGAGGTGCTGCGGGAAACCTTTCCCACCCTCCGGGTTGCCTGCATCCACGGCCGGATGAAGTCCAGGGAAAAGGATGAGATCATGGCAGCCGTAGTGGCGGGAACGGTGGATATTCTGGTCAGCACCACGGTCATTGAGGTGGGCGTGGATGTGCCCAACGCCGCACTGATGATCGTGGAAAATGCGGAGCGCTTTGGCCTGAGCCAGCTGCACCAGCTCCGCGGCCGTGTCGGCCGGGGCAGCTGCAAGAGCTGGTGCATACTGGTCAGCGATGCCACCGGCGAGGAGGCCCGGGCCCGTCTTAAAATACTGTGTCAGACCAACGACGGCTTTCAAATCAGCGAGGAGGACCTGCGTCTGCGGGGTCCGGGGGATTTCTTCGGCTCCCGACAGCACGGACTGCCGGAGAGCCGCATTGCCGACCTCGGCGGCGACACGCGCTTGATGCAAGCCGCCCAAAGCGCGTCCCAGAACCTTCTGGCACAGAACCCGACGCTCGCAGGACCGGAGCTTGCCCCCCTGCGGGAGCAGGTGGAGCGGCTGTTTGCAGCCAGCGGCGGAGCCGCCAACTGACTGCGGCTGCAATACCCCGGGGAAAGCGTCCCCCCGCGGGTAAGGGGTGAGAAAAATGCAGCACCGGCGCACTTTATATGTGTGCGCCGGTGCTGTTTTACAGAGGTCATTCCCTCCCCGGCCGGAGAAAGGAACCTGCATTCTCCGGGGAGCCGGGCTCTGCCGTTTCTTATCAGGAACGGTATTCTGCCATCAACGCGCGGAAGGCGGGCATGGAGCGAAGGATCATGTCCCGGGAGACACAATAGGCTATGCGCACATAGCCCGGAGTGCCGAAGTCGTCACTGGGCACCAGGAGCAGCTCGTATTTTTTTGCCCGCTCGCTGAAGGACTTTGCGTCCTCCTCCGGAGACTTGACAAAGAGATAAAACGCCCCCTGGGGCTCTACGCATTCATAGCCCGCTTCCCGCAGGCCGGAGAGCAGCAGATCCCGATTTTCCTGATATTTTGACACGTCCACGGTCTGACCCAGGCAGCGCTCCACCACCCGCTGAAACAGGCTGGGGGGATTGACATATCCCAGGGAGCGGGCAGCGCCCATGATGGAGGCGTAGACCGCATCTCCGTCGGTCATATGGCTGCCCACCGCAAGATAACCGATGCGCTCGCCGGGAATGGACATGGATTTGCTGAAGGAATAGCATAGAATCGTATCGTCATAATAGCTGAATACGCAGGGCACCTCTGCGCCGTCGTATACCAGCTCGCGATAGGGCTCGTCACAAATCAGGTAAACCGGGTGCCCCACCTCCTCCTCATGGCGCCGCAGCGCTCCGGTGAGGCCCAGAAGGCTCTCACTGTTGAGCACCACGCCGGAGGGATTGTTGGGAGAATTGATGATGACGGCCCGGGTTTTTTCCGTAAGCGCTGCGGCAAAGGCCTCCACATCCAGCTGGAAATCCCCCATTCTGGGCTGTACTGTCACCAGATTTCCGCCGCTTGCCTCCACAAATACGCGATATTCCGGGAAAAACGGTGCAAGTGCCACCACCTCGTCTCCCGGCAGCAGCGTGGCGCGCAGACTGACCGCAAGCCCTGCCGCCGCGCCGCAGGTGACATAGATGCGCTCGGGGCGCACGTCCACATCAAAGCGCTCGTTCAAGTCCCCGGCGATGCGCTGCCGCAGGCTCATGAGTCCGGCGGCGGTGGTATAGCCATGCAGGGCAACGCTGTCGCCCTGGAGCAATTCCGCGATGGTTTGATTGACACTGTCCGGGGCAGGGATGCTGGGATTGCCCAGAGAGAAATCAAATACGTTTTCCGCGCCGAGCTCCTCCTTGCGTTTCCAGCCATATTCGGCCAACTCCCGGATGCAGCTCCGGGCCCGGCCCCAGGCCAGGGGTTTTTCTGGCAGCATGATTTTTTTCTCCTTTTATCAGATTGGTCTTGTTTTTGCGTATTATAGCGCGCGGCGTCCCTGGGTGCAAGGTATTTCTTATTTTTTTGCGAAGAAAGGCTGCGGTTTGGGGCACCAATGTCATTCAAATCAGCGGATTTCTCACCGGCGTGCGCAAAGGGTGAGAAATGTTGCCGGCGGCGTCTGAACCGCAGTATGTATACAGGACCGGTATATTTTTTTCTTGCAATGCGCAGGGATATAGTGTACAATAATATGAAAGACAATTGCCGCGTTTTGTTCCTGTGAAGGGGCGGACACGGCAGCAGACGAAGATACAGGAGGACAAAATATTATGATTACCGCAGGTGATTTTCGGAATGGCGTGACCTTTGAGATGGACGGAAACGTTATGCAGGTCATCGAGTTTCAGCATGTTAAGCCCGGCAAGGGCGCTGCCTTTGTGCGTACAAAGATGAAAAACGTCATCACCGGTGCCGTGACGGAGACTTCCTTCAACCCCACCGCAAAGTTTGAAAATGCCACCGTGGACCGTCGCAGCATGGAATACAGCTACAACGATTCCGGCTTGTACTATTTTATGGACCCCGAGAGCTATGAGCTGGAGCCCATCGACGGCCACGTGCTGGGCGACAACTTCAAGTTTGTCAAGGAGAACATGGTCTGCACCGTGCTGAGCTATAAGGGTAAGGTCTTCTCCGTAGAGCCCCCCTTCTTTGTGGAGCTGGAGGTTACCGACACCGACCCGGGCTTCGCCGGCAATACCGCGACCAACGCCACCAAGCCGGCCACGCTGGAGACCGGTGCAGAGATCAAGGTTCCCCTCTTTATTGACAAGGGCGAGGTAATCAAGATTGACACCCGCACCGGGGAGTATCTTGGCCGCGCCTGAGACAGCAGCACACGTACCATTCATTCTATGACGCCGTGAAAGGAGGCCGTGTCATGACAAGCGCAGAGAAGGTTGCATACCTGAAGGGATTGATGGAGGGCATGGAGCTGAACCAGGAATCCGGCGAGGGCAAGCTGTTTGCCATTATCGCGGAGATTCTGGGCGAGATGGCCGAGGACATCGAGGACATCGAGAGTGATCTCTACGATCTCAGTGAGGACGTGGACGCCATCAGCGACGACCTCAGTGACGTGGAGGATATGGTCTGCGGCGAGAATGAGGATGAGGATGATCTTGAGGATGAGGATGACGGAGAGCCGCAGTTTTTTGAGGTAACCTGTCCCGCCTGTGAGAAAACCATCACCGTGGATGAGGATGTCATCGAGCTGGGGAGCATCCAGTGTCCCAACTGCGGAGAGATGATGGAATTTGACTTTGACGGCGGCGATGAGGAAAATTAACAAATCTCTGCCTGCGATCCATGAAATATGAAAAAGCGCTTCGGGCTTGCCTGCATCAAAGGCCCGAGGCGCTTTTCATTTTGCGGTTTTTCACTTTTTGCCGGTCAAAAGCCCCACAGCGCCCTCCAGCAGCGTGTTTAGCAAATCTCCGCTGTCCGAGGCCGCCGCCGTACCGGTGTTTTCCTCCAGCATGGAAACCACGGCCTCCCGCGTTTTTGCGTCTGCCTTGCGGTAGAGCGTCAGCAGCTTTTTCTCCGCTGCGGTGACCTTTACAGAGGTGCCGGAGGAGGACGGCGATGTGGACGCAGCGGGCTTTTTCGCCCCGGAGGTACTGCCGCCCTTGGGTGCGTTGAGCAGCGAAGCCTGGGTCACGCCGGTGGCCTTTGCGATGGCCTTTAGCTGGGCCTGGGTCAGCTCCTTCTCTCCCCGCTCCGCCTTGCTGATATCCGAGGCAGTCAGGCCCGAGATCTTTTTTGCCAGCTGTTCCTGCGTCAGCCCCGCATCCGTGCGCGCCTCCCGGATCAGTGTGCCTACTTTTTTTGCCGCCATGGCCGTATCCCTCCTTTTTTGATATGAAACTTCTATAAAAAGCTTTAAGGGATTAAAGCTTTCGTACTAGTCGCCGGCCGCAGCGCCCGGCTCCTTTGCCGTGACAGCGATATGCAGCTCGTCCAGCTGGGTCGGGGTGACCTCGCCGGGGGCGCCCATCATGATGTCCTGGGCGTTTTTGTTCATGGGGAAGGGGATGATCTCCCGGATGGAGTCCTCTCCGGCCAGCAGCATGACCATGCGGTCCACACCCGGGGCGATTCCCGCGTGGGGCGGAGCTCCATAGCAAAAGGCATTGTACATGGCAGGGAACTTTTTCTTCACATCCTCCTCGCCCAGGCGGACCATCTCAAAGGCTTTTACCATGATCTCCGGGTCGTGGTTGCGCACCGCGCCGGAGGACAGCTCCACGCCGTTGCATACCAGATCATACTGATCGGCGGTGATGGTCAGGGGGTCCAGCGCTCCGCGCTCCGCCTGCAGCAGCACATCCAACCCGCCGGAGGGCATGGAGAAGGGGTTGTGGCAGAATTCCAGCTGTCCGCTCTCCTCTCCAATCTCATACATGGGGAAATCCACGATCCAGCAGAATTCATAGCGCTCCCGGTCAAAATGACCCGGACAGGCCGGTCCGAAGGTCTTGATCAGCACGCCGGCGCTTTTGCTGCCGGTGCCCAGCACCACCAGGGTGTTGGGAGCCAGCTCCAGCATGGCCTTTGCCTTTTCCGCGTCCACAAACTTGGAGACGCCTCCGGCAATGGCGCCCGACGCGTCGGTCTTGAACCAATAGCCCTTGCTGCCGCTCTGCACCTCGCAGTCCGAGAGCAGCTTGTCGATCTGCTTGCGGGTCAGACTGCAGTCGGAGATGACCACGGCCTTCACCTGCTGTCCCTGGAAGGGGGCGAATTCAGTTTCCGCAAACAGCGCTGTGACATCCTTTGCGGTCAGGTCGATGCGCAGGTCCGGCTTGTCGGTCCCATAGGTTTCCAGCGCCTCCAGATAGGGAATGCGGCGGAAGGGAGGCTGAGATGCGGTGTGGTATTTGCCGTATTTGGCGAAAATGGGGGGCAGCACGTCCTCCAGCACCGCAAATACATCCTCCTGGCTGGCAAAGGCCATCTCCATATCCAGCTGATAAAACTCGCCGGGACTGCGGTCGCCCCGGGCGTCCTCATCCCGGAAGCAGGGCGCGATCTGAAAATAGCGGTCGAAGCCGGCAGTCATCAAAAGCTGCTTGAACTGCTGGGGCGCCTGGGGCAGCGCATAGAACTTGCCGGGGTGCTTCCGCGCCGGCACCAGATAGTCCCGGGCGCCCTCCGGAGAGGAGGCTGTGAGGATGGGGGTGGTGATCTCCAAAAAGCCGTGGTCCGTCATGGCCTGGCGCAGCGCTGCCACCACATTGCAGCGCAGCAGAATATTTTCCTTCACTGCGGGGTTGCGGAGGTCCAGATAGCGGTATCTGAGTCTCGCGGTCTCATCCGCCTCCCGGCTGCGGTTGATCTCAAAGGGCAGCTCATTATAGCGGCAGCGGCCCAGCACCTCCAGCTTGTCCAGCACCACCTCGATATCCCCGGTGGGGAGCCGGGGATTTTTGCTGCTGCGCTCCCGGACGGTGCCCTCCGCGGCAATGGTGCTCTCCTTGTTCAGCTCCCGCAGGGCAGCGATCAGGGCCGTATCCTCCGTCACCAGTTGGGTGACGCCGTAAAAGTCCCGCAGGACAGCAAATACCAGGCTGCCGCTTACCTCCCGCAGGTTTTCCAGCCAGCCGCAGAGGCGGACGCGCTGGCCCGCATGCTCCATGCGGAGCTGGCCGCAGGTATGGGTTCTGTTCTGTGTCATGGTCTTTCATTCGCTCCTGTTTCGTTATTCTTTTATCACGTTTCCCCCGCGCCGCACCGCCATGGCCTCCGCCACGGCTCTGGCGCAGTCCTCCGGGCGCAGCAGCCGCTGCTCTCCGGTCTGCATATCCTTCAGCGCTGCCATGCCCTGAGCGATTTCGTCCTCCCCGATCAACACCGCAAAGGGAAAGCCCAGCCGGTCCGCATAGCTCATCTTCGCCTTGAATTTCTTCTTCTCCGTATAAATCTGAGTCCGCACGCCGGCGTTCCGCAGGGCCGTTGCGGTGGAGACGGCAAAGCGCAGATCGTCGGTCATGGGGATCACCAGGGCGTCCGCCGGCGCGGTCACAAGGGTGTCGGACAGCATTCCCTGCTCCTGCAGGACGTAAAACAGCCGGGTCACGCCGATGGAGATACCCACGCCCGGAAGGGGCTTGTCGGTATAATATTCTGCGAGATTGTCGTAGCGCCCCCCGGAGCAGACAGAGCCGATCTCCGGATGGTCAGTGAGGGTGGTCTCATACACCGTGCCGGTGTAGTAGTCCAGTCCCCGGGCGATGGTCAGGTCCACGGCAAAGTTTTTCTCCGGCACGCCGAACTCCGGCAGGAAGGCGGTTACGGCCTTCAGCTCCTCCAGTCCCGCGTCAAACAGCGCGTTTTTGCCCCGGTAAGCCTCCAGCGCGGCCAGCACCTCCGCGTTGCTTCCCCGGATGGCGATGAAACGGAGAATTTCCTCCGCAGCCTCCGGCCGCAGTCCCAGCTCCTCCCGCAAAATGGCGCCCACCTTCTCAGGGCCGATCTTGTCCAGCTTGTCCACAGAGCGCATAATGTCCCCGCTCTGCTCCGACAGCCCCAGCAGGGCATAGAAGCCGTTCAGAATTTTCCGGTTGTTGACCCGGATGACAAATCTGCTCAGGCCCAGGTCGGTGAAGGTGCGGTATATGATGGAGGGGATCTCCGCCTCGTTGGCGATGTCCAGCTTTCCGTCGCCGATGATGTCAATATCCGCCTGATAAAACTCCCGGAAGCGGCCCCGCTGGGCCCGCTCGCCCCGATAGACCTTGCCGATCTGAAAGCGGCGGAAGGGGAAGGACAGGCTCCCGTAATTCAACGCCACATATTTGGCCAGGGGGACGGTCAGATCAAAGCGCAGCGCCAGGTCGCTGTCGCCCTTGGTAAAGCGGTAGATCTGCTTTTCCGTCTCCCCACCGCCCTTTGCCAGCAGCACCTCGGCGCTCTCGATGACGGGGGTGTCCAGAGGAGTAAAGCCGTAGAGGCTGTAATCCCGGCGCAGTACGGAGAGAAACTGCTCCAGCTTTGCCTGCTGCGCCGGCAGCAGCTCCATAAACCCGGACAGCGTCCGGGGCTTGATACGTTCCATAAAATGCGACTCCTTCCCTATAAAAAACGCGCCGCCGCGGCGGCGCGTTTTTGGTTGCGTAAAAAGGCTCTCTCGCCGGTGCGCGCGCACTTTTGCACGCGCTCCGGGGGAGCCGGAGAAGCTATGCCTTTTTGTTTCGCGGGTTGACAATATTGCGCCAGTCCAGGTCACCGCGGCGCAGTCCCTGGATCAGCACCTCCGCGCTGGCCGCGTTGGAGGCAAAGGCGATGGTGTGGCGATCGCACAGCCGGGCAATCTCATTGACACGTTTTTGTCCGTCCTCGTCGTCCGGGTCGCAGAAATACAGCACAAGATCGATCTCGTTATAGGCGATGCGCGCACCGATCTGCTGGCTGCCGCCCTGGTTCGCGGGAAGGCAGAGCGTGATCGGCAGTCCGGTGGCGTCGCTGATCAGCTTTCCGGTGGTCTTGGTGGCGCAGAGCTCGTGGCCTGCCAATATGCCGCAGTAGGCAATGCAGAACTGTACCATCAGCTCTTTTTTTCCGTCGTTGGACAACAGGGCGATATTCAATGCGATTCTCCTTTCTTCCATACATCGTCGGCTTGCTTCTCTACACAGTGGATTTTAGTCATTGTATACTAAGAAACCTGATTCCGCAAGGGGGTGAAAGGGAAAATTTTTAAAAAATCGGCCTGTACCAACGGTTTCCGGCGTTTTCGGGGGGCTGCCGGAGGGCGGCCGGGAGGCGCTAGGCCTCCCGGGCGGAGGCGGTTTTTTCCTGCTCCTCCTCCAGCACCCGGTAGGCCACCTTGCCCACCAGGGTCTTGGGCAGCTCCTCCCGGAACTCGATGTCGCAGGGCATGGCGTATTTTGCCACGTGCTTTCTGCAATAATCCAGCAGCTCCTGCCGGGTGCCGTCGCTCTGGGGGACGCCGGATTGCAGCACCACAAAGGCCTTCACCTTCTGCATCTTATAGGCGTCGGGCACGCCGATGACGCAGGACATGACCACCTTCTCGTGGGCATCCAGAATATTTTCGATCTGGGCAGGGTAGACATTGTAGCCGGAGGTGACAATCATCCGCTTGGCCCTGCCCCGGAAGTAGACAAAGCCCTGCTCGTCCTGGGTGCCCAGATCCCCGGTGTAGACCCAGGTCAGGCCGTCCGCGTGCCTTCTCAGAGTCTGTGCGGTCTCCGCGGGATTGTCCATATATTCCTTCATCACCGTGGGACCTGCCAGCAGAATCTCCCCTTCCTCGCCGTAGGGCAGCTCCTCGTCGGTGCCGGGCCGGACAATTTTGATGTATGTATCCGGGAAGGGGATGCCGATACTGCCCTCCTTGTAGATGTGGGTGGGCGTCAGGCAGCAGGCGGTGACCGTCTCGGTGGTGCCGTAGCCCTCCCGCACCTGAATGACGGCTTTGTGATCATAGAGGAATTTGTCAAACTTCTTTTTCAGCTCCACGGACAGGGAGTCGCCGCCGGAGAATACTCCCTTGAGGGAGCTGTAGTCCGCCCGCTCCAGCCCCGGCAGCCGCAGCAGCGCCTCATAGAGGGTGGGGACGCCGGCGATGAAGTTGCACTTATACCTGGTGATGAGGCTGGCATAGCTCTTGGCGGTGAAGCGGGGCACCAGAATGCACCTTCCGCCGTTGAAAAGCATGGAGTGGATGCACACCCCCAGGCCGAAGCCGTGGAAGATGGGCATGGCGGCCAGCATCCGGTCCCCGGGGCGGAACATGGGGTTGGTTGCCACGATCTGGGCAGCCAGGGCATTGAAATTTTTATTGGTCAGCACAATGCCCTTGCTGGTGCCGGTGGTGCCGCCGGAATAGAGCACCACAGCCGGGTCGTCTCCGGTGCGCTCCACGGCG
>CAJOPB010000184.1 GCA_905236305.1 uncultured Oscillospiraceae bacterium | reverse complement strand
GGCGTCGGGGTGGGGGCGGGAGTGGGAGACGGGTCCGGCTCATCCACCGTCAGTCCCGCCAGCTTCTTCTGTGCCGACTGATATGCCTGCCGGGTAAAAACACCCTCGCCGATCAGCTTGTCCGCCAGCGTCTGCCCGGAATCCTTCAGCTTGGCGGAGAGGGCCGCATAGGACACCAGCACCACATCCGCCCGCAGGAAATTGGTCGTGCGCACCTCGCTGGGCAGCAGGCCCACGCTGCCGGCCAGCATATAGGGGTCGGAATAGGAAAAATCCTCGTTGTTCCTGTCGGAATACCCCAGGGCGCGCAGCACGTAGGTCAGATAGGCTGCGGAGTTGGCAATGCCCTCTCCAAAGCTGGTATCCGAGACGCCGTTGGTCAGCTTTTCCTGATAGGCGTAGCCCACATAGCCGTTGGCCCAGCCGGGCACGTCGGTGAAGGGGTGGGTCAGGCGGCTGTTCCTGGCGTTTTCATCCCGCCCCAGCAGGCGGATCAGCATCACCAGCGCTTCGACCCGGGAGGGGGCGCGGTAAAGGTCAAAATTGGAATCTGACACCCCCTGAAACAGTCCCAGTGTTTTCAGTTCTGTGGCGACGGCCTCAGCATACTCATACCGGTTTGTCGCCAGCACGCCGACGGGCACCAGGCCCAGCAGCAGGCAGGCGCAGAGCAGCACACAGAGATTTTTTTTCAGCTTCATCGCTTCGCCTCCTGTTATGTTTCCGCCGATTCCCCGGCGGGATGCGTTCCGCGCTGTTTTCCCTTTCCCAAAAGCAGTGCAAATACCACCATGCCCGCAAGTCCGATCACAAGTCCGATGCCCGCGCCGAGAAAGGTCCGGGCCAGGGAGACCCGCAGGGGGGTAAAGATGTGGCAGAAGGTGTTGATCACGCTGGTGGCCGCCACAGAGGACAGCACCCCCAGAGGCAGGGCCAGCAGCGGCGTCTGACGTTCACAGGCCGTGACAAACAGCGCCAGCGCCGGGAAGGCCAGCAGAAATTCCTTGGTGCGGGGACGGGCATAGAGCTTGAGCTCCAGCCAGCTGCGGACATCCAGCTCCAGCTGGCTCACCGGCAGCATGTTGTCCCCGGAGCGGAGAATCAGCACCACCAGCGCCGCCGCTACGGCGACGCCCAGAAAGATGACCAGCGCGGGCGAGACCCGGCGCCAGTCCCGGCGCCGGTTGCGGCGAAACAGCACCCAGAACAGTGCCGCCGCGCAGAACAGGATCGGCGCAAGCTGGGCGGCCTTGACCCCGGTAAACACCTTGAATTGCAGCATGAAGCCCCGGTCAGCCAACAGCGCCCCGATGCACAGCGCCCCGGCCAGGGAGCAGCAGAGCAGTCCCGCGGTGGCCGCAACGCAGCGCAGGGCAAGGGGCATGGCCGCTTTGCGCCACAGCGTATCGCCGTCATAGGCGAGATAGCAAAGCCACAGCGACGCCCAGCAGCCCGCCAGCACTGCGGTGCCGAAGGGCACCAGCTTTTGCAGCCAGTTGGGCACCACCATTCCGCCGGCCAGCGCCGCGATGATCCCCAGGACCAGCAGGGCATTTTTCCACAGCGGCTTAACCGCTTTGCCCAGCGCCTGCAGCACCACGCAGAGCAGCAGCACCGCCATGGCCGCAGGCAGCAGGCTCATCCCCGCAAGCAGCGGTCCGGAGCGACGGGGCGCCTGGAGCATGGAGAATTCTCCGCCGGCATTCAGCCCCCGCTGGGCCAGACGCCGGGACAGGCTGGCCAGCATTCCCTGATAGGCTGCCATATCCGTGACGATCTCCCCAGTGTCAAAGGTGTGGGGCGTCAGCGGTGTCAGCACGATGAGCCGGACATTGCGGTCTGTTGCGGCCAGAAACAGGATGTTCTCCGTGTTGGAGATGGCGCCCTCCCCGGCAAAGTTCTGGCGGTATTCGGCATAGAGATACAGCCCCTTTACCATAGGTCCGTCCCACTGGTTGGGGTCGAAGCTCTGCGGCATCAGCTGTCCGGTGCGTTTCCAGTTCTCCACCAGAACCAGGGGCACGGACAGGCTGCCGTGGGGACGGTCATAGACATAGACCGGGGAGCGGCTGAACATGGAGGCAGTGGTAGAGGGCAGCAAAAATGCGTCGGAGGGCCAGGCCACGGCGCCGGAGCGGGCAAATTCCATTCCCGCCGCCTCGGCGGTTGCCCGGGCCTTGCGCTCATTGAGATTGCTGCCGATCAGATAATGCACCCCGGAATCCCTGAGAACATCCAGCCACTCCTCCAGGCTCCGGCCGCTTGTCCGGGCCAGAAGCTGCACGTGGTCCAGGCTGATGGCATAGGCCACAGCGCGGTCTGCGTCCTCCGCAGCGGCACGGCGGTACAATGCCGTCAGACAGCACACCGTGCCGATGGCCACCATTGCCCAGAGCAGAAGATTATCCCTCCGGAATGCCTTCCGCATCCGCTCCCGCCTCCTTTCGCTCCGCAATGCGCAGCGCCGCCAAGCCCGCGCCGTAGTAGATGAAATAACCGTAGATCAGCCGCTGGTAAAACCAGAGATATTCCGCCACCGAGGAGACTGCCAGCCCCATGAGGCTGGCCAGCACCGCTACCAGCGCCAGACGGTTTTCTCTGCCGCCGCCGCCGGCGCGGATGGCCCGCACCAGTCTTCCCGCAAACTTGAAGGTCATCCAGAAAAAGGACAGAAATCCCAGGATACCCAGCTCCAGATCCAGCTCCAGATACAGCATCTGGGACTGGTAGGCGCCGTAGCGCCCGATATACACGGCATAATCCGGATAGACATTTTTGAAGGTGTTGGGTCCGAGCCCGATGCCCGTAATCCAGTAGCACTTGTCCGTCAGCAGATTCAGCACGCCCTCCCAGATGGCAAGACGGTGGCTGCGGGAGGTATCCCGCGTGTCGGTAATGGTGTCCAGCCGGGTCAGGACGCTCTGGGGCAGCAGGGGCAGGGCAAGCAGCAGAAACACCAGCAGGGCCGGCACAACCTTCTTTTCATGGTAATACACAAACACCGCGGCGGCCAGCATCACAGACAGCCAGCCCGCCCGGGAATAGGTCATCACCATGGCCACCACGGGGAAAAGCAGCCCCAGCCCCAGCGCCCGCCGCTTCCAGCCCTTTTCCCGCGCGGCGGCAAAGGCTGCTCCCATGGGAAGAAAGAGCTGGATAAAGCCGGAGAGATTGTTGGGGTTGTCCAGTGTGGAATAAATCCGCCCGGGCACGCCCTTGTTCAGCTCCATATCCGTGATGAAGCGGTTGACCTGGACCAGACCCAGCACCCGCTGCATGATGCCGTAGATGCTGACAATCAGCATACTGAAGTAAAGGAAACCCATCAGGGTGCGCAGCGCCCGGGGCTCGTCGAAATTGACGGCCACCATCCAGCACATGGCGAAGGCCCCCAGAAACAGCACCAGAATCCGGGTGCTGTCCAAAATGTCCGTGGTGAACACCAGGCTGAGCAGGCAGGCGATGAAAAACAGCGCAAAGCCCGGCCCCATCACGTCGGGGTAGACAAACTCCCGCCGCCCCGCGGCACAGCGAAACAGATAGGCGATCAAGAATACCACGCCGGCAATGACGCAGTGGAAATTGTTCCACCACTCGTGGGGCACCACAAACATCACCGCGCAGAACAGCGACGCCAGCACCTCGTAGCGAAACAGCCGCGAGGCGCGCACCGCAGGCCCCAGCAGCGGCCGGAGCACGCTCCCCCGGGACAGGGATACAAGTCCCCGCAGCAGCCAAAGCAGCGCGTCAAAGAAGCGGCGGAAGGCTCTGGCAAAGAGGGTCCGGGAATAGATCTCATCCGCCCGGTCCGGGCCAAAGAGAATATGGAGCAGCCGGCTGCCCCTGGCGGCCGCCCCCAGCGCGTGCCAGATGCGCCGGAGCAGCGCCAGAACCGCACTCTTGAGCCAGACGCCATAGGCTTTGCCTAAAATGCTTTCCTTCAGCATTGTGTCACTCCCTCAGTCTTTTGCATCCTCGTCCGGCTTATCCACCATCACACCCGTCGGTTCAAAGCTCTTGACGTAGCAGGAGACGCGGGTGGGGCCCACGTTGATCATATAGGAGCCGCCCACAACGTAGGTGGTGTAGCCCACCTTGAAGCCGTTACGGGTAAACTCGCCCTCCGCCTCGGCGGTAAAGGTCATGAACACCCGGTTCAGCAGGTCCATGGACACGGTCTCACCCTTTTCCTGGTCATAGGTCAGGGCGTAGCCGTCCTCTGTCTCAAAGGAAATCAGCTTGCCCAGCTTGTGGCTGTCCAGAAAGTCCACCAGAGGGTCGCCGATCTGCATGCTCTCGGGCACATAGCTGGGCACATAGTCGGCATAGAAGGTGACATTGACGATTTCCAGCTGGGTATCCTTTTCCTCGTCGTCCGTGTCCTCCACCTGCTTGGGACGCAGGACCAGAGAGAGCACCGCGGCGATGAGAACCAGCACAATCAGCAGGTCGATAATGTTGAGCTTTCCGAACAGCTTGCCGTTTTTGTCAATCATGGCAGTTTACTTCTCCTTTAGTAACTCAGGGGTCATCCCCTGTTTTTTACAGCATAGAGCAGGCACAGCGGCAGCAGCAGCCGTTTGCGCAGCAGCGCCGCCACCAGCGCCTTGCGCCGGTTCATCCCGCGGGGGACATAGTGGGCCAGGGCATGGGCAAAGTCCGGTATGGCACACATTTCCCGCAGATTTTTCAGATGCGTGCCCAGGCCATGCGGCCCCCCGGGCGCAAACTCGTTGCCCACGGCGGCAAGCAGCCCTGCCCAGGCGCAGTTATCCCGCCAGTCGGAGCGCACCGGCAGCGCGTAATCGGCCACCGCGGCAGCCTTGGCGGACAGAATGCGCAGATAGTGCGGGACAAAGCCGGGAAAGTAGCGGTGGGTCACCGAGGTGGGACATTCATAATAATAGTAAAGGCCCTCCGCCGCGCAGACCAGACGCCGGGGGCGGGAAAAATAGTGGATCAGAAACATCTCATCCTCATAATATCCCCCGTAAAAGCGCAGAGACAGCGCCGCGATCTCCTCCCGCCGGAACAGCCAGCGCCAGACCATGCCGTTGACAGCGTCCGCCCGCAGCCGGTCCTGGATCAGCGGCAGCACCAACCCCCGGGTGATCTCATCGCCCTCATGTGCGCCTGGAGACAGAGGCGGCGGCACCAGCGCGCCGCTGCCGCCTTCCCATACCGGGACATATCCGCAGCAGGCGCAGTCTCCCCCCGCGGCGTCCATGGCCTCAAACAGCCGGGCATAGCATTCTCTGTCCAGCCGGTCATCGGCGTCGAGAAACGCGATATACTCCCCGGCGGCGGCGTCCATTCCCCGGTTGCGGCTCTCACTCGGGCCGGCATTGGCCTGATGGATGGCGCGAATGCGTCGGTCTGCGGCAGCCCGTGCGTCACACAGAGAGGGGGAGGCATCGGTGGAGCCGTCGTCCACCAGGATCAGCTCCCAGTCCCTAAAGCGCTGCTCCAGAACGGAATCCACCGCGCGGTCCAGATATTGCTCCGCGTTATACACAGGCAAAATGACACTTAATCTCGGCATCCTCAGGCGCCTCATTTCTTCCGTAGTTTTCCCCGCCGCGGAGCGGCAGTGCCGCTGAGAAAGACAGCTATCAGATTATTATAACTGCTGTCGGGATAAAATTCAATCATCTTTTACATAAAATAAAACAGCTTACTGAAAAACAGTATGAGGCGGCCCCGTACCCGTTCGAGGGTACGGGG
>CAJOPB010000183.1 GCA_905236305.1 uncultured Oscillospiraceae bacterium | reverse complement strand
CTTTTGGCGCAAATGGGCGACGCGTCAAGCGGCGCCTCTCCCATAAAAAGTTTCTACTTTTTATGGGAGAATAGTATCAGCGCATTTTGTGCTGAAAACGCCGCGTGTTACGCGGCGTTTCTGATTAAAGAATTTAATCAGAAAATAGTCTCACGTGCTTTTCCCTCCTGTACCCGTTTTTACTGAAAAAAGGAGCGAACCGAAATTTCGGTTCGCTCCTTTTTAGCGGATTCTCGCTACAGGATTTGCATTTTTTGGTTTTGGGCATCCTCCGGCGGGAAAAGGACAGCCTTCGCGGGGCTGCTTCCCCGACACCACCCTCGTCCGAAAACCGGCGATATGGTAATAATCATACGCTGTAGAACGTCCCGAAGGACTGCAAGTGTGCCTCTGTGCGGGGCATAACGCATACAGCCGGGATTCGAACCCGCTATGTGCCCCCATAGACCATACAGTACGGCTCCTTCTCAGCCGCAGAGATCACGCCCGCTTTTTCGAACTACCGTCTTTCCCCGGGAAGGCTCATTCCATCAGCTCTGTGGTCCAGTTCAGCTCCTGCAGCTTCTCGTCTGTCTCCCGCAGACGCTTGCTCTCGGCGTCCACCTGCTTTTGCAGGGCGGACACGTCCACCGTGGAAACAATGCGGATCTCCGTTTTGGAATAACGGTCCACCCGGCTGCTGGCCGTGTCCAAAAAGCTGCGCATATATTGCAGACGTTTTTTCAGGCAGTCCCGCCTTGCCAGCAGCTCTGTGATGGTCTCCCCTTCCACCGCTGTGCGGCTGTTGGTGAGATTGATTTGGGCCATCAGGAGCTCCAGCCGCCGCAGCACCCCGTCCAGCTCGTTGAGCAGGACCGCAGGGTCCTCGGAGGGGGACTCCCCTTCCTGGGTTTTTGCATTGTTGTTCAGCCTGGTGCCCAGCTCGCTGAGCTTTCGCTGCAGCTCCGCCCGCTCGGAAAGGGCTGTTGCAAGCTTCATTTTTCTATCTCCTCCTGTTTCTCCAGAGGTATATTTCCGTTGCCTGCCAGCCGGACATAGAGCGCTGCGGTCACCGCAGCCTCCCCCGTCGGGTCCCACGCGCCGGGAAGGGAGAGCCGCAGCCGGACAGGGCCGGGAGAGCCGGTGGTTTTGAGGTAAGCGCCGCCCATACCGCCGCTGACCGGAATCAGGGACCCGCAGCCGATGAGCACGGCCGGACCCTCCACCGTCACCGGCAAAGGCGTGTTCCAGAAGGGCAGCGTATTCCCGTTTTCGTCGCAGACGCGCACCCGCAGTGCCGCCACGTCGTAGCTGTCGCCCTCGGTCAGCACCGTGTGGGAGAGGTCCAGATGCAGCGCAGGCCGGCCGGCGGCAGTGCACACCGTCTCCGCTACCACGGTTCCGTTGCGAATTGCCTCAAACCGGAAGCCCTCTGCCTCTCCTCCCCAGCTGCCGATGTACTTCTCATAGAGCCGGTAGGCATCGGTAACGCGCATACGATAGCCTGCCATGGCAGCAGCGGCCCTGGCCTTCATCCCCGCGGGGAGGCGGTTCATGCCATAGCGCGCCGCGCTGTTCAGCAGATCCTTCACCAGGGCATTCTGGGCTGCGCTTTTCATGCCCTCCTGTTCCCGCATTCGCTCGCCGATATAGTCGTCGATCAGAAGCGGACCATGGGGCAGGCTGGAAAAGGGGGAATCCTCCCGGCGGAACTCCTTGATAAAGCTTCCGCCCCGATACATCCGCACGCTGTCCGCATTGGTAAAAATCCACACGTCCCCCCGGAGACTGCCGGGCTGCTCGCCGATGTCCATGCCGGAGGAGATGTGCAGCACCGGCGTCTCCTCCTGCTGGCTGGCATAGACCCAGGCGGCAGTCTTGGGATTGCGGAACATATCCAGCACCCCGTGGTAGCAGATGCGGTCGCCGCTGCCAAAGTCCCGGTGGGTGTTATAGTCAAACATGCACCAGCCGAAGGACCCCGCGATGTCCGGTTCCCCGGCCACCGCGTTGAGCACTCTGGCGTGGCGCAGGGCGTGCTCCGTGCGGTGGACCTCGCTGTCAAAGGCCTTGGTGGGGTACATATGCCCGTTATATTCGCTGATCAGATAGGCCCTGCTCATGTCCGGTGTCACGGCGGACTTTTTCTGACAGCCGCTGTTGCTGCCGTCGTGGATAAAATCATTGAAGGTATAGACATCCTCCAGAAAGCTGCTCTTTTTCAGATAGCGCACACCGCCGGTGGGACGGGTGGGGTCCAGCGCATGGGCGCGCTCGTTGGTGCGGCGGTAGAGGTCATCGTTGTCCTGACTCTCATTGATGCGCACACCCCAGAGGATCACAGAGGGGTGATTGCGGTATTGCGTCACCATCTCCTCCACATTCACCACTGCCTGCTCCTGCCAGTCCGCATCCCCGATATGCTGCCACCCTGGAATCTCCGTGAAAACCAAAAGTCCCAGCTCGTCGCAGCGCGTGATAAAGTCCTGAGACTGGGGATAGTGGGAAGTGCGCACAGCATTGACCCCCAGCTCCCGCTTGAGAATCTCTGCGTCCAGCCGCTGCATGCTGCGGGGCATTGCGTAGCCCACATAGGGGTAGCTCTGATGGCGGTTCAGTCCCCGGAGACGGACCTTCCTGCCGTTCAGATAATATCCGTCCGCCCGGAATTCCGAGCTGCGGAAGCCAAAAACGGTCTCCGACGTGTCGATCACCGTCCCATCCCGCAGCAGTGCGGTCTCCAGGGTGTAGAGATTCGGAGTATCCAGGTCCCACAGCTCCGGTGCGGGGACGGAGAGGCGGAGGGAGAGCCTCTGCCCGGGGGAAGGTGTCGCAGTCAGAAAACGCTTTTCCGCCAGGGGCGGACCTGCCTCTGCGCCGCGCTTCCACACCCGCTGCCGCAGCCGCAGGCTGTCGTCCGGCCCGCCGTCCAGGCAGACGATGCTGCGCAGCGCCCCGGACACCTCCGGCTGGACGTACACATCGGCCACAAAGCATTCCGGACGCAGCTCCAGAAACACATTCCGGTAGATGCCGCCATAGGTCAGATAGTCAATCACATGGCCAAAGGGCGGGAGATTCTGGCTCTCCCGGCTGTCCACCTCCAGGGTAATATAGTTCTCCTTTCCATAGCGCAGCAGCTCCGTCAGCTCCAGCGTAAAGGCGGTATAGCCGCAGCGGTGCTCTCCTGCCGGGAGCGCGTTGCACCAGACCCGGCAGCCGTGGGCCACCCCTTCAAAGGTCACCAGCACGCGCTGTCCCTGCCAGCTCTCCGGCACGAAAAAGCTCCGGCGGTAACCGCTGCGCAGCTGGCAGCACTTCTCGTCGAAATAGTGCAGCGGAAGCTCCTTCACCGTGTGGGGAATCCGCACCCGCTCCAGATTCTCCCGAAAGTCCGGGTCCAGCAGTGCTTCGGTAAAGCTTTCGGTAAACTCCCAGTCATTGTTGATGTATTCTCTCATGTTCCCTGTCCCTCACTGAGCCGCGGCAGCGGCCCTTCTTCTTCGATGAAATAAATGCGGGAGGCGAAATCGGGAAACAGCCGCAGATTCTCCGTATAGCCGCCGCCGGTGAAGGCAGGGCGCAGACGGACGCCGGCGCGCATCATGGCCGCACCGGTCATGTGGTGCTCCTCCTTCTCGCCGGAGAGCCGCACGGCCTTTGCCAGAACGCTGTGCAGCGTCCCATCCTGCCGGACATGGATGGGCGCCACATAATTGATGAGTCCGCCGTAATCCCGCAGGTCATTGTCCCGCAGCTGCCCTACCAGATGATAGCGCCCCTCCGGCTTCAGACCCCGGGGGTGCAGAATGGCCTGCTGGGTGTTGGGATGCACCAGAGCCTGCAGGAGCAGGGATACGGCCCGCTCTCCGCCGGGGGCTGCGCTTGTCCACTCCACCACATTGCCGGGGCTTCTCCCCAGCGTACTGAAGCCGCCTCCCCCCTGCCCCAGGGTACGGGCGCGGAAAAATTCGCCGAACTGCAGCGTTTCCCGCCAGTATTTATACAGCACGATCTGCCGTTTTACCGCCGTAAGCTCCTCCGGGCTGAAATCGCAGAGATTGCACTCATAGCCCAGCAGTCCGAAGGCCGCCACATGAAACCGCGTCTCCAGGTCCGTGCGGCGCAGGGTCTGGTGGTTGGGCACGTCGGATACATGGGCGGACCAGACCGAGGGGGGATAGCCATAGCTGTAACCGGTTTGGATCTCGGCACGGCAGAGGGCGTCGGTATTATCGCTGGCCCAAATCTGGGGAAAATAGCACAGAGCGCCCAGGTCAAAGCGGTTTCCCCCGGCGGCGCAGCCCTCAAAGAGGATGTGGGGAAAGCGTTCCATCAGTGTCCCCAGCACCCGGTAGAGTCCCAGTATATACCGGTGGGCAGTCTCCCCCTGGCGCTCCGGAGGCAGCGCGGGAGAGTAGACATCGGAGAAAATACGGTTGCAGTCCCATTTGACATAGGAGATGGCGGCGGAGGAAAAGAGCGTGCTCATGGTCTCGATCATCCAGTCCTGCACCGCGCTGCGGCAGAGGTCCAGCACCAGCTGGTGCCGTCCCTCGGCATGGGGCTTTCCGGGAATACGCATGACCCAGTCCGGGTGCGCGCGGTAGAGGGCGCTGTTTTCACTGACCATCTCCGGCTCCACCCAAATGCCGAATTCCATCCCCAGCGCCAGAATTTTTTCTGCCAGTCCGGTGAGACCGTCGGGCAGCTTTTTGGGGTTGGGATACCAATCGCCCAGTGAGCTGGTGTCGTCGTCCCGCCGGCCGAACCAGCCGTCATCCACCACAAACAGCTCAATGCCCACCCGTCTGGCGGCCTTTGCCAGGCGCAAAAGCCTTGCCTCGCTGATGTTGAAATAGGCCGCCTCCCAGCTGTTGAGCAAAACAGGCCGCAGCCTGCGCTTCCACTCTCCCCGGACGATATGCTCCCGGACAAAGCTGTGCATGGCGCAGCTCATGCCATGGAAGCCCTGGTCAGAGAAGCAGAGCACCGCCTCCGGAGCCTCAAAGCGTGCCCCGGGGTCCAGAAGCCAGGAAAACCCGTTGGGATTGATACCGCTGACAAAGCGGAGCGTGCCGTAGGGGCTGACCTCTGCGCATGCATAGTGGTTTCCGCTGTAAATCAGGTTCAGGCCCCAGCACTGCCCCGACTCCTCCCCGCAGGGAGATTCCCAGAGCATGACAAACGGGTTGGCCCTGCTGGAGGAAAAACCGGTGACGCTGGCATTGACATGTTTGCCGGCGTCCAGAGGCGTGTCGGTCCGCTGCATCTCCCGCGCCCATGCCCCACCAAAGGTGCTGAGGGTGTATTCCCCGGGGTCAAAGTCCATGCAGCAGCTCATGAGCCGTTCCACGCGGACGCTCTCTCCGCTGTTGTTTTTCAGGGAGGCGGAGCGGGTGATGACATCGCAGGCTGCAAACACCCGATAGGTCAGGCGCAGGCTCAGGCCGTACTGACGGTCTTCGAGATAGATCCGCAGCCATTCCGAGGTCTCCGCATCGTCACAGGCTGCGGGCAGTCCGCCAAAAGCCAGATTGCCCCTGCCAAGAGCATAGTTGGCATAGCGGAAATCAGAGGTGGCACTGCCGTCGGCGTGAACCACCTCCACGGCAGGCTCCCGAATATCTCCCTTGCCGAGGGAGGACCATTCCAGCCGCAGGTCCTCCAAGGAGAAGCTGCTCTCCTCCGGGGAGCAGACGCAGCTATTGCCCGGGGGAAAGGCATGCTCCTCCGCCAGGCCGTCCGTGCTCTCTGCAGCAATGCGCGCGCCGTAATACAGATGCTCCAGAAAGCCTGCCTCCGTGACACGGAGGGCATAAGTGCTGTGCTCCGTATGGAGCAAAAAGGCGGGACGCTCTCCGCCGAGCCGCTGGATCATTGTCCGGCCTCCTTTCCCCGCAGGGCCTGAACCTGAGCGGCCAGCTCCGCCACCCGCTCATCCGTCAGAAGATATTTTTTACGGAACCAGAAAAAGGAAAACACCATCATTCCGATGGGAATCAGCGTCATGGTCATCCGCAGTCCCGCCTTTGCGCCGGAGGACACCGCGGCAGAGAAGTCCACCAGCTTGTCCGATTCGGACACTGCGGCGTTGGACAGGCGGTTGAGCTGCAGGCACAGCGAGGCGATAAAGGCCGCCAGGCCGCTGGCCAGCTTGACCACAAAGGTCTGCATGGAGAAGATTACGGACTCGTCCCGCCGGGCGTTTTTGATCTCGCCATAGTCCACGGTGTTTGCCAGAAAGACCGTGGTGAGAATGGCATTGATGCCGTTGGAGCCGTAAATGAAAAAGGCGGGAACAAAGAGCAGAAAGACATTGGACATACCTGTGAAGGTCATCACCAGCAGCACCGCATAGCCCAGCGCGGCCATGGCAAGGCTGACATGGAAGATTCGGGTATTGCTGAGGTGCAGTCCGTTGCGCAAAAGGGGATAGAGCAGCATCATGGCAAGGATATTGACGGCCCCGCCGAAGGTGCTGAACAGGGTGTAGCTGTTATACCAGCCCGTGCCGCCGAAGTCGTATTTGAAGAAATACAGCACCAGATTGGAGGTGATATACAAAGCGCCGTTGACGCAGACAATGGCAACCACAATCGCCATGGCCTGATCGTTTTGCAGCAGAGCCCGGAACATCCTGCCCACAGAGACGGTCTCCATCTCCACGGTAGAGCGCTCCCGGACATTGCGGCAGGTGATGACGGTACAGAGCACAAACAGCACTGCCACAATCAGGGAGAACCATTTGAAGCCCAGGATCTCCACCTCCCGGGCATTGGCGCCGCCGGAGCCCAGGGCGTGGACCGCGAGCATGGTGACGATGGTGATGATGGCGCTGCCCACTCCGGCGCAGGAACGGGCCAGCGTGGTCAGGCTCTCCCGTTCCCTGCCCCCCTCGGTAAAGGCAGGGATCATGGACCAGTAGGGGATGTCCATCATCGTGTAGGTCACGCCCCAGAGAATATAGGTGACAGCCGCGTAGGCGATCAGTCCGCCCCCGTCCAGAGAAGGAGGCGCGGCGAACATCAGAAACAAAATCACTGCGTTGGTCAGGGTACCGATCAGCAGCCAGGGGCGAAACCGCCCCCAGCGGGTGCGGGTTTTTGCCACCACTACTCCCATAATCGGGTCGTTGAAGGCGTCGAAAACCCTCGCCGCCAGCAAAATCGTACCCATCGCCAGGGCACTGACTCCCATCACGTCCTGAAAATAGTACAGCACATAGCTTGCGGAGAGCATATATACCATGTCCTTGCCCACCGCGCCCAGGCCGTAGGAGAGCTTGGACCGGCCGGAAAGCGCCTGCTTTTGCTCCATTACGCCGTCTCGCCCCCCGTCTGTCTCATACCCATGGCCAGACGCACGGCCCAGTAGGCGCCGTCATAGATGCCGCTGATCTGGTTCTTTACGATATTCTCCAGAAAATCCATCAGAATCGTGTCCTCGTGCAGAAGCAGATCCACCATCTGCAGCACGTGGGGAATGTCCCGGCACTCCAGGGTGCCGTCACCGATCTCGGCGGAGTGGATGGCGCCCCACTGCTCGTGTCCGCCGATGCGGGGGATAAAGAGCTTGGGCACGGGGTAGAAGGACAGCTCGCTGGGCTTGGTCACCAGCACGTCGCAGCAGCGCATCAGGAGATTTGTGGTATAGACTGCCTCGAAGATATTCTCATGGCTGAAAACGTGGACCCCCTCCACAGTGCCCTCCAGCGCCTCCCGGCAAAAGCTCCGGGTGTCCTCCCAGTCGTTGAAGTGTGTGCGTGCGGCGCCGCCCAGCCCCGGGACCTCCCGGCAGAGATAGTCCCACACCGCGGGATAATCCCCCAGATTGACAAACACCGCAGCCTTGCCTCCTCCAATGGCAGGGCGCAGGTGCTTCAGCACAGCGGCAAATATCTCCCGCTGGGCGCCGGCCCCTCCGATGCTCAGCAAAAACCGCAGCGGCGCCCCGCTCATCTTCCGGCTGGTACGGGCAGCGCAGTCGGAGGCAATGTTGGACACGATTTCATCGTCCACATAGTGGCCGGTACAGGCCAGAGCGTGCTCCGGCATGGGCCGCAGCACCCGTTTGCCGTCCATTCCGCTGAGAACGCGATAGCCCTGATAGGCCGCATGGGTCTGCACCGTGTGGAGGCTGCCCTCCGCCAGATGCAGAGCCATGGGCCAGTTGTCCGGGATGGCATTCACCACGTACTGCATTCCCGCGTGAAGCGCGGCCTGGGCGGGCCAGACATGGGTGGCAATCAGAGGAATATCCCTGGGTATATTGCGAAAGACCGGCGCCATCAGCTCCGCATTTTTCTGATCCGCGGCATTGTAGCTGAGCTTTTTAAACCCCTCATAGTTCAGGGGCTCCCAGACCAGACGGTTGAACAGGCTGCTTTTTCGGCTGAGGCGGGAGCCGAGGGAATAGAGGTCGTTCTGGGCGGAGATGACCTTGGTGGCCGTCGTCTGAGGGTAGGAATTGAGGTCCATCCAATAGGGCTGAAAGCCCAGTGCATGGGCACAGGAGGCCATGGCCATGGCGATACGGTAGTGGCCAAAGCCCATGCGGATGTTTCCCACGATGATTCCCTTTTCCCGGTCAAACTCCGCCGGCGTGTCCTGCAGTCCGGCGCCCACCACCACGTTTTTCACTCCCAGCAGGGGGCCAAGCTGGGGGTTATGCTCCAGGCGCACGGGGTAGGACACCGCGCTGTCGTCGCCGAAGCGGCGGGCATAGCCGTCTCTGGAGCGCTGTGCCCTGCGGCAGACCCGCTCCGGCTGGGGATTTCCGAAAATAACTCTGGACCGGTCGGAAGCATTGTTTTCCATATCTGTCTAACCTCCCCTTGGGATAATCGTAAAAATACACAAAAGATTATAGCATCTCCCGGCGGCTTTGTCGATTCTTTTATTTCGCAAAAAGCTGCGGGCAAGCACGGCTGTGCAGACGCCCTTGCGTTGACCGACAAGAAATACGAAAAGCCGCACCAGTTCCGCCCCTGCGCTTAAAGCACCGTCCGGGCGGCGCTTCCGCTTGTGAATACATCCTTTTAATAACTGCCCCCGGGTGTCGATAAAAACAGTAACAGAGGGCGGTGTTTGGCTGCGTTTGGGGGAGAGAAAGGTGATCGCATGAATTTCTTTCGGATTGGATCGGTAAATCAATACGTCAGGGGGCTGGCCCGCCAGACCCAGTGGAGCTTGAAGCAGAAAAACGGCGACTACGCCGGCCACCGCGGTTCACTGCAGGAGTATGTAACCTTTACCAGAGCCTCCGCGCTGCTGCCCCAGTCCGAGGAGCGCGACGACAAGCTCTCGGCCATTGTCACCAAGGCCGAGGCGGGCAAAAAGCTCTCCCAGGAGGAGTGGGACTACCTCCGGGTGAAAAACCCCACGCTCTATGCCCATCTGCGGGAGCTTGAGGAGGAACAGAAGGGCTATGAAAAGGCCCTTCGGCGCTGCAAAACCAGAGACGAAGCCCAGCGGCTCCATGTATCCAAGCTGGGTGAAGTCATGACGGCGGCAAAAAACGGGGACGCCGGCGCGCTGCTGCGGCTCAACCGTCTGACCCGGACCATGAACGCCTTTACCTCCGGCTCCCATTACCGCCGCCTGCCTACAGAGGCGCAGCAGGCAGTGGAGCGGGAGCGGGAACGGGAGGCAAGGCAGGAGGCGCTGCGCCGGGAACTGGAGGAAAACGAATCAGCGCGAAGGGCTGTCCATGCCGAAGCAGAGCCGGGCGCCGGCCAGACAGAGAAGATTTTCCCGGAGCCGGAGACGGCCGGCGAAAATGCCGAAAGAGATGCCCTCCCGCCGTCCCGAACAAGCTCCCGTCCGTCCGGCCCCCCTAAGGCGGAGTTCTCTCCGGCGGACAGCACCGGAGTGTCCCACAGGCCCGGAGGCCGGGCTGCGTCCACGGTCCCCTCAGCCGCCGGCCAGAGCACAGAGCAGAGCGCTGTCTCCGCGCTGGCCTATGGGCAGCGCGCCTATCTGCTGCACTCCGATGCCCATGCCCGGCGCAAGGTATTCGACGCAGAGGCATAGCAGAAGGACAGCAAAACGATGCGTGTACCGCTTTCAGCCCCGACGGGGGCCGGGAGCGGTACACGCATCGTTTCCTTGCATCTTATAGGCCGAAATGCCGGAGCAGGCATACCGCGCACAGGATGCCGGCGCAGACTGCCAGTGCCGCTCCGTCCCTGGGCGCCATGGACAGCACCTTCATCCGGGTGCGTCCCGCGCCGGGGCTGTAGCAGCGGCACTCCATAGCGGTCGCCAGCTCGTCCGCCCGGCGGAAGGCACCCACAAACAGCGGAACCAGCAGCGGAATCAGCGCCCTGGCCCGCTGGACCAGACTGCCGGTGTCAAACCGCGCCCCGCGCGCCTTTTGTGCAGACATGATCCGGTCGGTCTCCTCGATCAGAGTGGGGATAAACCGCAGGGCAATGCTCATCATCATTGCCAGCTCCCCCACCGGTACATGCAGCCGTTTCAGCGGTGACAGCAGCCGTTCCAGGCCGTCGGTCAGCTGGAGGGGGGATGTGGTGTAGGTCAAAAGAAAGCTGCCGCAAACCAGCAAAATAATCCGCAGTACCATCTGCACCGACCGCTGAATGCCGTCGGCGGTAATTTTCAGAATCCAGAGCTGTGCCAGCGGCTCCCCTGTTCCGTAAAACAGGTTCAGCAGCGCTGTAAACAACAGGATAAACAGCAGCGGCCGCAGCCCGCTGAACAATGTGCGGGGACGGATGTGCGCCAGGGCGCTTTCCATGGCCAGCACTGCCGCCATCAGGGCATAGCTGATCCAGCCGCCGGCGAGAAACAGCGCCACAATATAGCCCACCAGCCACAGCAGCTTGGTCCGGGGGTCCAGACGGTGGACGATGGTATCGCCGGGAAAATACTGGCCCAAAGTGACATTTTTCAGCATGGCTCAGCCCTCTCCACCCGCGCTTTCCCAGAGGGACAGCAGCAGCTTTTGCAGATATTTTGTCGTGTAGATGCTCTCGGGAATGTCGATTCCGCGCTGACGCAGGGCAAGGGCGATCTCTGTCGCTGCGGGCACCGTGAGCCCCATTTCCTTCAGCTCCTCCGCCCGGTCAAATACCTGGGCAGGGGCGCCGTCCATAACCACTGCGCCGTTATGAAACACCACCAGCCGGTCGGCCAGCCGTGCCACATCATCCATGCTGTGGCTCACCAGCAGCACCGTGGCTCCGGTGCGCCGGCGGTAGTCCAGAATATTCTGCAGAATGCTCTCCCGGCCCGCGGGGTCGAGACCGGCGGTGGGCTCGTCCAGAATCAGAACCGCAGGGCGCATGGCAATGACCCCTGCGATGGCGACCCGGCGCTTCTGTCCGCCGGACAGCTCCAGCGGAGAAAGCTCCATCCAGCCCTCGTCCACTCCCACAAAGGCTGCGGCCTCCAGCACCCGCTCCCGGATCTCCTCCGCCGCCAGGCCCATATTTCCCGGCCCGAAGGCGATGTCCCGAAACACGGTTTCCTCAAAGAGCTGATATTCCGGATATTGAAACACCAGCCCCACCCGAAACCGGACGCTGTGGAGCATGTCCCGGGAGCCGTGGATGTCCTCTCCGTCGAGAAACACCTTTCCGGCCGTGGGCTTGAGGAGCCCGTTGAGATGCTGCAAAAAGGTGGACTTTCCACTGCCTGTGTGGCCGATAATCCCCACCAGCTCCCCCTGATTGATCGAAAGAGACACGTCGCGGACAGCGGTCTTTTCAAAGGGGGTACCCTGACTGTAGACGTGGGTCAGATGTTCGACACTGAGGATCGGCATAGCAGCACTTCCCTTCTCCGCCGCGTCCCGCAGGGCAGGGCGGTTATTTTTTCTCCCGGCGGCGGAACACGTCGGCCACCGCGTCCGCGCATTCCGCCACGGTCAGGGCATCCAGCGGCAAAGGAGCCGGCAGGATGCCGCTGCGGTTGAGACCGTCCAGCAGGCTGACCGTCTCCGGCACTGTCAGGCCCAGACCGCGCAGCTTCTCCACCTGGGAGAAGACCTGCCGGGGCGTTCCGTCCATCTCCACCCGTCCTCCGGACATGACAATCAGCCGGTCGGCATAGATGCACTCCTCCATATGATGGGTAATGAGCACCACGGTCATCCCTCTGCCCCGGCGCAGCTCCCGCACCGCCCCCAATACCTCCCGCCGTCCGATGGGGTCCAGCATGGCGGTGGGCTCGTCCAAAATGATACAGTCCGGGCGCATGGCAAGCACGCCGGCAATAGCGACCCGCTGCTTCTGGCCGCCGGAAAGGAGATGCGGGGCGTGGAGGCGGAAGGCATACATCCCCACCCTCTGCAGCGCCTCATCCACCCGCTGACGGATCTCCGCCGGCTCTACCCCCAGATTTTCCGGCGCAAAGGCCACGTCGTCCTCCACAACGGAGGCCACGATCTGATTATCGGGGTTTTGGAAGACCATGCCCACGGTGCGGCGCACCTCCAGCAGGCGCGACTCGTCCCGGGTATCCACGCCGTTTACCAGCACCCGCCCCTCTGTTGGCACCAGAATGCCGTTCATCAGCTTGGACAGGGTGCTCTTGCCGCTGCCGTTGTGGCCCAGCACAGCGACAAAGCTGCCCCGGGCAATTTGCAGGTCCACTCCCGCCACGGCGCTGCGCTCGCTGTCCGGATAGGCGAAGCGAAGTCCCTCCATCTGAATGATGGACTCTGTCATGGCCCTTCTCACCCCATTTCCCAGCGGCAGCTGGCCCCGCAGGGCAGGGCAAGGCCGCTGTCCGTTACCGGCAGCCCCAGCTCCCGGCTCTCGCTGTGTCCGCCGAACTTTCTGGTGAAGACGCGCTCCGCCGCATAACCGATGGTGGAGGCAGAGAGGCCCGTGGTGTAGGAGTTGATGAGCACAAAGAGCGGCTCCGCCGTCAGCACGCCGGCCGTGAGGCACAGAAAATCCCAGAGGTTCTGCTCCAGCTTCCAGACCTCTCCGCCGGGGCCCCGGCCATAGCTGGGAGGGTCCATAATCAGAGCATCATAACGGCGGCCCCTGCGGATCTCCCGCTCGACAAAGCGGGCGCAGTCATCCACGATCCACCGGATGGGCCGGTCCCGGACGCCGCTGCGCTCCGCGTTCTCCTTGCCCCAGGCCACCATGCCCTTTGCCGCGTCCACATGGCACACCCTGGCTCCCGCCTTTGCCGCCGCCACCGTGGCCGCGCCGGTGTAGCCGAACAGATTCAGCACGCTGATCTCCCGCTCCGCCCCGGAGATTTTTGCCATAATATAGTCCCAGTTCACCGCCTGCTCGGGGAACAGCCCCGTGTGCTTGAAGTTCATGGGCCGTACCTGAAAGGTCAGAGACCCGTAACGGACAGGCCAGGACTCCGGCAGCGTATGTCTGTCCCACTGTCCCCCACCGCTGCTGCTGCGGTGATACCGGGCGTCTGCCCGGTCCCAGCGGGGGTCAAGACGGGGCGTATTCCAGATCACCTGGGGGTCTGGGCGGATCAGAATCTGTTCTCCCCAGCGCTCCAGCCGCTCACCCCCGGAGCAATCCAGCAGCTCATAATCCTGCCATCGGTCTGAAATCCACATAAGCCCGGTCCTCCGTATTCTCCCGTTTCCCTGCAAATTCAAGCTGTATTCTACCACGGGGCCACCTGCGGCGCAAGGGGAAACGGTTTCGCTTTGTCACGGAATCTGCCCTGGATCCGCAATATCCAATACATACCGGCCCACAGCCGCGTTAATGATGGTGGTATCCCCGTATTGCAGTGTCCGGGGCAGGTTGACACCATAGCGCTTATGGACATGTCCATGGATCAGGTAGCGGGGCTTCCAGCGGTCCAGCAGAGGGAGAAAAGCCGCGAAGCCCCGGTGGGCCAGGTCCTCCGCATCCCCCAGCCCCCGGGCAGGGGCATGGGTCAGCAAAATGTCGATTCCGCCGTGTCTGTGGAGCGCCAGCCACAGGTGCCGGATGCGCCGCTGCATCTCCCGTTCCGTATACTGGCAGGATGCTCCCTGGTTGTAGCGCAGGCAGCCCCCCAGCCCCAGAATGCGCAGCCCGTTGACAACGGCGATCCGGTCCTCCACACACTCGCAGCCCTCCGGGGGGCGGCGGACATAATCCCCATCGTGATTGCCCCGGACATAGAGCAGGGGACGGTTTGCCATGGTCACCAGAAAGCTCAGATACTCCGCCTTCAGGTCTCCGGCGGAGAGAATCATATCAATCCCCGCCAGCCGCTCCGGCTGGTAAAAATCCCAAAGGGATTTATCCTCCTCGTCAGAGAGCAGCAGCAGCCTCATAGCTGGGCCTCCGCCTTCTCCGGCGGCAGCTCCTCCCGGTTCAGCCCCAGCAGACGCACCAGTCCCTGGGACTGGGGCAGCAGCTCCTCATAGCCGGGGATATGCCCCTCCACGTTGTCACAGAGCCACTCCATATTCATGCGCTCCTCCGGGGTAAAGCTGGTCTCACCCTCGCCGTCAAAGCGCACCTTCCCTGCCTGATCCACAATGCGGGTGAGAAACGGGTCGATGGTACCGGCGGCAAGGCCCTTTTTCAGCATCCTTGCCATGGAATATACCCCGTCGGGCAGAGCGCGGCTGAGCTTCACGTCCAGCACACCGTTGTCCATGCCCCACCAGTAGTTCACGGCCTTTCCCGCGGCGCTGTCATCCCAGGTGCCGTCCAGCAGGGAACGGACAATGCGCTCATACATGGGCCCCCAGTTCCACACGGGATAGGCCAGCGGCCGCAGTGTGCCCTCTCCCTCGATGCTGTATACCCCCCACTCCAGCGCCCAGTGGGGCTGCTTGGAATTGACGGAATCCCGGTTTGAAATCACCGTAATCCCATCCTGCATAAACTCCCGCACGGGATTTCCCTTCAGGCAGGACCAAAGCAGCTTGACCTTCACCCGTGGGTTGGTCATCCGGGCGCCGAGGGCAAAGGCATTGATACTGGCGGGCACGCCGAAAATGGGATAGTTGGCGATATACCCGATGCGGTTCCCCTCCGCCATGGCCCCGGCGATGGCCCCGGTGATGAACTTGGTCTCATAGGTGCGGCTGTAATACATCCGAACACCGGTATAGGGCAGCGACAGGGCGCATACCAGCACCCGCACGTCCTTGTGCAGCGCCGCCACACGGCGGCTGGCGTCCACCATGGAGGGCATGGTGGCAAAGAGCAGCTTTGCGCCGTCCTCCACTGCCGCCTCCATGAGCTCAAAATAGTTCTGGTCATAGCTGCGATAGCACTCCGCCGTCAGCTTGTCCCCCAGGGCATCCAGCAGATACTGCCGGCCCCGCTCGTGGTCCCGGGTCCAGGCGCTGTCCTCGGGGTCAAAGCCATAGAGAAAGGCCGCCTGGATATGGTCACTGTGGCCGATGCTCAGCAGCTTGGACACCAGTCCCTTCTCCTTTTCGTCCGGGGCTGTGCGCACCTCTATAGTCTCAGAAGGGTGGCCCACCAGATCCGGCCAGATGGCTGTGAGACTCTTGGACAGCTCCGCCGCCGTCTTGTCCTTGATGTCGGAAAAGGGGAACAGCTGCAGCCACACCAGCAGGGCGTCGGAGGGATTGACCTGCTCCTTTTCCCCCGCCGCCTTTGCCAAAGCGGTCTTAAAATGGGCAAAGCCCGCGGAAAAGCTGGAACGCTCCGCCTCGGTCCACACATGGTCCGGGTCCATCCCCAGCAGGGCCTGCAGCCGGTCATAGCAGCCCGGAGCGGAAAACTCCACCCCGTAGAGGCCGGCGCGGTTATAAAACTCCATGAATTCATAATAAATTTTCACTTCCGGGTCCTCGGAGGGGGCAGGGATCATCCGCGTAACCATAGCCGGGATGCCGGGGGCACTGTAGCTCAGCAAAACGCTGACCCGCTTGTTGCCCTCCTGCACGTAAAAGCGGCCCATATATTCATAGCATTTCACGGGGTCCCGAATGCCCTTATCCGAGAGATGCGCATCGCAGAGGCTGATCCATTTGGTAGAAAACTCCGAACCGGCAGGCAGCAGGGGCATAAAATTTCCCGCCAGGGCAGCGGCACGTCCCGCGCTCTTGGTGCCCGCAATCAGCTCCGCGGGCACGTTCACCAGCCCCAGGTCCCGGTTTCCCGCCACAACGGTCTCATCCACCAGCTCATCCAACACCGGCGGGTAGGGATTTTCTCCCGCGTCCACGGCGGACTTATAAAATTTCTGCCCTGCCTTCAGGGCCTTAGCATACTGTTCAAATGCTTCTGCGCTCATGCTTATTCCTCGTTTCATCATAAGAGCCTGATTTCCGTTGGCTCCAAAGCTTTCAGACAAAGCTACTATAAATTCCGGCAGGGGCTTTGTCAAGGAAAACGATGGGCGCGCCCGAAAGGCAAGAATTACAGGATACGCTGGACAAACATTCCCGGGTCTGATAATATTACAGTTACAGTATCTCCCGGGGATGACTGCCAGGCATCACGGCGGGAAACAAATCACGCCCGTGAAAGCTTCGGGAAACATAAATTGAAGTAAAAGAATGTGTTGTGCGCCCCCCCGCAAGCCCGGGGAGGCTGCCGGAAAGGCGGAGAGAATGGGGCTTTTTGATTGGCTGAAAAGGGGAGATAAGACAGGCACCGCGAAGCCGCAGGAGTCACTGCAGGATTATTCGGGAATGCGTGTAGAGGTCCTGCTGCATAAAAACGGAGCGCTTCTGTTTACCGCAAAGCTGGTGGTCACCACCGGTGGTCTGGGGGAGCTCCAGCTCCTCAGCGAGGATAACGGGCCGGAGCTGGAGGAGGGAGAACAGCTCCCGGTGCTGCTGCGCGGTTATGACGAGGGCACCCAGCGGGCCATCCACCTGGAGGGCAATGCGGAGCGTTTTAGCTCTACGCTGTGGCGGATTGAGCAGCTGCGCGTGACCGGGCGCGAGAATGACCGGGCATATTATCGTCAGGACATCGACGTTGCCGGAGACGTGATGCGCGTGGGGCAGCTCAACGGTCTGCCGGAGATCAAGCACTGTATGGTGCTGAACATCAGCGTGGGCGGCGTGTGTATTCAGGCGGACGAGCGCTATAATATGGGCGACCGGCTGCTGCTGCGCTCCCGGATGCTGTCCGGCGGAGGAGAGATCGCCCTGTTCTGCACGGTGCGCCGGGTGGTGGAGCGGCGCGGCAGCACCTTTGAATACGGCTGCTGCTTTGACAAGCTGGATGCCTACGCGGAGGACCAGATTGCCAAGGCAATTATGGACCTGCAGATGAAACGCCGGCGGAGATAGCTCCGCCGGCCGGAAAAAGGCAGCCGAGCCGGTCCTTTTTCGGATTCTACCGCGGCACAAGGCGGACTCTACAAATCCGAGAGTCCTCATCGCGGTCTGAGTAGAGGACTGTGCCGGGGTGCCGGTGTCTCCATCGAAAAAGTGTGGAGCCGTCTTCTCCTGTATTCTCTTGCCCAAAGCTGAACCGGAGGCGTATAATATGGGCATAGGAGGCGACGGATATGACGGACAGCAGACTGACGGTGGAACGCATCATTCAGGCCAGCGACTGTGACAGCAGCGCGCGCCTGGGGGTTGTGGAGACCTTTTCCATGTTTATGGACCTGGCAGGGCTGCATGCAGAGCAGCTGGGCAACGGCCTGTTTTCCATGCGGGACCGCGGGCTGTTCTGGGCGGCGGTTAAAACCCGGGTTCGTTTTTTCCGCCGTCCCGCTATGATGGAGCTGGTGACGGCCGAGACCTGGCCGGAGCCTCCGGGAAGGCTGCGGCAAGTCCGGGATTACCTGATCCGCTCTCCCCGGGGTGAAGTATTGGCCGCGGGCAAGACCGAGTGGACTATCCTCGACCAGGAGCGGGGCGGACTCTATCCCGTGCGGGAGGGAATCTATCCTTCTGCGCTGGAGTATTCTGCCGCGCAGGTTTTGCCGGAGCCCTTTTATCGTTTTACAGAGCGCTTTGACGCGCCGCCCTTCGCCCGCTATACTGTGCGGTCCACGGACATCGACATGGGGCGGCATATGAACAATGTGGCCTATGTCCGTATGCTCGCGGGGCTGTTCTCCACTGAGGTACGGGAGCACAATCCGATCCGGGAGCTGGAAATCCATTACCGCAGCGCCTGCTACGAGGGGGATGTGCTTTCCCTCTGCCAAAAGGATACCGGAGACAGGTCCCTTGCGCTGCGGGCAGCCGCCGGAGAGGACGACCGAACGGTGGTGCTGGCGCGGGCGCAGTTTGATCATGCGCTTGCAGAAAGCAGCACCGAAGACATCCTGGCTCCCTCCCGGATATGACATGACAAAATCCCCCTTTTCAAAGGGGGATTTTGTCATACCCTGACTTGCTCTGCCGGTTTTCATCGAATGGGAAGTCCTCTGCGCCGCTTATAAAATCCGGCAAAGGCAAGCCCGGCCAGCAGCACAGCTGCGGAGGCAGCCACCCAGCCCCACGCGACAGGGCTGACTGTGCTTGTATCTGCTTCTGCCGCCTCAGTCGAGGCGGAAAAACCGCCGGGCATTCCGGGCCGTTCTCCGCCAAAAGCGGGTGGTCCCTGCATTCCATTACCGGAGTCCGGAAACTCCCCGTCAAAGCCCGGAAATTCCCCGTCAAAGTCCGGGAACTCTCCGTCAAAGTCCGGGAACTCCCCTGCAGGGACGGGCCAATTCTGTTCGCTGTCCTCGCCAGAGCTGTCGGAGTCCGCGGTTCCGCGGCGGCCGCGGCCGCCAAAGCCGCCGGGCCTCATTCCTCCGAAATTCATGCTGCCGAAGAAGCCGCCCGACTGGGCGTCACCATAGGAGGCGGATACCTCTGTCAGCGTGATCTCCTCCATGTTATCGCCGATGATCATGCGGTAGGTCTCCCCCACTGTCAGCTCGGGACAGCTCAGGTTGACACAGGAGAACGCACAGGGGGCAGTGTATTGCAGCAGCACATTGCCCGCAGCATCCTCCAGTGCCACGGTGGTTCCCGCCTCCGCCCCTGTGCTGTAGATGTAGAGGACCGACGGCTGCGCGGAGCTGGAGTCAAAGCTCTCTGCCATGGAATAGCTGCCGCAGCCGACAATATCGCCGCCGCTGATCTCCATAACGCCGCCGCTCTCGCTGCCCACATCCAGCGCGTAGCCGCCGTTGTTCGCCATGCTGACACGGATGGAGCCCCCCTCGATATAGATGCTGCCGTTGGAGTCGATTCCGTCGGCATCGCGGGCATTTTCGTTGACAATGGTCAGTGTTCCGCCCGTGATGCGGATATAGGTCTCCTCCGTCTCCGCCGCGCTCTCCTCCTCGCTCTCAGACACTGCCGCAGCCTCCGGGGCCTGCGGGGCAGCGCCGTCCTCCGAAAAGGTATCGCCGGAGCCGCCGAAAGCAAAGCTGCCAGGATTCGGTCCGCCGCCGAAGCCGCCGAAGCCGAACATATCTCCGCTGCCGCCGTTGGCGTTGAGGCCGTCGTCGCTGGGATAGAGCGTGATGTCGCCCCCGTCGATCTCAATGACCGGAGCCTCTATGCCCTCATAGCATTCCGTGATCTGCACCGTACCGCCGGCGATATAGACCGCGGTGTCAGAGTGAATCCCATCGTCGCCGGCGGAGATCGTCAGCGCCGCTCCCGTCAGGCTGCAGCTGTCGTTGACATGCAGGCCGTCCGCTGGGCAGGTGATGGAGATGGCGCCTCCGGTAATGACCAGCGCGTCGTTGGCTTCAATGCCATGATGATAGCCGGCATTCACCGTCAGGCTGCCGCTGCCGTTGATGGTCAGATCGTCGTGGGCATAGATTGCGCCGCCGGTGCCGTCGTCCAGGGCGGACTCGGAATACTCCGCCCCGCTGGAAAAATGGTTTTCGCTCCCTTCCGCTAGGGTCAGGAACACCTTATCTGCCTGCTCCACCCGCAGACAGGCATCATCGGAGCAGCTTACCTCCACCCCGTTGAGCAGAATCCAGACCTTTGCGCTGCTATAGGCATCCACGGAGATGCTTCCATCCTCCAGCACACCGGAAAGAACATACCAGCCGCCGTTGGAGATCACAAGATTTCCCTCATAAAAATATGCCCCGCTGCCCAGGATTTTCCCGCCGCTGCCGTTCATGGTGATCACCGTGGCATTGGACGTATCCCAGTCGGCATTGAGATCGTTGGCGGTAAAGTGGTCCGTGCCGGCGCTTTTCTCGGCGTCTGCGTCCACAACCATTTCCAGACCCAGGGCCTCGCCGTTCATGAACAGCAGCGTCAGAAGGAGTGCCAGCAGTGTGATAATCACGCAGATGCGGTCAATGTTTTTGTTGGAGGCCATGACTTATCCCATATAATCGCCATTGTAGCTGACCAGCACCGCGCTCTGCACGCCCTCCATGTCCGCGAGGGTGTTGATAAAGTCCGTGCTGTCATCCTTCAGACGAATTTCCAGATTCAGCTCGATCTGTCCCTTGCGCGCGGTCTTGCTCTTGACCACGCTCTGCCGGGTGTTGGCGGCAAGGAACTCCGCAGCCCGCTGTTCCGCAGCCTGGTCATCGCACTGCAGTACCACAATATAGGGGTTGGCGTGGGATTTGCGGTTGACAAAGATCAGCAGAATCACGCCGATAATGACGCTGCCGAAGATGGCCAGAGGAATCATACCTGCCGCCAGTACGATTCCGGCCGCGATGGACCAGAACAAAAAGGCGATGTCCAGCGGCTCCTTGATGGCAGTGCGAAAGCGCACAATGCTCAGTGCGCCCACCATGCCGAGAGAGAGCACTACATTGCTGGTGACAGCGAGGATCACCAAGGTTGTGATCATGGTCAGAGCCACCAGAGTTACGCCAAAGGAGGAGGAGTACATGACACCCTGATAGGTTTTTTTGTATACGAGAAAGATAAACATGCCGATGCCAAAGGCAAGCACCAATGCCAGCACCATGTCCAGAATGCTGACGCTGGTCACGTTTTCCAGAAAGCTGGATTTGAAAATGTCATTAAAGCTCATGAACGAAACCTCCCTGCTCCACATTCTCGGTGGGGCAATTTGAATTTATGTGACGTGTCCTCCCCGTCCCGGGGACGGGGAAAACCTGAAGCACGGTCATCCGTAGATTCTGCACTGGGCATATTTGGAAAAGGCGCCCACCCGCCTGCCGGGTATCTGCACCGCATCCCGGATGATATCCGGCAGATAGGCGTCCCACTTGACTTCCAAAATGATCGTCGCGTCCCCTGCGGGGATCGTGGGCGTGTCCGGATTCAGAAAATCCGTGCTGCGCAGACCGGTGCGGATGTCATAGTCAAGGGTCACGCGGACATTGCCGGGTGTAAAGATAAAAGGCTCACGGGTGTAATCCACGATGGTTTTGGGGCGCATTCCCTGATAGCGCATCTTGCAATACAGCTCCTGTACCAGGGGCCGGTCAGAGGCAGACAGCATCCAGTCCAGCTCGCCGTAGACAATGCGCCGGGCCTCCTCGGCACGCAGCGGCGCACTGTATTTGGTGCCGAGGCCGTTCAGCTTGCTCTTTTTTTCCAGGTGGATCAGAGAGGTGTCACCGTTATAATAACGGATACGGAATTTTTCCCGCATGTTCACACCGTCGATCTTCTCCCGCAGGGCCCTGTCCGAGAGGTTGTCAAAATAGAGACTTCGGATCAGGTATTTGCCGTCAAGGGCATGAGGGTCCGGCGTCATTACCGCCCGGAGCCGCTGGCGAATTGTCAGCAGGTCCGCATAATTCAGCACGTGCTTCCATTCGTGCCGGTAATGAATTTTGTTCATTTGTCTCACTTCCTCTCCTGCCGCACCCGGGGCTGATACGAGTCTTCATGAAAACACTTGGAAAGCGTTTTTCACGCCGCAGGCGCGTTGAAAGCTGCATGAAATGTGTTTTGTGCCGATAGATATAAAACGTGCAGCGCGTTATGCGCGGTGCTTTTCAATAAAATGAAGCATTTTATTGAAAAGCGTAGGAATCCATCCGGTTCATATCCAAGCCTGCAATATAGCAGGCGAACCTGAAATGAAGCTGAAAAACGCTGAAAACATTTGATACGCGCCCTGAAAAAGCTCCCTTCGGATAAAACCGAAGGGAGCTTTTTCCGCATACCGTTCAGGCGCAGAGCTTACAGGGCGTTGCTCCGTCCCACCAGCACGGACAGATCCACATAGTCCGCCTCGCTGGCGTCGATGGTCTCGTCCATGTCGGTCTCCACCTCGCGGTAAATTTCCAGTCCGCTTCCTGCGGGGATCAGCTTGCCGATGATGACATTTTCCTTCAGGCCCACCAGACGGTCCACCTTGCCCTTGATGGCGGCGTCGGTCAGCACCTTGGTGGTCTCCTGGAAGCTGGCGGCGCTCATCCAGCTGTCGGTGGCCAGCGAAGCCTTGGTGATACCCAGGAGGATCTGCTCGCAGGTGGCCTCCCGCAGCGGCTCACCCAGCTCGTTTGTCTCTCCAGCCGCAATGCGCTCCTGGATTTTGGCGTTGGCGGCACGGTATTCATAGCGGTCCACAGTGGCACCGCTGAGCAGGTCAGTATCGCCCGCGTCCTCTACCCGGACCTTGCGCATCATCTGACGCACGATAACCTCGATGTGCTTGTCGTTGATGTCCACGCCCTGCTGGCGGTAGACCTTCAAAACCTCCTGGATCAGATAGGTGCGCACGCCGGGACGGCCGAATCTGTCGTCATCCACGCCGCGGATACGGAGAATATCATGGGGACTCAGGGCGCCGGCGGTGAGCTCCTGCCCCTGGTCCACGTGGTCGCCGGAGCTGACAAGGATGCCCACGGAATAGGGAATCTGATACACCCGCGTCTCGTCGCTGCTGTCACTGACGATGGTGACCGCAGCAATGGCGCTGCGCTTGGTCTCCTCCACGGTGACGGTGCCGCTGATCTCCGCCAGCGTCGCCATTTTCTTGGGCTTGCGAGCCTCAAACAGTTCTTCGACACGGGGAAGGCCCTGGGTGATGTCGTCGCCCGCTACGCCGCCTGTGTGGAAGGTACGCATGGTCAGCTGGGTGCCCGGCTCGCCGATGGACTGGGCGGCGATGACGCCGACCGCCTCGCCGGCGTTGACAAAGCGGCCGGTAGCCAGGTTCATGCCATAGCACTTGGCGCAGACGCCGCTCCGGGCATTGCAGCTCAGCACGCTGCGGACCCGTACTCTGGTCAGGCCGCGGGCCTCCAGGACCTTCTCGTCGCCTTTGAGGAGCATCCGGTCCGCCGGGAACAGCAGCTCTCCGGTGCCGGGGTCCGTGATGTCAAAAACGGGGAAGCGGCCATGGATGCTCTCTCCGAAGGACTGCACCACCTGGCCCTTGTCATAGACCGTAGTGGCCCAGATGCCGTCCGTAGTGCCGCAGTCGTCCTCCCGGATAATCACATCCTGGCTGACGTCCACCAGACGGCGCGTCAGATAACCGGAGTCCGCGGTGCGCAGCGCGGTGTCGGTCAGGCCCTTGCGGGCGCCGCGGCTGGAAATAAAGTATTCCAGGACGCTCAGGCCCTCGCGGTAGTTGGCCTTGATGGGGATTTCAATGGTCTTGCCGGCAGTGTTTGCAATCAGGCCGCGCATACCTGCCAGCTGGCGGATCTGCGCCATGGAGCCGCGGGCGCCGGAGTCAGCCATCATATAGATGGGATTCCACTCGTCCAGAGAGCTCTGCAGCGCGTTGGTGACATTTTTGGTGGTTCTCTCCCATTCGGAGATGGTCAGGCGATAGCGCTCGTCGTTGGTGATAAAGCCCCTGTGGTACTGCTTTTCGATGTCCTGTACCTTCTGCTCTGTCTCCCGGATCAGGGTATATTTTGCCTCCGGCACCGTCATGTCCGCAATGGAGATGGTAATGGCGCCGATGGTGGAATATTTATAGCCAAGCGCCTTGACGTTGTCCAAAACCTCTGTGGCTATGGTAAAGCCGTATTTTTCGATGCAGCGGTCGATGATTTTCCCGAGCTGCTTTTTGCCCACCTTGCTGATGGAGCTGTGGCCGCCGCCCACCTCGTAGTCAAACCGGGCCTCCGGGTCTGTGCGGTCCACAAAGCCCAGATCCTGGGGGATGGGCTCGTTATACAGAATGCGTCCCACCGTGGCCTCGATCACCTTGCTGACGGGCTTGCCGTCAAAGGTTTTGGTCACCCGCACCAGAATCGGGGCGTGGAGGCCGATGGTCCCCTCCTGATAGGCCATAATGGCCTCATTGACGGTAGAATAGCTGTGCAGCGGCTTATACCGGGCGGGCCGCAGGCCCTCTACCTTCGCTCTGTCGTTGGCGGCCAGAAACTCGTCGGCGTCCACGATCTCGCCCTGGGGCAGTCCGGTCTCACCGGCGTCGCTGACATAGACTCTCTCCGCGCCCTTCTCCGCCTTGCCCAGACGGGTATAGGTGAGGTAGTAGGAGCCGAGAACCATGTCCTGGGTGGGCACGGTGACCGGGCTTCCGTCCTGGGGCCGGAGCAGGTTGTTGGCAGAAAGCATCAGCAGCCGCGCCTCGGCCTGGGCTTCGGCGCTCAGCGGAACATGAATGGCCATCTGGTCGCCGTCGAAGTCGGCGTTGAAGGCAGTGCAGCAAAGCGGGTGCAGCTTCAGAGCGCGGCCCTCCACCAGCACTGGCTCAAAGGCCTGGATGCCCAGACGGTGCAGGGTAGGCGCGCGGTTGAGCAGCACAGGGTGCTCCTTGATGACGATGTCCAGAGCGTCCCATACCTCGGTACGCTGTTTGTCCACCATCTTCTTGGCGGATTTGATGTTGTTTGCCACGCCGTCCTCCACCAGCTTTTTCATGACAAAGGGGCGGAACAGCTCAATGGCCATCTCCTTGGGCACGCCGCACTGATACAGCTTCATCTCCGGGCCGACGACAATGACGCTTCGGCCGGAATAGTCCACGCGCTTGCCCAGCAGGTTCTGGCGGAAACGGCCCTGCTTGCCCTTGAGCATATCGCTGAGGGACTTCAAGGCGCGGGAATTGGCGCCGGTGACGGCACGGCCGCGGCGGCCGTTGTCGATCAGCGCGTCCACCGCCTCCTGGAGCATCCGCTTTTCGTTGCGGACGATGATGTCGGGGGCGTTGAGCTGCACCAGGCGCTTGAGGCGGTTGTTGCGGTTGATGACCCGGCGGTACAGATCGTTGAGATCCGAGGTGGCGAAGCGCCCGCCATCCAGCTGGACCATGGGGCGGATCTCCGGCGGGATCACCGG
>CAJOPB010000182.1 GCA_905236305.1 uncultured Oscillospiraceae bacterium | reverse complement strand
GACGGGTTTTCAGCGCTTTGCGCTGAAAACGCCATGCGTAAGCATGGCATTTCCTGATTAAAGAATTTAATCAGGAAATAGTATCAGCTGTCGCCTCTTACATAGATTGTAAATTCGCCGGGCATAAATTCATCCGCGCCGGTGTCGCTTTCAAACAGCTGCGTGTATGCCGGATCGAAATACCGCTGCGCAATGCTCCCGTGATAGCGGGTGTTGAAGCGGACATGGTCCGGAAGAAGATAGATCATCGTCTGCTCCTCCGGCGTGCCGGAGGCGTAGACAACCGTGACGATGCTGCTGCCCTGCTCCGTGAAATAGGACCGGAAGGGAGAGCCGGGGCCTGCGGGATCATATTCCGCATCATATGTATATTTGTCCGTGGAGTAGATTTCTTCCGCCCCTCCCGCATTTTGCAAAACCAGCGTCGTGTCAGTCAGATCGGAGGTTGCTGCGTCGAAACGGTAGGTATATATGAGCTTCGTGCCATCTGCGTATTCTCTTGCGGAGGGGTAGTTTTGCCGCTGGTATTCCATTCTGCTGCGGACCTGCCCCGGGTCGTCTGTCTCCGTAACGACTGTGATCGTGCCGCCCTCCTCTGTGACAGAGACCAGCGTTTCGCTGCCATTCACGCCCATCGTCATACTCGACTGGTATGATTCGACGCGCAACGGATACTCATTTGTCGGCATAAAGGTTTCGATCAAAACGCTGTGGTCCTCCGCGCCCGTCATCAGCTCCAGCCCGCCGCCGATAAATGAGCCCTCCGCGCTGTTGAGGAGGCCGAAGCCGTCATTCCAGACGCTGACATAGGTGTTTGCGTCCGTATAGATCAGCATATGGCCAAGCTCCGCGCCGCCTTCCATGGCGGTTTGCACCATCTGCACGCTCCCGTGCCGGGAGAGCCTCTCTGTGATGCTGTTGGCGGAGACCAGCCGCGCAAAGAGCGCCTGATCGTCATCGGGGGCCTGCTCCTTCTGCTCGGCCGCGGGGGCGGCAGGGGACGCTGTCGCGGCAGGCTTCCGCCCGGCGGCGGGCTTTCTGGGGGCAGCGTCGGTGGGCGCGGGAGTCTGGGCAGCGGTTGCCGGATTTCCGCAGCCTGCCGCTGCTGGCAGGAGCAGCAGGCTCAGCAAGAGCGCTGCCAAAGCGTTCCGATTGATTTTCATTTTGCATTCCTCCTTATGATTCCCGCTGTGCTTTTCTGTATTTTGTATATGCTGTTTTTTGTTTCCCTGCCGGAGCTTGGAGAAGCTATGGGTTTTGATTTCCTCCCCCCCTGGAGAGGAAACAGGCTCCGGCTTCTCCCGGCTATGCTTCATCCTGCCAAAATTCGGCGGAAAAGTCAAGCACCTTGCGGGCAAATGGCGCGGCTTTACGTACCCGCGGCTTCCGATCAAAAACGGCGGTGGGGGAATTGTTTTCACTTGCTCTGTGACGCGCCGGCAGATCGCATAATTCCTCCCCCAGCTTTCCGAGGGAATTTGTACCATTCGCCATTTTACTTTAGCGTGATAATGTGATAAAATGTTAAAAAATTGAAGGGAGGAAGATCCTGTGAGTATCCAGCGGTCGGCGCAGTCCGACCAGTTATTCGAGACCATACTGGCCTTGGAAAGCGTGGAGGAATGCTACTCCTTCTTTGAGGATCTCTGTACCCTGCGGGAGCTGTCGGAGCTGGGCCAGCGCCTTGAGGTGGCCTTTTTGCTCCATCGGGGACTGAACTATCAGCAGGTGGGAAAGCAGACGGGGGTCAGCTCCGCCACCATCTGCCGGGTAAAAAAATGTCTGGACAACGGCGCGGGCGGGTATCGCCGCGCCATCGAGAAAGCGGAGGCTGCCAATGGAATTTGACGAGAGCCTGCTGACCGTGGAGGAGCGGATCGGCTTTTCCCTGCGGGCACTGTACCGGGACTACGGATATGCCCTATACCGCATGAGCAAGTTTGAGGAATACGATCTGTATGCACGGAACAAGGATTTTTTGATCACAGACAATGTCATCACCTTTAACGACGCCGGCGGCCGGCTCATGGCCTTAAAGCCGGATGTGACGCTCTCCATTGTCCGGGCAACCCGGGACCGGACGGACGGCGGAGTGCAGAAGCTCTGCTACAATGAGCATGTCTACCGTGCCCCGCACCCCGGCGGAAGCTTTCAGGAGCTGACCCAGGTGGGGCTGGAATGCATCGGCAGCCTGGGGGACAGAGAGGTTGCGGAGACGCTCATGCTGGCCCTTTTGAGTCTGGAACGGGTGGCCTGCGGGAGGGATTACACGCTGAATGTCTCCCATCTGGGGGTGCTGTCCGCCTTTCTGGACAGCCTGGGGCTGTCCGGAGAACGGCGGCAGACGGCGCTGGAGCTGGTGGCCCGGCGCAGCGGTCATGAGCTGGACAGTCTCTGCCGGGAATGCGGCGCCGACAGGAGCGCGGCACAGGCATTGCAGCACCTGCTGCGGCTCCCTCCCGACCCGGCCGGCGCATTGGAGGTCCTGAGGGCCCTCTGCCCGCCGGCGGGCGCGGCCTCTGTTGCCGGGCTGGCCCGGGTGATCGAAGGCCTGGGGGATCGGGTAAGACTGGATTTCTCCATCGTCAGTGACATGCACTACTATAATGGCGTCGTGTTCAAGGGCTATCTCAATGGTGTCCCCGCGGCGGTGCTCAGCGGAGGGCAGTACGATCAGCTCATGCGCAAGCTGGGCCACAGTGCCCGGGCCATAGGCTTTGCGGTGTATGTGGAGCGGCTGGAGCGCGTAAGCGGGGAGGAGCGGCTATGACAGAAAGCAGCACGCTGACCGTTGCCCTGCCGAAGGGGCGGCTGGGGGAACAGGTCTATGACATGTTTGAGCGGGGGGGCTTTCCCTGCCCGGCAATCCGGGAGGAAAACCGCCGTCTGATCTTTGAAAACGCGGAGGAGGGCATGCGCTATTTTTGGGCCAAGCCCTCCGACGTGGCCATCTATGTGGAGCGGGGCGCGGCGGACCTGGGGGTGGCGGGAAAGGACATTCTGCTGGAATACGCCCCGGATATCTATGAAATGCTGGATCTGAAGGTGGGAAAATGCCGCATGGCGGTGGCCGCGATGCGGGGCTTTGACCGGGAGGACCGGAGACGGACGCTGCGGGTTGCCACCAAGTTTGAGAACATTGCCCGGCGCTATTATGCCTCGCTGGGCCGGGACATTGACATCATCCATCTCAACGGCTCCATCGAGATCGCCCCCATACTGGATCTCAGCGATGTGATCGTGGACATTGTGGAGACGGGAACCACGCTGAAGGAAAACAATCTGGAGGTGGTGGAGACCATCCTGCCGGTCAGCGCCCGGCTCATTGTGAATAAGGCGGCGTATGAGTTCAAGCGGGCGCGGATTGACCGGGTGCTTCAGGCACTGACAGAGATAACGGAGGAAAAGAAATGATGCGTATTTTGAAGTACGGTGAGATTCCCCTGGAACAGATATTGGAGCGGGAAATTCCCCAGAACACGGTTGCAGACGCGGTGGCGGAGATTCTGGCCCGGGTGCGCCGGGAGGGAGACCGGGCGCTGCTGGATTACTGCCGCCGCTTTGACGGCGCCGAGCTCAGCTCGCTGCGGGTGACGGAGGACGAGCTGTACAGCGCCCTCTCCCTGGTAGAGCCGGATTTTCTGCGGGTCCTGGAGCGGGCGGCGGAGAATATCCGCGCCTTTCACCAGCAGCAAAAGCGCAGCAGCTATGTGATCAACGATACCCCCGGCGTGGTGCTGGGGCAGAAAATACTTCCCATTGAGAAGGTGGGCCTGACGGTGCCCGGCGGGAAAGCCCCGCTGAGCTCCACCGTTCTGATGGACGCCATCCCTGCCAAAATTGCCGGCTGCAGCAGGCTGGTGATGGTCACTCCCGCCGGCCCTGACGGGCAGATCAGTCCCGCGATTCTGGCGGCGGCAAAGGTTGCGGGTGTGGACGAGATCTACAAGCTGGGCGGGGCCCAGGCCATCGCGGCTCTGGCCTATGGCACAGAGACGGTGCCCAGGGTGGACAAGATCGTAGGCCCCGGGGGGGCATATGTCAGCGAGGCAAAAAAACAGGTCTACGGGCTGGTCAGCATCGACATGATTGCCGGGCCCAGTGAGATTCTGGTGGTGGCTGACGGCGGCAGCGACCCCCGGCACGTGGCCGCGGATCTGCTGAGTCAGGCGGAGCACGATGTGATGGCCAGCGCGGTGCTGGTCACGGACTCCCCGGACCTGGCGGCCCGGGTGGACGCGGAGGTGGAGGCGCAGCTTGCCGTCCTGCCCAGAAGGGATATTGCCGGTCAAAGTCTGGCCCGCAACGGGAAGATTATCGTCACCCCGGATCTGGCCGCGGCCATTGACATTGCCAACGCCCTGGCGCCGGAGCATCTGGAGCTGTGCGTGGACGCGCCCTTTGACTGGCTCGACCGGGTGCGCAACGCAGGCAGCGTTTTTCTGGGCCGCCACAGTCCCGAGGCCCTTGGGGACTATCTGGCGGGGGCAAACCACACCCTCCCCACCAGCGGCACCGCGCGCTTTTCCAGCCCGCTGAGCGTGGACGACTTTGTAAAAAAGACCCAGTTTATCTATTATACTGCCGGGGCGCTGGCCGATGTGTCGGCGGACATTGCCCGCTTTGCCCGGGAGGAAAGGCTGGAGGCCCATGCCCGCAGCGCGCTGATCCGCACCGAGGCAGAGGGATTTGAGGGGAGGTGACCGGATATGAGCCGCTTTTTCTCGGAAAAATATTCCGCTCTGACCCCCTATACCCCGGGGGAGCAGCCCCGGGCGGAGAGCCCTCTGGTAAAGCTCAACACCAATGAATCCCCCTATCCGCCCTCTCCCTCCGCCCTGGCCTATGCCCGGGAGCACACCCGCAGTCTCAATCTTTACTCTGACCCCACCTGCCGGGAGCTGGTGGAGCTGGCTGCAGAGGTCTGGGATGTGGCGCCGGAGGAGCTGCTGTTTACCAACGGCTCCGATGAGATTTTGAACTTTGCCTTCATGGCCTTCTGCGACGCCGGCCGCGGAGCGGCCTTCCCGGACATCAGCTACGGCTTTTATCCCGTTTTCGCCCAGCTCAATGGCGTGCCCTATATGGAGGTCCCCCTGGAGCAGGACTCCTTCCGTATCCGGCCGGAGGATTATTTCGGCCTGGGTCGCACCATTTTTATCGCCAACCCCAATGCCCCCACGGGTCTTCTGCTCTCCGTCGGGGAGATCGAGTCCATTCTGCGGGCCAATCCGGACAATGTGGTGGTGGTGGACGAGGCATATATCGACTTTGGGGGAAGCAGCTGTGTTCCCCTGATCCACCGCTATGACAATCTGCTGGTGACCCAGACCTTTTCCAAATCCCGATCCATGGCCGGGGCGCGGCTGGGGCTGGGCCTGGGCAGCCCGGGGCTGATCCGGGACCTGAACACCATAAAATATTCCACCAACCCCTATAACATCAACTCCATGACCCTCGCGCTGGGCATCGGCACGCTTCTGGACCGGGACTATACCTGCCGCTGCTGCAAGGCCGTGTCGGAGAACCGGGACTGGACCGCAGCGCAGCTGCGGCAGCGGGGCTTTACGGTGCTGGACAGCGCGGCCAACTTCCTCTTTGCCAAAACGGAGCGGATGGAGGGCGGAGCTTTGTATGAAGCGCTGAAAAATCGCGGGGTTCTGGTAAGGCATTTTGACAAACCCCGTATTACGCGGTATAATCGTATCACCATCGGAACGAGAGCACAGTCCATGGCGCTTCTGGACGCGCTGGACTGGATTTTGCCAAAGGAGGGCAGCGTATGAGAACGGCGGAGATTTCCCGGGAGACCGCGGAGACCCATATCCGGCTGACGCTGGACCTGGACGGCACCGGCAGCAGCAGCGTGGACACCGGAGTGGGCTTCCTGGACCATATGCTGACCCTGTTTGCCCGCCACGGCCGCTTTGACCTGACGGTGCAGTGCAAGGGGGACGTGTGGGTGGACGACCACCACAGCGTAGAGGACATCGGCATCTGCCTGGGCCAGGCGTTTAAAAAGGCTCTGGGGGACAAGCGGGGAATCTGCCGCTACGGCGACACCCTGCTCCCCATGGACGAGGCGCTGGTTTTATCCGCGGTGGATATCTCCGGGCGGAGCTATCTGGTGTACGCCCTGGACCTGCCCACGGAGAAAATCGGCAGCTTTGACACCCAGCTGGGGGAGGAATTTTTCATCGCCTTTGCAGCAAATGCCGGAGTGACGCTGCATCTGCGGCAGCTCAGCGGTAAAAATTCCCACCACATTCTGGAGGGCGCATTCAAGTCCGCTGCCCGCTCGCTGCGCAAGGCCGTATCCATTGACCCGGACTTCTCCGAGGATGTGCCCTCCACCAAGGGGGTGCTGGCTTGAAAATCGCCATTGTGGACTACGGCGTGGGCAATCTTTTTTCTCTGCAGAGCTCCTTTGCCGCCATCGGTGCGGATGCTTCGGCAACGGGCGACGGCGAGGTCATTGCCGGGGCAGAGCGGATTGTGCTGCCCGGCGTGGGCGCCTTCGGCGACGCGGCGGACAAGCTGCGCCGCAGCGGACTGGACCGGGTGGTAAAGGCCGCGGCAGAGAGGGGGACGCCTTTGCTGGGCATCTGTCTGGGGATGCAGCTTTTGCTGGAAAAAAGCTTTGAATACGGCGTGCACGACGGACTGGGCCTGATTCCCGGCGCGGTGCTGCCCATCCGGGATGTGATTCCGCCGGATTACAAGATCCCCCACATCGGCTGGAACGCGCTGGACTTCACCTCCGCCGGGGAGCATTGTCCCCTGCTGGGGCGGGTCCGCCCGGGAGAGTATGTCTACTTTGTCCACTCCTACTATGCCGCCCGCTGTGGGGAGAGTGTCATGGCCACGGCGGACTACGGCGCCCCTCTGACTGCCTGCATCCGGCGGGACAATGTCTATGGCTGCCAGTTTCATCCGGAAAAGAGCGGCGGCATGGGGCTGAATATTCTCAGAGCGTTCTGTTATGACTGCTGAATCGCGGGAGGCATTTGGAGCATCGGAAGGAGGGAAAGAGTATGTTGATACTGCCTGCAATCGACCTTTATGAGGGAAGGGCCGTGCGATTGTATCAGGGAGACTATGCCAGAATGACCGTTTACAGCGACGATCCCGTGGAGGTGGCAAGAGGCTTTGCCGAGGCGGGCGCGGAATGGGTCCATATGGTGGACCTGGAGGGGGCGAGAACCGGAGAAACGCCCAACCTGGAGCTGGTGCGCCGGGTGACCCATGAGACCGATCTCCATGTGGAGGTGGGCGGCGGTATCCGCAGCATGAAGACCGTGGCGCGCTATTTTGACGCGGGGGTCTCCCGGGTCATTCTGGGCACCGCAGCGGTGACAGACCCCGGCTTTGCTGCGGAGGCCGTTGGAAGCTATGGGGACATGGTGGCCGTAGGCGTGGACATCAAGGAGGGCCGGGTTGCCATTCGGGGCTGGACCGAGCGGTCCGAGCTGGACGCCATGGACTTTTGCCGGACGCTGCAGGGCATCGGCGTCCACACCATCATCTGCACGGACATCAGCCGGGACGGCGCCATGCGGGGCACCAACCTTGCCCTTTATCAAAAGCTGTCAGAGCAGCTGCACCTGCAGATCATTGCCTCCGGGGGCGTTTCCTCCCTGGAGGACGTGCGCCGCCTGCGGGCGCTGAATATCTACGGCGCCATCATAGGCAAGGCATACTACACGGGGGATATCCAGCTTGCCGAGGCCATTGACACGGCAAAATAAGATTTCATGAGGGCAGAGCTTTCCACCGGAGGCGGAAATGCCGGTCCTCAAAAAGGAAAAGCTATGATCACAAAGCGCATCATTCCCTGCCTGGACGTGCGGGACGGCCGGGTCGTCAAGGGAGTCAACTTCACCGGACTGCGGGATGTTTCCAGCCCCGTTGCCCTGGGAAAATATTACAGCGACGCCGGAGCGGATGAACTGGTGTTTTATGACATCACAGCCTCTGCCGAGGGCAGGCGATTGTTTACCGATGTGCTGCGGGAGGTGGCCCGTACCATCTTCATTCCCCTGACCGTGGGGGGCGGCATCAACACGCTGGAGGACTTTGACCGGGTGCTGAAATGCGGCGCGGACAAGGTCAGTGTCAATTCCGGGGCTATCCGGGACCCCAACCTGATTCTGGAGGCCGCCAGACGCTATGGAGACCAGTGCGTGGTCATCAGTGCCGATGTAAAACGGGTGGAGGGACAGTTCCGCGTCTTTGCTCGCGGCGGCCGGGATGATACGGGGCTGGAGGCCATCGGCTGGCTGAAAAAATGCGTTGGTCTGGGGGCCGGCGAGGTGGTGCTGAACTCCATCGACACCGACGGGGTGAAGCGGGGCTTTGACCTGGAGATGCTGGATGCAGTGTGCAATGCGGTCTCGGTCCCTGTTATTGCCTCCGGCGGGGCGGGCTGTATTGAGGACTTTGTCCGGCTGTTTCAGACGCTGCCGAAGGTGGATGCCGGCCTGGCAGCCTCCATTTTCCACTTTGGCGAGGTGAAGCTGCAGGACCTGAAGGCAGCTCTGGCGGAGAACGGCATTCCCGCCCGCATCCTGTCCCAGGCGCCCGGCTCTGCCGGTGAAAGCCCGCGTTGAACGGCGCGGCAGCCCATCCAATTTTTATATCCCTGCCGCGCAGCGGCAAAGGCGCGGCAAATTATGATTCCCTGATTCCCGATGCCGGAGGCAGGCGCTCCATGGCAGAATCGGGGGAGGTCGGAACGGAGGAACCATGGTAAGCATTGACCAGCTGAAGTTTGATGAGCGGGGACTGATCCCCGCAATTGTGGCCGACAGCCTGTCCCGGAGGGTGCTGACACTGGCCTACATGAACCGTGAGAGTCTGCGGATCTCTCTGGAAAAGGAGCTGACCTGCTTCTGGAGCCGCTCCCGTCAGGAGCTGTGGCTGAAGGGAGAGACCAGCGGCAATTATCAGCATATTGTCTCCGTCACCGCAGACTGTGACCGGGACGCGCTGCTGGTGCTGGTGGAGCCGGAGGGGCCGGCCTGCCACCTGGGCACGGAGAGCTGCTTTGAATATCCGCTCTGGCAGAGCGATACCCGGGGCGCGTTTTCCCTGCGGGGGCTCTACGAGCTGCTGCTGGAACGCAAACGGGAGCAGCCGGAGGGCTCCTACACCACCTATCTGTTCCAGAAGGGCCTGGATAAGATATTGAAGAAGGTGGGAGAGGAGTGCACCGAGGTCATCATCGCCGCAAAGGCGGAGGACCGGCGGGAGACGGTGTATGAGATCGCCGATTTGGCCTATCATCTGCTGGTTCTGATGGCGCAGCAGGGCATCACCGTAGAGGATGTGGAGCGCGAGCTGGCCTCCCGCCACGTGATCGACCACAAGGTAAAGCAGGAAAAAATGACCTGATACAAAGCTTCTGTAAAAAGCTTTCATCCTTTCAAGCTTTTTATCGCGCCGCAGGCGCGCAGAAGCTTGTATGAGACGGGTTTCCGAAAGCATTTAATCAGAAAATAGTATGATATGGCGGTACGCCGTGCCTGGGAGGCAGAGGATGGTTTCAGAGGATTTTCATGTACACAGCGATTATTCCGACGGCGAGAATACCCTGGAGGAGCTGGCGGAGGCGGCAGTGGCAAGGGGCATGACGCGGCTGGGGATCTCGGATCACAGCTTTACCTCCTTTGACCCTGCCCCTTGTGTGCCTCCGGAGCGGCTGGAGGAGCGGAGGAGGGCGCTGGCAGCGCTGCGGGAGCAATACCGCGGCAGGCTCGAACTCTACTGCGGCATCGAGCAGGATCTCTATTCCGACCTGCCGGCAGAGGGCTATGACTATGTCATCGGCTCGGTCCACTATCTGCTGCTGGACGGAACCTACTACAGCGTGGACGAGGACCCGGCGCAGCTGTCCGCTTTGGCGCACGACCGCTTTGACGATGACATCTATGCCCTGACAGAGTGCTATTTCCGTACCGTGGCCCAGACGGCCGAGCGCACGCTCTGCCGTGTGATCGGGCATTTTGACCTTATATCCAAGTTTAACGAAAAGCACCCGCTTTTCTCTGTCCGGCACCCCCGCTATATCGCTGCCTGGCATTCGGCGGCGGATACGCTCCTCAAAAGCGGCGCGTTGTTTGAGATCAATACCGGAGCCATGTCCCGGGGGTGGACCACGTCGCCCTATCCGGCAGAGGACATTCTGCGCTATCTTTCGGACCGGGGAGCTGCCTTTGTCCTCTCCAGCGACAGCCACAGCGCAAAAAATCTCTGCTATGATTTCGAAAATCAGGAAAAGCGCGCCAGAGCCCTCGGCCTGCGTCTGGGGCGGGTGATTCCGGACTGAGCCCTTCCCCCTCAGAGTCGAAAGGCGGCGCTCTTTCCCGCAGGAACAGACATATTTTTCCATCCTTTCATCGTATAATGCTTGCAAATCCAAACGGGATGAAAGGGAGGAAACAGAATGAAACCATGGATCACAGCCGCCGCGGTGTGCCTGCTGCTCTGGGCCTGCCTGCCCGTCCGGGCGGACTTTGACCCGGAGATCAACTATATGACACAGATGATCTCCGCCGCCCAGACCGGGGACACTGCCGCAGGGCGCTTTGCCCAGCAATGCAGAGATGAGAAGATCGACGCACTGGCGATGGACTATGTCAAGCTGGACTATGACGAGCTTTCCCTGCTCTCACGCCTGATTCAAAGCGAGGCCGGAAGCGCCTGGCTGGATACGCAATGGAAGATGGCGGTGGGCGAGGTGGTGCTCAACCGTGTCGCCTCTCCGGAGTTTCCGGATTCCCTGGCAGAGGTGATCGGCCAGCCGGGACAATACACGGGCGCGGTCAACTCCCTGCTGCCCAGTTATGACAGCGTCATTGCGGCACAGCGCCTCCTGGAGGGGGAGCGGGTGCTCAACAACCCTGCCGTGGTTTTTCAGTCCAACGGCCGTCAGGGCAGCGGGGTTTACATGGAGCTTCAGGACGCCTATCTGGGCACGACCTATCTCTGTCTTTCCAGCAGGATGTATCTGTACGGGGGCTGAGGCTGTTTCCACAGGCGCTGCGATGCCCTTTCTTGCGGGAGACGCAGGTCACCCAATAAGACGCATAAGACGATCATCTCCTTTTGGAGATGATCGTCAGCCACATAGATGGTGATTGCGCTCCGGAAAGGCCGGGGCGCTATTCTTCTGTCCCGGCGATGCCCAGCTCCCGGGCATGGGGCCGCATCCCTTCGATACAGAGCGCCGCCACGTCTTTCACCTCCATGCCCAGCATCTCGCAGCCCTGCTGAATCAGTCCCCGGTCGCACTTGGCGGCAAACTTTTTGTCCTTGAATTTTTTCATGAAGCTCCTGACCTCCAGATCCTGTATGCCCTTGGGGCGCATCCGCGCGCAAGCCTGGATGATGCCGGTCAGCTCGTCCACCGTGAACAGGCTCTTTTCCAGCTTGCTCTCCGGCCTTACCCCGGTGCAGATTCCGTAGCCGTGGGAGAGAATGGCGCGCACGTCCTCTGCCGGAACACCGGCGTCCAGAAGGGGCTGCTCCGTGTGCTGCAGGTGCTCCTCCGGATACTTCTCATAGTCATAGTCGTGGAGCAGGCCCACCGCCATCCAGTGCTCCTCATCCTCACCGAAGTGCCGCGCCATGGCGCCCATGGCATAGGAAACGTTTTTGGCGTGAAGGATTAGATGCTCCTCCGTGACCATTGCAGCATTGAGCCGTTCCGCCTCTGCCAGCGTGAGCTTTTCCATTTCTTTCGTCCTCCTTGTCCGTGATGCGCGCCATTTTAGCACATTTTTCCGCTGCGGGCAAGCGGTTTGGCAGTCGCATGCCGTCTTCACGCCGATGCGCTCCCACCGTCTCGCTGCCTTTGTCCGGTGAAGGTCCTGTGCGAGGGAGAGGCCGGAAGCCAAAAATATTTTTCTCCGCCCTCTTGTAAATCTCCGCCGATTTGCGTATGATGAGAGAAGCACAGAAAATACAGGAGGAGCCGGAAATGAAGCTGTTTGGCATTGAAATCCCCGTAAAAAATATCCCGGCGCTGGACCCGGGCTTTATTCCCATCGGCGCGTTCAACCGCGCCTTTTTGCAAACGGCAGACAAGCCGCTGGGCATCGCGGTCGAACGCGCCGGCGGCGAAATGGCCGTGGCGGAGACCCGAATCCACGGCACGCCCGATATGGCGGAGGCGGACCGCTATTACGTCAATCGGCTGGTGAAGACCATTCTCTGGATGAAGGGAGGCTTTCGCGTATATGTCCGGGGAGACACGGACATTTACCGGTATTTAAAAGCCGCTTTCGCCGATGGCGGCGCGCAGGACTTTGATTTTCACTTCATGTCCGGCGTGTTTGAGCACCCCTTCGAAGTGGTGGAAACCGAGACGCTTCCGGCGGCAAAGGACTGTCCCCAAAAGCTGGGGGGCCACCTGGAGGGCTGCCGGATCGGCTTTGACGCCGGCGGCAGCGACCGCAAGGTCAGCGCTGTGATCGACGGAAAGAGCGTTTTTGACGAGGAGGTCGTCTGGTTTCCCAAGACCAATGCCGACCCCGACTATCACTATGCGGGCATCGTGGAGGCCCTGAAAAGCGCCGCGGCCCACCTGCCCAGGGTGGATGCGGTGGGCGTTTCCTCCGCGGGCATCTATATCAACAACCGCACCATGCGGGCGTCCCTCTTTCTCCAGGTGCCGGAGGAGCTGGCGGAGCAAAAGGTAAAGGACATCTACATCCGCGCGATCCGGGACACCTTTGGGGACATTCCCTTCACCGTGGCCAACGACGGCGATGTCTCCGCCCTCGCAGGGATGCTGAGCCTGGGGGAGCCCAATGTGCTTGGCATAGCCATGGGCACCAGCGAGGCGGCGGGCTTTGTGGACGGGGCCGGATGCATTACCGGCTGGCTCAATGAGCTGGCCTTTGTACCCGTGGACTGCGCGCCGGAGGCCATGCGGGACGAGTGGTCTCTGGACATCGGCTGCGGCGTGAAATATTTCTCTCAGGACGGTGTGATCAAGCTGGCGCCCCGCGCGGGGATTGCTTTGGATGAGAGTCTGTCTCCGGCGGAAAAGCTGAAGGTGGTGCAAAAGCGGATGGAGCAGGATGACCCCGCTGCCGCTGCAGTCTATGACAGTATCGGCACCTGTCTCGGGCACACGCTGGATTATTATTATGGGCTTTACGGCATGAAGCACGTGCTCCTGCTGGGCCGGGTAATGAGCGGCAAGGGGGGAGACCGCATTCTGGCGGAGGCCAAACGGGTGCTGGCCGAAGAATATCCCGCTGCCGCCGCCGCGGTGCTCCCTGCCCTGCCCGACGAGCGCTTCCGGCGGGTGGGCCAGTCCGCTGCCGCCGCCAGTTTGCCTGCCCCTGCCGGGCGCTGAGGGCGCCGGGAACGCAGTAATGGCGAGCTTTTGTGGAAAGGAGAGACGCGGTATGATTATCAAAAACGCAAAGCTGTTTCTGAATGGCGCGTTTACGGAGGGCTGTGTCAATTTTGACGCGCGCATCCGTTCGGTCGGACCGGAGGCGGAGGTGCCGGAGGCGCTGGACGCAGGGGGCGGATTTCTGATTCCCGGACTGGTGGACATCCACACCCACGCGGCTGTTGGAGAGGACGCCAGCGACGGCAGCGCTGCGGGCATGGTCAAAATGTCCCGCTACTATGCCGCCGGGGGAGTCACCAGCTGGTGCCCCACCACCATGACCCTCAGGGAGCCGGAGCTGACCCGGGCCATGGAGACCGTTCGGGACTTTGTCCCCCCCGAGGACGGGGCGAAGGCTGCGGGGGTAAACCTGGAGGGGCCCTTCCTCAGCCGTGCCAAGTGCGGCGCCCAGAACCCCGATTACCTTCATGTCCCGGACGCGGACATGTTTCACCGTCTCAACGAGGCCAGCGGCGGCCGGGTGCGCCTGGTGAGCATTGCCCCGGAGGAGCCGGGAGCCGTCGCCTTCATCCGGGAGGTCAGCCGTTTTTGCACTGTCAGTGTCGGTCACACCACGGCGGACTACGCCGCTGCCATGGCAGCCTATGAGGCCGGCGCCAGCCATACCACGCATCTGTTCAATGCCATGCCCCCGCTGGGCCACCGGGCGCCGGGCGTCATCGGAGCAGCCTTTGACGCAGGCGCAACGGTTGAGCTGATCACCGACGGACTGCACATTGACCCTGCCGTGGTGCGCATGACCCACCGGCTCTTTGGAGACCGTCTGGTGCTGATCTCCGATTCCCTGCGCTGCGCGGGAATGCCGGACGGAGAATATGAGCTGGGCGGGCAGCCCATCACCATGTCCGGCGGAAGGGCAACGCTCACGGGCACGGACACGCTGGCAGGCAGCTCCATCCATCTGCTGGACGGCTTGCGCCGGGCGGTATCCTTCGGCATTCCGCTGGAGCAGGCAGTGCTGGCGGTCACGCTGACGCCAGCCTCGGTCATTGGTATGGCTGACACTATAGGCTCCATTGCCCCGGGAAAGTGGGCGGATCTGGTGCTGCTGGACCAAAGCCTGGAGCTCCGCGCGGTGTTTGTCAACGGCCGGCAGGTGGCCGGCGCAAAGCTGTAACCGGATAATACTTAAAATTTTAAATATGGAGGAAACGGACCTTGAGAATTATCAGAGCGAAGGACTATGAGGAGATGAGCCGGCGGGCAGCCGATATAATCGCCGCCCAGGTACTGCTCAAGCCGGACTGCGTACTGGGCCTTGCCACAGGCAGCAGCCCGGTGGGCACCTATCAGGAGCTTGTCCGGCGCAACGCCGCCGGCGACCTGGATTTCAGCCGGGTCAAGAGCGTCAATCTGGACGAATATGTGGGACTGGACCCGTCGCATGATCAGAGCTATGCCTATTTTATGCGTCATAACCTCTTTGACCACATCAACATCGACCCGAAAAACACCAACGTCCCCAGCGGAATCGCCCCCGATCCGGAGGCGGAGTGCAGCCGTTATGACGCCCTCATTGCCGCCTACGGCGGCATTGACCTGCAGCTGCTGGGTCTCGGACCCAACGGACATATCGGCTTCAATGAGCCGGCGGATGTATTTCCCACCGGGACCCATCAGGTCACGCTCACCGATTCCACCATCCAGGCCAACAAGCGTTTCTTCGCCCGGGTAGAGGACGTGCCCCGTTATGCCCGCACCATGGGCATCCGGGACATCATGCAGGCCCGCAGGGTTTTGATGGTGGTCAGCGGCGAGGGCAAGGCGGAAACTGTCAGGGCTGCCTTTACCGGGCCCGTCACGCCCCGTGTACCCGCCTCTATACTGCAGCTGCATCCCGACTTCACCCTCGTGGCCGATGAGGCTGCGCTGCGCTATATCTGAAATTAAAATATAGTCACCACATTTATGTCGCTGACTATATTTTCCGGCTCATACGATCTTAAACGCGCCTACGGCGCTGAAGGCGCGCCGGAGCGCATGTATGCTTTGAAGGGCCTGTTCCAAATCCTCTCATACGATAAGCTTTGGAACAGACCCCTTCTCTTTTTCGCGCTTTTTCGCTTTGCCGTCCAGCAGGGCGGAGCTTGCGCCCCGGGAACGGAAAAGTCCGGACTTTATCCCCGGTTCAGCAGCCAGGTTGCCAGGTTGAGATAGGCTGCGAAGGCCAGCCACAGGCAATAGGGAATTTGCAGGCTCCCTGCCCCCGGACAGACCCGCTGAAAGCGGACCGTCATCAGCACCACCAGCGCCAGCAGAAACAGCAGCCAGAAAAAACTGAGCAGCAGCGCGCCAAAGCTGAAATAGAATACCGTCCACAGGAAATTCACAACCAGCTGGGTGGCGTAGATAAACAGCGCGTCCTTTGCCTCCTCGCCGCCGCAGAGGTACACCCGGGCCGCGGAAATGCCCATCAAAAGAAACAGCACTGTCCACACCACGGGAAAAAGCCATGCGGGCGGAGACAGCGGCGGCTGCACCAGCCCCGGCGTTTGAAATTTTCCGGCGTTGACCCAGGCTGACAGCCCGCCCACTGCCAACGCCAGCGCGATGGAGATCCCATAGGTCCATGTCTTTTTTCGGTTCAATTCCATTTTTCATCACCCAGTCCAGCTTATGTGAAAAGCAGGGCTTGTATGCATGGGGATAAAAGGGTGATTCACAAAAAAGTGGTCTGCCGGGAAAGGAATCGACCGCGGTGCCTGGCCGGCCTTCGTCAGCCGCCGGCGTCCCGGGTGAGAACCGGGGGAAACAGCCGGTAATAGAGCATTCCCAGAGCCTCCCGGATATAATAATTGATTTTCAGCGCCGGAAGCGTGGTGCGGGCGGGCACTCCCGCCACGGAATACCCCAGCAATCCCGCCAGATACTGTGCTCTGCAGAGGTGATATTCGCTGCTGACCACCGCAATGTCCGCTGTCTCCAGCGCGGCGGCGGGAATGCAGGCGAGAGAATATTCCAGATTTTCCAGGGTGGAGGTGGCCTGCTTTTCCATGATGATCCGCTCGCCGGCAATTCCGTTTTGGGTGAGCCAGCGGTGCATGACCTCGGCCTCTGTGAGCATTTCTCCGGGGCCCTGCCCGCCGCTGACAATGGCAGTACACTGCGGATGGGCCTCCAGATAGCGCAGGGCAGCAGTGAGACGGTTGTGCATGGAGAGGGAGGGCGTACTGCCGTTGACCCCGGCGCCCAGGACGATCAGATAATCCGCATCCGTCTCCGGCGTTCCCCGGGCGGCCTTTACCACCGGCACCAGCGCTGCGGAAACAGCCGCCGCACCCGCTGCTGCCGCCAGCACCAGGGCAATTTTTCCGCCCCGGGGGAGGAAATGAAACAGCAGCAGCAGAATGCCCAGTGTCCCGAAGCACAGCGCCAAGGTGCTGTAGCCCACCACTGCAAAGCGGAAAAATACCGCTGCGGCAAAGCAGGCTCCCGGCCCCATCAACCAGGGCAGGAGCCCCGGACGGCGAACCCCTTCTCTCATTCGCTCAGTGCCTCCCACTGCTCATAGAGAGCATCCAGCTCTCCGTTGCGCGCCGTGCGTTCCTCCTCCAGCTCCATCAGCTTCTGATAATCGCTGGCGTGGAGCTCGCTCTCCGCGTCCAGCTCCCGCAGTCTTGCCTCCACCCGGGCAATCTCCCGCTCGACCCTGGCCAGCTGCTTATCCCGGTTTGGGGCATTCTTTTTCTGCTTTTGGACAGGAGCGGCAGCCTTTGGCACGCCCGGGGCATTTTGGGCAGAGTGCGCAAAAACCTGCTGGCGGGCCTTGTATTCCCGGTATTCCGTAAATCGGCCTCGAAAGTCGGTGATGGTACCGCCGCGCATCTCCCAGATCCGGTTGGCAAAGCGCTCGATAAACCAGCGGTCGTGGCTGACAAACAGCAGCGCCCCGCCGTAATCCTCCACTGCGTCCTCAATCCACTCCCGGGAGGCGATGTCCAGATGGTTTGTGGGCTCGTCCAAAATCAAAAAGTTGAGGTCGGAGCGCATCAGCATACAAAGCCGTAGCCGGCTCAGCTCTCCGCCGCTGAGGGCGGAGACGCTTTTGAATACCTCGTCCCCCTGAAAGTGAAACTGCCCCAGCCGGTCCCGGGCGGTTTGGGGGTCGCAGCCGGTCTCATAGAGCATGGTGTCGTAAAGGCTCCGCTCCGGGTGTTCGAAATGGATGATCTGGGGAAGGTATGCGGTCTTCACCGTGGGCCCCTTGTAAAAGTGGCCGCTGTCCGGGGTCTCCTCCTCCATGATAATCTTCAAAAGCGTGGATTTTCCGGCGCCGTTATCCCCCAGAAGGGCAATGCGGTCCTCTCCGGTCACCAGCAGCTCCACGTTTTCAAACAGCTTTTTCTCCCCAAAGGACTTTGAGACGCCCTCCAGATACAGCACCTCATCCCCGAAGAAATCCCGCTCCCGAAACCGTGCCTTGAGCTGCTTTTCCTGCTCCGGCCGCTGGGTGGTGCGTATGCGCTCTATGCGCTTTTCGATTGAGAAGGCCCGCTTGTTCAGGTGCTCGGTGTTGTGCTCGTGCATTTTGCGGGCGGTTGCGGTCAGACGTTCGATTTCGGCCTGCTCCTTCTCATATTTCCTTCTCTGCTCCTCCTCGCGTCTGGCCTTTTCCTGCACATAAAAGCTGTAGTTTCCGGGATAAAAGGCCGCCCTTCCCCCGACGATTTCGATACAGCGGCGGGCAACGGTGTCCAGAAACCAGCGGTCGTGGGAGATCGCAAGCACTGTGCCGCGGAAGTGGAGCACATAGTCCTCCAGCCACTGAGTCGCCCGGAGATCAAGGTGGTTGGTGGGCTCATCCAGCAGCAGAATATCCGTGTCCTCCAAAATCAGCCGGGCCAGGTTGACCCGGGTCTTTTCCCCGCCGCTGAGCTGGGAAAACAGGCGCTCCCGCATCGCCTGGGGGATGTCCAGGCCGTTGGCGACCCGGCTGCGGGCATGGTCCACGTCCCAGCCTCCCATGCGCTCAAAGGCTGCGGTGAGCCGGTCATACTCGTCCAGCACCTCCTGAGAGGCGTCCTCCGCCATTTTCTCCGTGAGGGCCTCCATCCGGCGTCCAATGGCAAACACCCGTTCGTGCGCGGTTTTCAGGACATCCTCTGTGGTATACTCCGGCGGATAGACGGGGATCTGGGAGATCAGACCCAGCCGCTTGCCCCCCGCGATGGAGACGGCGCCGTCGTCATAGCCGATCTCCCCGGAGAGAATGCGGAACAGTGTGGTTTTGCCGCAGCCATTGCGGCCCAGAATGCCCACATGCTCCCCTGCCTGTATGTCAAAGGACAGTCCGTTGAGGATGTCCACGCCGTCGTCATAGGCTTTCTTTAATTCCTGAATGCTGATGTCAATCATAGGTCCTCCGGTTTACGGTCTTCCCCGTCTGTCTTTTCTGTTTTGCTCCCGCAATCCGCCGGGAGCGCACCGGCGCGCTGCCGGCGCCGGAAAGGCGGGTGCGTCACCCTGCCTTCACCATCTCCTGCAAAACCGTGTTGGCAATGGGCCCTGCCACCCGCAGCCCGCCGCCGCCGTGTTCGACAATGACAACGAAGGCATAGGGGTGATCCGGATCGTCCAGGAAGCCGGCAAACCAGGCGTGGCTGGTACCGTCGCCCACCTCCGCGGTGCCGGTTTTGGCACAGAGGGCAAGTCCGGGAAAGGCGCCGGCGCCGTAGGCATTTACAACGTTATAGCTCATCATATCCCGGATCTGCTCCGCCGTCTCCGGGGACAGCAGGCGCTCCTGTGCGCCGTGCTCGCCCCGGCGCAGCACGGGACCAACCGCCGTGCCGCCGTTGGCGACAGCCCCTACCGCCCGCAGCAGCGCCGTGGGGCAAACCAGGTCTGTGGACTGGCCGATGCCGGACCAGGCCAGCTCCGGCGTATCGTCCGCCGCAACGTCAAACTGCCCCCGGGCGGTATAGATGCCGCTGACCAAAAGCTGCCCGGTCAGGCCGAGCTTTCGGGCATAATCCAGAAGTGTTTCCCCACCCAGCTCCAGACTCAGCTCCGCGAAGGCCACATTGCAGGAGTTGGCCAGGGCCTGCTCAATGGTCTGGGTTCCGTGGTAGCCGGTGCAGGTGACCACGCTGCCGTTGACCGTGGTGCTGCCCTGGCAGGTAAAGGCGCGGTCCTTCAAATCCGGCAGCTGCTCCAGTGCCGCTGCGAGGGTAACAAGCTTGAACACGCTGCCGGGAGTATAGGCCGCGCTGAGTCCCCGGTTGAGCCAGACTCCGTCGAACCAGGGGTCCGTCATGTCAAAGCCCGTATCCGGATCGTAGCTCGGGGACGAGGTCATACAGAGGATCTCCCCTGTGGTATAGTCGCTCACCAGCACCGCACCGTGACAGCCCGTATTGATCAGGGCGGCATAGGCACAGCGGTTCCATTCCGCGTCGATGCTCAGGCGCACCGTGCCTCCTCTGTCCGAGGCGCCTCCCACCAGACTGTAACCGCTGAGGGCATCGGCAAAGGCCGTGAGCGCGCCTGTGCCGATGTTGCCGTCAACATCTCCCACGGCGTGGAGGCTGGCGATGCGCGTCTGGGGGTCACTGTGATAGCTCCGCGCGCCGTCAGTCATCTCGGCCAGCACCACTCCCTGCCGGTCCGTCACCGTTCCGGTCAGGAGCTGGCCGCCCTGAAACACATTTTGGTTGGCGCTGAAATTCACCCACTGCCGTCCCTGGGTCACAAAGCGCCAGGTGAACAGGCCCAATCCGGCCAGCAGGGCCAGCGCCAGGAGCAGCGCGGCGTTGGCGCGGCGTTTTACCTTTTTCATCCCTCCGCCCCCTCTCTGACAATGCGTTTTGGCGGCGTCTTCGGGGCTTTTCGGGAGGCCAGCCGCACGGAAAAGCTGGCATTTTGCCGGGTGTCCGCCGCCTTGATAAAGGCCAGAAGCGCCCAGCAGGAGATCAGGCTGCTGCCGCCCCGGGATACAAAGGGGAAGGTGACCCCGGTGAAGGGCAGAATATCCGTGCTGCCAAAGATATTCAGGGCCAGCTGCACCGTCAGCATACTGGCAGTGGCGCAGGCTGCAATGACATAGTAGGAGGAGCGGCCCCGGGCGGCAGAGCGCACAGCAAAAAACACAATGACTCCCACCGCCAGCGCCGAGCACAGCGCGATAATCAGGCCGAATTCCTCACAGAGCAGGCAGAACACAATGTCCGTATCCGCGGCAAAGATGGTGTGAAGCCAGCCCTTGCCTGCGCCCACACCGGTTAATCCGCCGCTGGCTGCGGCGGACAGGGCCCGGGTCTGCTGCCAGCCGGCGCCGTAGGGGTCCTCCCATACATGGCCCCAGGCGGCAAAGCGCCGGGCGATATAGGGCTTGACCGTCAGCACCAGAAAGCCGGCCAGAGCGGCCCCGGCCACAGCCAGAAATACCGTGGCGAAGCTGCCGGAACGCATAAAGGAGATCACCAGAAAGGTGACAAAAAAGATCAGTGCCGCGCCGAAGTCTCCCATCAGGGCCAGCGCCCCGACGCATACCGCGGAGAACGCAATAAAGCTGAACAGGTTGCGCCGGACAAAGAGCCGGTCCAGGGAGGCGGCGCCCACATAGATATAGGCCACCTTGACAAATTCAGAGGGCTGGAGGGAAAAGCCGGCAATATTGACCCAGTTCGACGCGCCGTTGCGGCTCTCGCCCAGGGCAACGTTCAGCGCCAGAAAGCCCAGCGCCGCCAGCGCCACCGGCCAGCGCAGCACTTTGACCCGGTGCAGATCCCGGAGCCACCAGCCCAGGAGCACAAAGAGCAGCACTCCCGCCAGCAGCAGAATCAGCTGCTTGTTGAGCTCCTCCGGCGCGGCGGAAATGCACACCGCAAGTCCCAGGGTGCAGAGGAAAAAAGCGAGCGTCTCCACCTCAAAGCCCCGACGGTCGATGGCCCGCATGAGCAGGAAATAACACCACTGCACCAGGGCGAGCAGGGCAAACGCCAGGGATGCGCCGGTCAGTGCATCGCCGCTGAGCGTCTCCGTGTATTCCAGCAGCAGCAGCAGCTGAAAGGCTGTGAGAATCAGCAGCGTAAGGCCCTGACTCACCAGCATCCCGGGCATACTGCGATGTTTTTCATTTGCAGCCCGCTGGGTCTCATTGAGGTCGTGGAAGGTCATGGTCACATCGGCAAAGATCAGCCGGTCGCCGTCCCGCACCGGCACGCCCTTGCCCTCATCCTTTTCCCGGCCCCTGCGGGCGCCGCCGCCGGAGAGGTCGTAGAGCCGCCACTCCCCCTGGTCATCCCGCAAAAGCGCGGCGTGTGTTTTCAGCACCGTGCTCCGGTCCACCACCACGTCGCAGCTTTTGGCACGGCCTATGACGCACTCCCAGTGCTTCAGGGCCGCCCGGGACCCGTCGCCCGCCTCCAGCCAGCCCCAGATCTCCGGTTCATATTTTTCCCGCAGCATACTCCGCACGCAGCGAAGCAGCAGCCAGACCGCAAGCACCGGCAGCACCCATTTTGCCCCGGCCAGCACATAGACGGTCAGCGTATCTGCATATTTCCAAAGCAGCTCCGATTCCATGCCGACTGCTCCTTCTTTTGATTCCAAATCGCAAACAGCCTGCGGGCGCTACCCCGGCAAAGGGGAGAGCCCACAGGCTTATTATACCATTATTTGTATCAGATTTACAAGGCGGCGGGAAATTCCCGCCGGGCAGGCTCCGCCGTGCAAAGGGCATTGACATTGCGTGCCGATATATGTAAAATAATGGCAGCCCGGAGGACTCCGGGTTACCCGAAAG
>CAJOPB010000181.1 GCA_905236305.1 uncultured Oscillospiraceae bacterium | reverse complement strand
GGAACAATATAGGCTATAAACGCCCCAATTCCGTTAATAATGGCCCACGCGATCCAGATGCGCTTCAGCCAGTCCCATGCCTGATCGCTTTTCTGCTGGGTATTTGACATTTTCGCGCCGATGACCGCAACGGCGGACATGCAGCCCGCGAGGACGGTGCTGATGCCGGCGATGCCGTTGTAGACGTCCACGATGATGGTATTCGCCACGCTCCACAGGTCGTTGGCGGCGAACGCGGGGTATGAGAACAGGCCCACCAGAAGGACGACCATCAGGCAGGCGAGATACGCTTTATACAGCTTTTTCAATGTAGAAAAATACCTCCGTCATTATTCTGTTATGTAGGTTCATCCTCCCCGAAGGGGAGGATGAACCTACACCATAAATTTAATATGGTATCAGGCTGACCCGGTTGAGCCAGCCTGATTTGCGATGTGGAATCAGTATCCGGTTTTCGGAAGGGGCGTCGTTTTCGGCGGGTTCAGGTTCTTTACCGTCGTGACCCACCCGGAGTTTCCCGTCTCCCACGTGTTGCCGTACTTGCCGCCGGCGTCGGCCCTGTTCGTCACCTGATAGCCATTGACCGCGTTCGGGCTGACCTGCACGGTGAGCGTCGGCAGCGTCGTGGACTGGAAGCCCGCGGGGACGGCGCCGAAGTCGAAGTAGATGTCCGTCACCACCTCGCCGGACGAGAGCGACAGCGCGCTCAGCCGGTAGGAATAGCTGTTCGTGGTCAGCAAGTTGCTCGCCAGCACCCGGTAATCGTTATAATTCGTCTTATACAGGATGCGGTAAGTCAGCCGCTGGTTATAGGTGCCGGTGGTCAGCGCCGTCGCGCTGGTGATGTCGTAGGGCAGCTTATCGTGCCAGAAGAAATTTTCGAGCGCCACGTTGGACGTGTTGGCGATCTTGAAGCGGTAGGTCATCTGGCTGCCTGCCAGCACCTCTTTCACGCCGGTTTTCGTGATGGTCACGCCCAGCGTCGCGGGCCGGTCGTAGTCCGCCACCTTGATGATCTGTCCCGCGAACTCCAGCGTCAGGTCGAAGGTTTGCCCGGAGAGCTGCCAATAGGCCGGAGCCGTAATCTCGCGGATCAGGTATCGGCCCAGCGGGAGGGTGATCGCCGCTACGCCCCGCGCGTCGGTGACGATCTGGCCGACAACGGTGCCGCTGCGCTCCCGAACCACCTCGTACACCGCGCCCTGAAGCGTCGTGCCTTTGGCCTGCCCCGTGACGGGGTTATCCTCGGCGGCGTACTTGATGATCTGCACCTGCGCCATGATGGGCGTGTTCTGCCATTCGACCGTGGTGTTTTTTCCTGCGGTGACTGTAATGGTCTTGTACTGGGTGTCGATCAGGTAGCCCTCGGCAGCTTCCAGCTCCCGCAGCAGATATTTTCCTGCTGTAAGCTCTTTGGAAGTATAAGCGTATCCATACTGGTCGGTCACAATCTGCTCAAGCGGGGTCTTATCCATGTCATAGAGCATGAAGGTCACACCATAAATCCCTTTGCCGCTGGCGCTGTCAGTCTTATGGATCGTGATGCCGCTGAAGGGCTTGTTGGTGATGGTTTTGGATGTTGTTTTCCCGTCCTTGACTTCAAAATAGGTGGGGGTTGAATCGCATTTGAAACCGTCCGCCGCGGCGATTTCCACGGCATAGTAGCTGCCGCTTTCCAGAGCGGCATAGGCGTGGCCGTTTTTGTCCGTGGTCAAAGTGGCCACGAGCGCGCCGTCCATCTTTCGGATCTCGAAGGTGGTATTGGCGATGCGCTGGGAACGGTTCGCCTCGCTGACCTTAATCAGCTCCACTCCGCCGAGGGGCGTATTGTAGAAGGTCAAGACCTGCCCGTCGTCGGGATTGACCGTGACCGTCTGCGTGCGGGAGCTTTCGTCGATGGTATAGCCCTCAATGGTCTTTTCCTCCGTAACGACCAGCGTACCCGTAATGCCGGTGATATGGATCTCGCCGTTGGAATCGGTGAGATAGATACCGTTCGACGAAACTTTCCCGCCGAGGTTATCCACATAGCGCCCGTCCGCATAGGTGATTTTGAACTCCACCCCGGCAAGCGGCTTTTTTGTCACGCTGTCCAGCTTGCGGATCGTGACGGAGCCTTGCCGCGCGTTCCAGAAGGTCAGGTTTTGGTTGTCGCCGCCGGAGCCGATCTGAATATCCTGCAGTGTTCCGTCCAGCACGAAACCGTCCACGGTCTTGATCTCCCGCACGGTTATGGTCGTGCCGGGTTCCAGATTAAGCAGGACGATCTCGCCGGCGGCATTCGTGTAATACAAGCCGTCGTCCGTGCCGACCGCGGCCCCGCTCCCGTCCGTCACCTTGAAGGCGACGCCCGCCAGCGGCTCATTGTCTGTCCCGGAGATATACTTATGGATCGTCAGGCTGTTCATGGCCTCGTCGTAGAAGGTCATGGTGTTGCCGCCCGCGCTCGCGTTCCCCGTGGAGGGCGTAGTGGCCGAGGTCGCGGTCGTTCCGCTCTCGCCCACAACGATGGTTTGGGCGCTGCCGTTCAGGACATAGCCCTTCGCGGTGCGGACTTCCTTCGCCACCAGCGTCGTGCCGGGCGTCAGGCCGGTCAGGACGATGCGCCCGTTTTCATCCGTCGTATGCTCCCCGTTGGCGGAGCCGACCGGATTGCCTGCGCCGTCCGTCACGAGGAACGTCACCCCCGCCAGCGGGGTAGTTGTGCCGTCCACATATTTCTGGATGACGACGGTTTGCCTCGGCGTGTTGAGAACGGTGACGGTCTGCGTATCATTCGCGTTGACCTTGACCGTCAGCTCCTGCTGCGTCTGAACGTACCCGTCCGGGGCCTTGGTCTCCTTTATGACATAGGTGTTCGGCTCCAGATTCAGCAGCCGGATCTCGCCGTTGCTGTC
>CAJOPB010000180.1 GCA_905236305.1 uncultured Oscillospiraceae bacterium | reverse complement strand
CATATAGCGGGCATAGCGCTCCACATTGGCCTCGTCCAGCGCCGCGTCGATCTCGTCCATGATGCAGAAGGGCGTGGGGCGCACCTTGATAATGGCAAAATAGAGGCAGATGGCCACGAAGCTCTTTTCCCCACCGCTGAGCAGGGAGATGGTGGTGACCGCCTTGCCCGGCGGCTGCACCCGAATCTCGATGCCGCAGCCCAGAGGGTCGTCAGGGTCCTCCAGCTCCAGCGCCGCCTTTCCGCCGCCGAACAGCTCCAGAAACACCTCCCGGAACCCCGCGTCGATGGCGGAAAACTGGCGCAGAAAAATCTCCTTCATCTCCCCGGTGATGTCCCCGATGATCTTCAAGAGCTCCCGCTTGGCGTGCTCGATGTCATCCCGCTGCCCGGTGAGGAAGGTGTAGCGCTCGCTGACTGCCGCATACTGCTCGATGGCCCCCACATTCACGCTGCCCAGCCGGTTGATCTCCCGCCTCAGCTCGCTGACCCGGCGGGAGGCCGCGGCGGTGTCCTCCAGGGGCCGGGCCTGCTGCCGGGCGGCGCTGCGGGAGAGCTCATAGCTGTCCCACAGCCGGTCCACCAGCTGCTTTTCCTCCAGCTCCGCCCCCTGCTTTTTCTGCTCGAAGCGGGCGCAGACAGCCTGCAGGTCCAAAATCTCCCGGTTTTTGTCCTGGCCCTCCCGGTCGCCCCGGACTCTGCGGCCCTCCAGCTCCAGCTTGCGGGCGTTTACCGCGGCAATCTCCTGCCTGTGTTTCTCGGCCTCGGCCCGCTTTTCGCCGCTCTCCTGCTGCTTTCGGGCGATGGCGCGCTCCGTCTCGCCGCAGCGCAGAACCAGCTCCTTCACCGACTGCTCCCGCTGGGCGCTGTCACCGGACAGCGTCCCGATGAGCCCGTCCAGATTTTCGATGGAGCGCAGCGCGGCCTCCCGCTCGCTCTCCAGCGCCGCGCTGTCCGCCCGCAGGGCTGAGAGACGCTCCCCCAGCTCGGTGCGGCGGCGCTCAAACGCCGCCTGCCCGCCGCTCCGGCCGGTGATCTCGGAGCGCAGCGCGGCCAGGGTCTGTTCCAGCTCCCCCCGCTCCCGCTCCAGCTCCTCCACACGCCGGGCGTTTTCCGCCCCGGCCGCGCTGAGTCCGGCCTTCTCCCGGTCCAGGTCCTCCAGATTTTCGTCCACAGCGGAGCGCAAAAGCCGGTATTGGGCTTCTTCGCTCTCCGCCCGGTGCAGGGTCTCCGTGGCCTCCGTCAGCTCGTGGGAGGCAGTTTCCGCGGCGTATCTGGCCCCGGTCAGCACCCGCTCCGCCTCGGCCAGGCGCGCGGCGGCGTCTTTTTCCTGCGCGGAAAGGGCCTCCAGGCGCTGACGGGTGCTTTTCAGCTCGTTGGCCCGGGACAGGATACCCACGCCCCGGCCCGCGCTGCCGCCGGTCATGGAGCCGCCGGCGTTGATCAGCTGTCCGTCCAGCGTCACGATACGCAGACGGTTGTCGTATTTTCGGGAGATTGCCACCGCATCCCCCAGGGTCTCCGCCACCACGGTGCGGCCCAGCAGGCTGCCCACGATGCTCTGATAGCGGGCGTCGCACTGCACCAGCTCCTCCGCCACACCCAGATAGCCCGGCTCCCCCTCGGGGACCCGGCTGAGGCGGGCGGGACGGATGGTGTCCAGGGGCAGGAAGGTGGCCCGGCCGGCGTCGTGGCGCTTGAGGTGCTCGATAGCGGCCTTGCCGCAGCTCTGGTCGTCCACTACGATGTTCTGCAGCGCCGCGCCCAGCGCGGTCTCCACCGCGACGGCATAGCGCTCCGGCACGGCGAGCAGCTTTGCCACCGGTCCGTGAATCCCCCGGAGGGCGCCCCGGGCGCTGGCGCGCATCACGGAGGGCACGGCCTTGCCCATGCCCTCATATTCCTTTTCCATATCGGAGAGCATCCGCGCTCTGGCCTCCGCCGAGCGCTTTTCCACCGTCAATCGGTTCAGCTCCCCGGTCAGGTCCTTCACGGCCTGCTCCCGGCTGCCCAGAAGCATCCGATGGCCGCTGAGGACGTTGTTGATCTCGTCCACCCGGTCCTTTGCCCGCGACCGCTCCCTCTCCGCGTCCCGGAGGGACGCGGTCAGGGCGGCATACCGCTCCCCGGCAGCGGCAATGTCCGCGTCGATGCCGCCGGCGCGGCTTTTCAGCTCCGCCGCCCGGTCCTGCATGGCGGCAAGGTTGGTGACGCAGCGGGTCAGGGCCTCGCCGGCGGCGTTCTCCCGGCTCACCAGCTCCGCCAGCCCTCTCTGGGCGGCGTCGGCCTCCTCCGCGTTTCTGCGGGAGGCGTCCAGGGCTGCCGCGGTCTCCGCCGCGTCCCGTTCCAGCGCCGCGGCAATCTCCGCAATCCGCGCCAGATGCGCCTCCCGCTGCTTTTTCAGGGCGGAGGCGCGGCCGGACTGCTCGTCCATCTCGCTTTTCAGCCGGGCAATGTTGTCCCGGTCATGCTCCAGCTCCGAACGCAGCACCGCGGCGGCACTGTCGCAGTCCGCAGCCCCGGCCTCTGCCTGGGACTGCCGCTCCCGCAGCCTTTCCGCCTCCACGTCGCACTCCCGCATCCGGGCGCTGAGCCTTTCCGTATCCGCGTAAATCTCCTCCAGAGCCCGCCGGGCGGCCTCCAGCTTTTCCGCAGTCTGGGCATATTCCGCCGCCAGGGACTCCGCCTCGCCATGCAGCCGGTCCAGGGCCTCCACCCACAGGGAGATCTCCAGGTCCCGCTGCTCATCCCGGAGGAGCAGATATTTTTTTGCGGTCTCCGCCTGCTTTTCCAGGGGGCCAACCTGCAGCTTCAGCTCGTCGATCTTGTCGTTGACCCGGAGCAGATTCTCCTCCGTGCGGTCGAGCTTGCGCTCGGCCTCCTCCTTGCGGTAGCGGAAGCGGGAGATGCCCGCGGCCTCCTCAAAGATCTCCCGCCGGTCGGCGCTGCGGGCGGAGACGATCTCCGCAATCCGGCCCTGGCCGATGACGCTGTAGCCGTCCCTGCCCAGGCCGGTGTCCATCAGCAGCGCTGTCACGTCCCGCAGCCGCACCGTCTCCCGGTTGATATAGTATTCGCTCTCGCCGCTGCGGTAGTAGCGGCGGGTGATGGTCACCTCGGGGGCGTCGTAATCAAACAGTCCGGCGGAATTGTCCAGCACCAGGCTGACCTGGGCAAAGCCCATGGGAGAGCGCTTTTCCGTGCCGCCAAAGACCACATCCTCCATCTTCCCGCCCCGGAGCGCCCGGCTGCGCTGCTCACCCATGACCCACAGCAGCGCGTCGGAGATATTGGATTTTCCGCTGCCGTTCGGGCCGACGATGGCGGTGATGTCCTTTTCAAAGGTCAGAACCGTTTTGTCGGGAAAGGACTTGAACCCCTGAATTTCCAGCTGCTTCAGGTACATGCTTCCACCCGTAACTTCTTACAGGCTCTTAAATCGGCTGTTTTCAAGGGGTCCCGGAGGTTCCGGCTTCTCATATCTTCTCGCAAGTTCT
>CAJOPB010000179.1 GCA_905236305.1 uncultured Oscillospiraceae bacterium | reverse complement strand
GGACGGCAGCTTCACCGTGACGGCCAACGGCGTGTATGATTTCACCCTCACCCGCGGCACCCAGACCGCATCCTCCCCCCTCAGCATCGTGGTGGACATCTTTGACGATACGCCGCCGGTGTGCAGCGTCAGCTACAGCGAGGTGGCGCCCACCAACGCCAATGTCCTCGCCACCGTCAGCGCGGATGAGCCCGTGTACGTCAAGGCCCTGACCGTGCAATACGCGGACGAGGCGAAGTCCCGCACGGTGTCGCCCAAGTTCCAGTTCTCCTTTGAGAAGAACGGGAGCGCCGCCTTCGTCCTGGCGGACGAGGCAGGGAACGAGGCAACCGTGACGGCTACGGTAAACAACATTGACAAAACGCCGCCCAGCGTGCGGGTCGATCCCAACTATGACCTCTATGAGACCGTGCCAAAGCGTGTGGACAATGCCCCGGTACAAAATCCAACCGTCGCCAGCGGCGCCACACTGGAGGCAAACAAGGACGGGAGCGGCAAGGACTTCACCGTGGTCAACAACGACCAGAACCGCACCATGGAGATCAGCGAAAACGGCGAATACCAGTTCATCGTGCAGGACAATCTGGGCAACGTGGGGGTGGCGAAGTACACAGCCAGCAACCTGGTGACGGCCCTGCCGAAGCACACCGTGGCCTATCAGTATGTAAACGCCGACGGCACGCCCGGTGACGCGGTCAGAGAGGGCCGGTGGAAAACCGGCAAGGTGATGGTTACCCTGACTTTTGAGGAGCCCGTGGCGGGGATGGCGCTCTATAACGGCACCGAGCCCTATACCGGAACGGGAAGCGTCATTGTGACGGGCACCGACGGCATGATGCGCGTGGAGAAACAGACGATCACCAACATGCTCTTAAAGGACAGCACCGGAAAGTACACCCTCACCCGCATCTATGCTGCCAACGGCACGGCGGTGATCCCGGTCTGCGACGACCTGGGCAACCTGGAAAAGATCCCCGTCACCATCACCGGCCTGGACAACACGCCCCCGACCCTGACGCTGGAACGGGAGACCGTCATCATCGACAGCGGCAAATATAAGACGGGGAATGAGACTCGGACTCTTTTTGACCTGCGAAGCATTGTGGGCACCGATGAATGGAATCAGGTGTTCGGCGCGTATGACATCACGGACAACGTATATTCCAAATCCGAAGATTTCAACGTCAGCGTGGCCCGCAGCGACGACACAAGCAAGACAGACGAGTCTGACAAGGGGCGGCTTGACGAGGTTGGCAAGTTTACCCTGGTCTACACCGTCCGGGATCCGGCGGGCAACGAGTCCTACACTGAGCAGACGCTGATCGTGATCCCGGCGGACGGCCTGCTGATCGAGGCGAACGGCGTGCTGCTCTCCAGCCTCTCCTCCTACGCCTCCATCCTGTCGGACAATCATGTGACCTTTAAGATCGACAAGACCCGGATGCAGAATATGTTCTATTCCGACGGAACCAGGGACGAGGCAGGAAACTATAATTCCGAAAAAGTCCAGAACAGCAAGATGCGCTACGACATCTACTATGTCAGCGGGCTGTACCGCGAGGGCCAGCTCAAAACCATCGCCACCCGGCTGACGAGCGAGGAATTGACCAAAAAGGAATTTAAGGTCACCTTCCCCAAGGCGGGCTGGTACACCATTATTATCCGCAACCAGGAGCGGAGCAGAGAATACACCACCTTCTTCATCTCATCGTAACCCACCCCCTCCCCCTTTCCCCCACGGGGGAAAGAGGGAGGGGAGAGGGAGCCGGAGGCAGGCGGGTGGATCAGAGACAGGGAGGTCCCATATGACTTTATTAAAAAAAGGCATTTTCCTTGCTTATGGCAGTGCTGCTGCTGTGCGGTGTTGTTCCGATGACCGTGGCGGCGGATTTCGTCAAGGATGAGAAGGAGGCGGCCTTTGGCAAGGATATCATTTTACAAAATGATTTTATCCAGGTCACCGTCAACACCAAGTCGGGCCGCTTTGGCATCCGCACCGTGGATGGCCAGCCCACGCGTAAAAATGACCAGAACACCAACCTTTCCTTCTGGGGCGGACTGTTCGGCAAGGATGAAGACGGAAATCTGATCGGAGATTCCGGGACCTCCTTTACCACCTTCCGCGTCAACGGAACGGACTACATCTTCGGCAACGAGTACAGCATAGAGAAGAACGGACAGACCATTGTCACCTCCGAGATGGGCGAGACCATGGTAGTGACCCACGATACATATGAGAGCATTCCCGAGGGCTGCCAGGCTGTCCTCACGGAGTGGAAGCTGACGCTCCCCGGCATGATTTTGCCCATCACCTTTACGCAGGTGCTGCTGCTGTATCCGAATCTGGACAGTACAAAACGCGACAGCGGAAACGTCCAGATCTATTATCTGATCGCCAACCCCAACCAGGATAAAAACGTCGAAATCGGCGCCCGGATCCTGCTGGATACCATGGTGGGCGCAAACGACGGGCCGGAGTTCCAGATCGGCACCATCAGCGGAAACACCCTCAAGGTGGAGCGGATGCTGTCCAGAGACCCCGTCGCGGACCAGAATATCGACAAGGAAAACGAGAATTACTGGTCCCTTCCGGACTACTGGATGATGAAGGACACGCTGGACCCCTCCAACCCTTTGGCCACCAATGTGGTGGCCTATGGCTATACCCAGTTCGCCGACTCCGGCTACCGGGATGTGGACTATATGGTCGTCAGTCACTGGAACAAGCTGGCGAATGAAAAGTTTGAGGAATTTGACAACTATAAGGCCATCCCTGCAGAGCAGCAGGAGGCCGCCAAGGCCTACAGCGAGGCTCAGCGCGCCGTGGAGCTGGCCACCGCCCTTGCGGAACAGAAGCAGGCGGAGGCCAGGCTGAAGGAGGAAGCGGCCCTGGGCCAGGCGGAAGGCACCAAGGCGCAGCTGGACGCGCAAAAGGCCAGGAGCGAATCTGACACGGTGAACGCTGCGCTGGAAAAGCTGACTGCCCAGGCTGAGGCCGCGAAAAGCACCCTGGCGGCCATCGGCCGCGTGCCGGTCGGCAACACCGGCATTATAGATCCCAATCTGGATTTCACCACGGACAAGAATGACTATGGCACGGCGGACTCCGCGGTGGCATTTTACTGGAACCCGGCGACGGTGAAAGCGGGCGAGTTTTCCAGCCTGGGCACCATCTACGGCCTGGGCGAGATCGTGGACCCCACCAGCGTGCTGGCCATCACCTTTCCCAGTCCGATCACCCAGGTGGAGATCAATCCCAACAACCAGAGGGAATACAAAAACGACGGCGTGTTTGATATCAATGTGGAGGTGGAAAATCTCCATGCCTATGATATGAAGCACGACAGCATTGATATCACCATGGAGCTGGAAAAGGGCCTGCGCTTTGTCAAGCGGGACGAGGCGGGCAACATCGTCCGGGATGAAAACGGCAAGCCGGTGCCCAGCTACAGCTCCACCCAGACCAAGACCTATCAAAAGCCGCTTACGCCGGAGCAGGCGGAGGCCGGGGAGAGCAACCCGATCCTCCCCGGGGAGAAGATCGGCGTGACCTTTACGGTCATGGCCCAGGGCAAGCCCTGGCCCACCACCAGGCAGTACATGGTCACTGCCACCAGCGCCGCGCTGGCGACAACATTTGAATCGCAGTACGGTCTGACGGCCAGCGACGACATCAAGGCCATGTACAACGCCAGCCGGGCCAACTTCATCTTCCTGCCCTCTGTGGGCGAAGGGACGCCCAGCTATTCCACCTCCGTCAGCCCGGAGGAGTGTTTTACCACCGATCCCAAGTATATCACGGTCAATCTGACCAACATCGAGGCCTACAACCCCGGCAGCAGTGTGCGGGGTCAGGAGGCCGCGCCCAACTTCAACCTCTATCTGGAGGAGGTCGTCACCGGCGCCCGGTACCAGGTGGATGTGACTGACAACGTGCAGTGTATCCCCACCGACGACGGCGTCACCGGCGATATGCGCATCAGCTACACCAACGGCACGCTGGTGGATGCCAACGGCGTGGTGCAGCAGCTCAACATGGGCGCTGCGCTGCCCGTCGGCGAATACCGGGTCGCCATCGACTACATCAGCACCGACGACGAGGAAAACGCCGTGCTGGACCTGGTCACGCCCCAGACCTTCCTGGTGACGGAAAACGAGGTGGCCCGCATCCGGGAACCCGCGATCCTGGCGGTGGTGCGGGAGACCGTGGATTTTGACGACGGCGGACTGATGGAGACCATTAACAATCTGGTCACCGAGGTGGAGCATGCCATTGAGGAGCTGCAGCAGATCGGCGAGAAGCTGGCCGGCACCGACTGGAGCGCGGCGGTGTATGACGAGCTGACGGACTTTGTCAAGGAGCTGGCCTCCCCGGTGCTGAAAATCTATGACGACTTTGAAAAGCTGGCGGATTTCAGCAACATCGAGTCGGAGATGCGGGAGCTGGCCAAGACCTATGATGAGCTGGAGGGGCTGGATTTCAGCAGCCTGAAAAACTTTGACCTCAGCAAGGCCATCAACGGCGTGAATGTGGATATCAGCTTCTCCGAAGCGCTGAAAAAGAAATTTGACATCGAGGCGCTGCTGCTGGGCCCGCTGGGCTTTGAGAGCCTGGACGACGTGACCAGCCTGGTGGGCGGCGACGGCAGCGCCGACAGCTTTTATGATGCCCTGATGGAATATGTCCGCAATATCGTCAACCCGATCGAGGGCATTTATGAACAGGTCGTGGATTTGACCAGCAGCACCAAGCCGCTGACTGACGACCAGTGGAGGGAGCTTGTCGATGGGCTCAAAGATACCGGGAGCATTACAACCCAGCTGCAAGCGAGGGTCAGTGACCTGTATAATATTCAATCCCTCCGGTTGGGACCCTTCGGCAGTACGGGAGAGTCTGACCAAAGCGTTACCGACACCATTTATGCGTGGCTGGAGGATTATTTCAGCAAGCTGCTCAGCCCTATCACCAGCATTTATAACGATCTGGGAGATCTGGCGGATTTTTCGAACCTTTCCAGCGAGCTTGACAGCTTAAAAGCCGCCTATTCCGATCTCGGTCTGACGGATGCAGAATGGGATGCCCTGGCGGGTTCGATCGAAAATATTTCCCTGAAAGACATACTGAAAATCGACGTGAGCCTTTCCAAGACCTTCCAGGAGAAATACGCCATCGACAAGCTGCTGCTGGGGCCGTTCGGGAGCCTGGTGGGCAGTGAGGATAACGGACAGAGCATCACCGATACCGTCTATGGCTGGCTGGAGGACTATATCAACCGATTGATCAGCCCCATCACCAGCGCCTATAACGACATCAACGACCTGGCGGATTTCTCGGATATCAGCGCCCAGATAGAGGAATTGAAAGCGGCCTTTCCCGATCTGGAGATCACGGACGAGGAGATCAAGGCCCTGCAAGACATCTCCATCACCGACCTGTTTGATATCGACGTCAGCCTGTCGGAGAAATTCAAACAGCAGTACGACATTGAAAAGCTGCTCATGGGGCCTTTTGGAGGCAGCGATACCGGCCTCTCGGATCTTCTCTACAACTGGCTGGAGGGGTATGTGAAGCGGCTGTTCAGCCCCCTGTTCAGCATCTATGACGATATCACCGACCTGACCGACTTCTCCGACATCGAGGCGGAGGCGGCGGAACTGGTCGCACTGTACCCCGAGCTGGCGGGCCTGGATTGGAGCGCCCTGGCGAAATTCCCGGACGCGCTGTCTGATACCCTGGATAGCCTGGACGTCAACGTGAGCCTGACGGACAAGTTCAAAGAGGTCTTTGACTATGAGAAGATTTTAAAAGGGCCTTTCTATGAAGAAACGGAAGACGGCAAGGAGAAAGACGCCGGCGACGTATTTTTGGAACGGGTCACGGCTTACGGCCTGAAGCTGTTCGATCCGCTCATCAGCATCTTCGACGACATAGAGGAGCTGGCGGATTTTACCAAGCTGAGCACGGATATCTCGCGGCTGTCCAAGGACATTGATGGGCTGGGAGAGCTGGACTTCAGCGCGCTGGATGACATGGATTTTGACATTGGCGCCATGCTGAAAAAAGCCTTTGACGCCACCAGCGTAGATCTCTCCGCGGAGTTCAAAAAACAATACCTCGATCCCATCACGGCCGGCCCCGTGGACAGCAAAGGCGAGGTGACTGCCGAAGCCGTTGAGGCGTGGGTCATGGCGCTGCTCAACGGCTACAACAAGGGCGTTGAAATCTATAACCTGGCGAAGAACGCTTACAACGAAGGCAAATCGGCCTTCCAGCAGGTCAAGAATGAGGACTTCAACGGCCTCAAGGCCGGCGTGAAGACGCTGGTGGACCTCTATCAGGGCGTGCTGGGCGGCACCTTGAAATGGAGCTTTGACGCCGAGTGGAACGATATCGTCGGCAAGCAGAACATCGACGCCGCCAAACGCACCTACGACGAGGGCGAAAAAATGGTGCTGGCCTTCATCGCCATGTATGCCAAGGTGCAGGACATTTATACGGGCGTTGTAGAAAAGTACAACCGGGCGCAGGAGATTTATAAGCAGGTTATCGAGATCAAGGACAAAGCCGCAGCGCTGGTGACGGCGATCGGCAAAGGCGATTTCAGCGCGCTGATCGATGTGGCAAAGGACGCGGTGCCCTTCATCCTGGGGGAGTGGCTGAACCCGGTGATGGACGCGATTCACTCCGGCCAGCAGCTCTATAACCTGGGCAAGCGCGCCTATAACCGGGAGCTGGGCGTCGAGGAAGGCGCAAAGCTGCTGCTCTCCTTCTACGAGAACTACCTGAACGTGGACATCGATGTAGACTACAACGGACTCGATGCCATGAAAAAAGGCGCCACACAAGCCGTTGACAACGCGCAGGTGCTTTACGCGGGCTTTATGGTCATGTACGCGAAGATGAGCAACATCTATTCCAGCCTGGAGACCAAGATCAACCGGGCAGGGGACGTATATGACGAGGTCATCGCCCTGAAGGACCAGGTTGTCACAATCGTGAAGCAGATCGGGAGCGGAGACCTCTCTGCTCTGACCGGCCTGCTGAAAGACATGGGCGGCGACCTGCTGAACATGCTGTGGGATGCCTATTCCAAGCCCATCAACGACGCCGTGAACTCAGTGCTGGAGCTGAAACAGCTCGTCGAGGACGCCTACAACGGCAAGCTGAGCGTTCGGGAGAGCGCGACACGGCTCAAGGATTTCCTGGAGACCTATCTGGATATTGATGTCAAGCTCAACACCAGCTATCTCAGCGCGAACCAGGAAACGCTGGACACCGTGAAAAAGCAGGCCAAACAGCAGACGATGGCCTTTATGGTCATGGCCTCCCGGGTGGAGGACATTGCCTCCGGCCTCAAGGATAAATATGACCGGGCCAAAGAGGTCTATGAGAATGTGTCGAACCTGGCGCAGACCGTTGTGGACGTGGTGGGCACCCTGGCCAAGGGCGATTTCAAGCAGCTGGGCAACGACCTGCTGGGCAAGCTGAAGGACCTGCTGCCCACCCTGCTGGACGGCTATCTCAGCCCGATGGAGGACGCTTACAACTCCGTCAGGGAGCTGTATGAGCTGGGCGAACGGGCCTATCAGGGCAAGGCCAGCGTCAAAGAGATTGTACGCGGGGTTTCGGACTTCCTGGGCACCTATCTGGATGTGCAGGTCAGTCTGGATTTCTCGACCCTCAAAAAGTCGGGGACGCTGTCAACGGCGCAGGAATTGGCCAAAAAGCAGACGGCGGCCCTGATGGTCATGGCCTCCCGTGTGAAGACCATCTATGAAAGCGTCAGCAAAAAAGTGACCCGCGCCGGGGAGGTCTACTCGGACATCAAGAGCCTGGTGAACACCGTGATAGATCTGGTGAAGCAGATCGCGGGAGGCAAATTCTCCACGAATGACCTGCTGCAGCTGGTCACCACCTACGGCATGAACCTGGTCACAAGCCTTCTCAACGCCTATCTCAGCCCCATCCGGGATGCCATTTCCTCGGTCAAGGAGCTGTATGCCATCGGGCAGCACGCCTACAAGGGGGACATCTCCGAAGCAGAGGGCGGAAAACTGCTGATGGACTTCTACGCGACCTATCTGAACGTGCAGCTCAAGCCTGGCGCCAGCGCAGCTCAGTCGAAGCAGCTCCGGGAAGCCTTTACAACGATGTATCGCGGGATGAAGCCCATTTATGCCTCCCTGAGCCAGAAGATCGACACTGCCGTGAACACCTACGACAGCGTGAACAGCGCCATCAAGCAAATCATCAAGCTGGCCTCCGGCCTCAGCGACCCAATGGGCCTGGTGAACGACCTGCTGGATATGGGCAAGGAGTCGATCTTCGGCATCCTCAACGCCTATATGGCCGAGATCAAGGATATGTACAACTCCGTGAAGGATATCTATGAGATCGGCAAGCGGGCCTACGAGGGCAAGCTGGATATCAAGGAGGGCGCCGAGCTGCTGGTGGACTTCTGCGTGAACTATCTGGACGTGGATATCAGCGTGGATCTGGACGCCGTGGGGCAGGAGAACAAAGAGGCGGCCTCCAAGACGGCAGCGAACGCCAGGCAGATGGCGCTGGCCTTCATGGCGATGTATGCCCGCATGAAGAACATCTACTCGTCGATGAGCAGCAAGTTCAGCCAGCTCACCAATATCTATGACGAGATGATGGGGGTGGTGAACTCCATCACCGAACTGTTCACCGACCCGGCCAAGGGCGCATACGCCCTGATGGACATGGTGAAGGCCCGGATCATGCAAAAGCTGGACGGCATGGGCATGTATAAGGACATGTTCATGGAGGTCCTGGATGTGATCGAGAACTTTGACCAGTACGATCCGGAGGAGATGGCCAAGCAGGCCCTGAGCTTCGTGGTGAACGGTGCGCGGGTCAAGGCGGACCAGGCGCTGTACTCCGAGCTTTACGGCCTCATGGTCACCGCCGCGACGGCGCTGGATCCCAAGTCGGATTATGAGTGGGACCCCGGCACCCTCAAGAAGGCCCTGCCCACCTACACGCTCAAAGCATTTGATTCGGAGAGCGAGTATCAGGACTATGTGACAAAGATGACCGAGCAGAACGAGAAAAAGAAGACGGAAGCCAAAAAGGATCAGACGAAGGAGGAGGGTAAAACCAAGACCAACGGCGAGATCCGGGCAGCCGAGGTGGGCAACGACGGCGTTCTGGTGAAGATCACCGGTATGATTCGCCAGATCGGCGAGGGTGAGAATATCACCGACTACATCGTGGACACCTCCGCCGAGCCGGCCATCATCAACGATACCGTGGCCTTCAGCGGCAGCGATATTGTATTCACACAGGGCAAGCTGAAAATTAGCATTGGCGGTTTTGACATCGACGCAGGCAAGTATATCAGCCAGGCCCAGAGCATCTACGGCAGCGAGACACCGCTGTTTGACACGCTCTTTGTATCCGGCACCGGCCAGCTGTATATCGAGGGCTCCGGCTTCGTGTTCCACGAGGGCGAGTGGAGTCTGGACTTCTACAACGGCTTTGAAAAAATCCTCGATCCCGAGAAGAAGACCGAGGAGCAGATCAAGAAGGAGCTGGAGGAGAAGAAGAACCAGGCTGCCGAGAGCGATGCCCTCAACGAGACCGCGGCCTGGGCCGTGGGTGCGCTGAACGACATGCTCAATCCCTTCGCCGCCCTGACCATCACCGACGTCTATTTCAACCGTCATACCCTCTTTTCCGCGCCCAGCTTCTCTGTGGCGGGCTTCGGACTGGAGTTTGACAACTACCTGCTGCGCAGCAGCGAGGTCTGCTTTGGCGGCCATATCGACTTCAAGATCGTCAAGGGCGAGATCCAGAACGTATTCTTCAACAGCGAGGGCCTTCAATCCATCGAGGCCGACCTGAAATTTGACCTGGGCGGCGACCTGGGCCTGCTGGCCAAGGACGAGAGCGCCGGCGGCAACCTGATCATCCACTATTATGACCCGGATTACCGGGCCAGCTTCGCGGCGCGGGGCTATCCGACGCCGGAGGAAAAATACGGTCTGGACTTCAAGGCCAAGCTGAAAAGCGTGGGCTCCGTCGCTGTGGAGCTTTCCTTCAAGCGGGTTCAGGACGGGCGCATCCTGCCGGATGTGATTGCCTTTGAGGCCACGCCGCCCGCGCCGGGCATCCTGGTGACCGGAGGCACCTATCTCACGGCGCTGCGGGGTGCCATCCGGGAGCTGGCGGACACCATCGCCGGCGGCAGCGGCTCGGTGCCGCTGATCATCGAGGCGGGCGTGGATATCAAATTCGGCGTGGAGCCGGCGGTCTTCAACGGCAAGATCGACATGATTCTGAAGATGACCGGCATTGAGTTCAACGGAAAGCTGGACTACAAGGGCAAGAAGATGATCACCATGGCCCAGATCAAGGCCCAGTGGGTGACGCCCTGGTTTGTCTCCGCTTCCATGGAGATGGATGTGCTGGGGCTGAACGTGATCATCGGCAAGGCCCGGCTGTTCATCGGCCAGAACCTGGAAAAGGACCGGATCGACTTTGAGGGCTTTGTCAGCGCTGCGCTGCAGATTCCATCAAGTGTTCCGGTGGTGGGCGGCTTCCAGCTGGGGCAGGTCTCCTTCGGCTTGAACAACGACAAGATCTGGGGCAGTGCCTCCGTGGGTGTTGCACCCATCGCGGTGGCTGTGGGGATCACCTACTACTGGAATGGCGGCATTGAGTTCGGCACCAGCGGCGAGGGCCTGCCGGAGGCTTACAGCTATCTGCTGCTGCAGGAGCCGGAGGAGGAACCCGTTTTGATTGCCATTGGGACCGGAATGCGGACCGAGGCCACCTCCTGGGTCAACGAAGATACGATCCATGCCATCGAATACCATGCCATCAGCGACGGCGTGACCATGCTGGACAACGGCCAGAACGACATCGGCATTGGCGGCATCGAGGTCAGCGACGGGGGCAAGACCCACGTCATCCCCGTGGGGACGGTGGCGTCTGACCGCGACGCGCTGATCGAGATCGAGTATTACGGTGATGAAAAGAGCGCCGAAGCGCTGGAGCAGATGCTGGAAATTGAAGGTTATGCAATCCAAATCGCCGACGGACACAGCTTTAAGACAGGGGACAACGCCTTCAAGCAGGAGCTGGAGACTACCGACGGCGTCACGCGGCACCTGGTGTATGTGATGGTCAAGCGAAGCGCTATCCCCGGCACCGACAGCAAATTTACGCTGACCTCCGGAGAGAAGGTCGCCACCAAGCTGCTGAGCACACCGATTCCCTCCTCTCTGGGCAATGTCAGCGTGACGGGCAGTGGCACCAGCTATACCGCGCTCGTCAGCCTGGACGCTTTCCACAGCGGAGATACGTTGAGCCTTTACCTGACGAAGGAGCCGGTGGGGACTGGAACGGAAACCTATAAAGATGAGCAGGGCAACACCGTGACCCTCACCGAGGACAACGACCCCGGCATCCTGATCTTTAACGGAATCCCTGTCAGCGGCACGACGGTGTCACTGACCTTCGATGTGAGCGACATCGGCGGGTACGGCACAGGAGATACGAAGACGCAGGCCTACGCTGTGGATGGTCTCCGGGATATCCGGGAGCTTCTGGAATCCGGCGACTATTACCTGCGGGCCGCCCTCAAGAGCGATACGGCCTATGACGCAAAGACCAGCAGCAACACCTTCCATTTGGAGGATCCGAAGGCGCCGGCCGCGTCCGGCAACGTGACGCTGGTGGACGTGGGCAACGGGTACTTCAATCTGTCCTTCAACCAGGCGGCCTCCACCGCGGCGAAGCCGGTGACGCAGTACCGGATCGACTTCTGCGATGAAAAGGGCAATCTTTATCCCAATTACAGCGGCCTGCTCTTTGACGCCGAGGCTATTACAACGGCTGAGTATCTGAAGAACGGCGTTTACACGCTGCGCCTCGGCGGCTGGACGGTCACCGGCGGCGAGGGTACCGCGCTGGAGCCCTATACCTATTCCGGCCTGGAAACCGGAAAGAAATATATTGCCAGGGTTTATGCCGCCAACCAGACCGGCGACGGAAACTATCACTACGCGACGGCAGCCGCAAGCACCGCGACGGAACTGCACAAACCGGAGTTGGCGTCTGTGACAAGCATCCGCGGCGCAGATGGCAAAGAACTGGGACATAAGTATCTCATTGGAGACGATGGGAAATACTACCAGACCAGCGCCTTTGAGCTGGTTACCAATCAGGCACAGCCCACGCTGACCCTGACCACAGACACCGGGGCAGCCGTGGAAGCCTGGAACGGCGACCAGCAGGTTGGCGTGCTGCAAAGCGACGGTACGCTGGCCCTGACCGGGCTGACCTCCGACGGGGAGTATGCCGTCGAGCTGCGCATGACCAACACGGCAACGCAGGATATGTCGGTGCAGATCCTGTATGTGACCATCGACACCATCGAGCCGACGATCCTGATCACCAGCCCGCGGTCCGTGGCCGCCACAACAAGTGAGACGGAGTATGACAGCAGCGGCAACGCCATCCGCGTGACAGAGACCACAGAGGCGCAAAAGGGCGTGGACTTCCGCCAGAGCTTCCAGATCACAGGAAAGACCACACCGGGCGCGACGCTGTCCGCCGTTACGGAGAGCGGCACAAAGACGGAGATCCCGGTGCAAAAAGACGGTTCCTTCGCGGGAAACGTGAAGCTGGACAGCAGCCTTCCCACCGGACAGATCACTCTGATGAGTGAGGACGCGGCAGGCAACGTCAGTACAGCGGTGGTTACCGCCATCAACAGCAGCTATCAGGCGCCCATTGGACTGAATGTGGTGCGGACGGGAATTATGCGCCCCGGAGCAACCCAGACATTGCAGGTCTATCTGCGCTATGCCGACGGGAAGGACGCCAATGGAAATCAGAAATACCGCTCCGAAAAAGTGCCGGCGGCTGATATGAACAAGCTGGGCTTTGCGGTTGACGCCGGCAACGCGGTGACCGTGTCGAATACGGGAACCGTGACCGCCAGCGCGGAAGGGGCATCTCTGCTGACGGTACGCTACTACCTCGACGGGAATCGCAGCGGCCCCTGCCTGGATACCGGAGTGGCGATCCTTGTAAGCACAACGGCGGATTCCAGCGGCAGCGCCGTCAACGTCAATGATGTGAAGGAGCAGAGCGGAGGCGGCACATCCGGAGGCGACATCTCCGGCGGAGGCGCCGGTGGGGGCGCCGGCGGAGGTTCCGGCGGAGGAAATGCCGGAGCAACTGCGGACGTCGTGGTCAACGGGAAGTCCAGAACCATCCCCATCGGCAGCGACAGCTCCGCCGTGGTCAATGTCACCGCAGAGGACGGAATTGATACTGACAGAGCGCTGGATGTGAAGAATCTGGCGAACAGCGCAGCCAACAATACGCTCAATGTTTCCGCAGATGTGGCAGAGAAGCTGAGCGGAGAGAATGGAAAGGGCGTAAGCTTTACAGGCGGTGATGTTCAGCTGATTCTGCCCGGAAAGGTGCTGACCGGGGAGGAGTTGACGATCTCCTGCAGTACGCCGAGTGCATCGGCGAGCAGCACTGCCGGAGCCATTGCCGCGCAGCTGTCCGCCCAACAGGTTCTCCCCGGAAAGACCATCACGCTTTCCGGCGCCGATGTGGAACCGGGCAATGCGGTAAAGACCAGCCTGGAGATTCCCGCGGGCACCAACGTTGCCGATATCACTGCCATCGTCTTCATCGATGAGGACGGGAACTATACCAATCTGCCCTGGAAGCTGGATGTAGCCGGCTCCACCGCTTATGCCGAGTTTAATCTTCCCGGCAGCGGAACTGTGGTTCCCATGAGCGCACAGCCTAACTTTATTGATGTTCCATCCGGTTACTGGGGCGCGGCGGACATCAATGCCGCAGCGAGGCAGTTGCTGGTGCTGGGGTATCCTGACAAAACCTTCCGTCCGGAAAATCCGGTCACCCGCGCCGAGTTCACAACACTCATGCTCCGCGGCGGCGGCCTGATGACGGAGGACGGCGTGGAGATCAGCTATACCGATGTCAGTCCGGCGGATTGGTGTTATCGGACTATCAGTATTGCCACCGGCCTGGATACACTGCGGGGCGTCGGCGGCTATGCCCTGCCCAACCGGGACATCACCAGAGCCGAAGGCATGGCCATCGCCAGCCGTATGATGCGGCTGCTGGGAATTTACGAGGCGCTGACCGACGACCAGGCGGAACAGATTCTCAGCGGATTCCCCGATCAGGCCAGCGTGCCGGCCTGGGCCAGAAACGATGCGGCCATCTGTGTGAAATACGGTATCATCGTGGGTACAAATACCGGCATAGCACCCAATGATGCAATGAGCCGGACCCAGGCGGCGGTGATTGCCAACCGCATCAGCGCAGCGATTGCCAGAACATTGTAAACCATGCTCCCTCCGCCGCTCCTATTCCGGGCGGCGGAGGGAATCGTGGTAAAATCAAAGGAGGAGACGCAGGTGAAACAGAGAAGAACGCTGGTGTGCGCTTTGGTGTTGCTTGCCCTGCTGACGGTTCTGCCGGCATTTCCGGCGAAGGCGGCCAATACGGTTTCCGTGCTCTGGACGGATGGATCACCGGATATTACCTGGTATACAGCGCATAAGGATGATCCGACATATACCATTACAACCGCGGAACAGCTCGGCTCCGTCGCTTATCTGGTGAACGGACTCGGCAAAGAAAGCACAGATTTCAGCGGTAAAATTTTGGAGGTCAAACCGACTGCCGCAAATAATACAATCGACCTGAGCGGCCATTACTGGGTGCCCATTGGCACCTTCGAGCACCCCTTTAAGGGGACCATCCGAGGCGGAACAGGGGTAAAAATCGCCAATATGACCATTGATACCGCCCAGACGCCGCCAAGCTACTGCGGCCTGGTGGGCTATGGCCTCGGGGCTGCCGTGACGCAGCTGGAGCTGGCCGGCAGCATAAACGTGATTGTTCCCATAGCCGAAGGCACTCCGGATTATTGCGTGGGCGCGGTGTTTGGCTGCGCGGGCAGGAACAACACCACGGACAGCGAGGCTTCTAAGGTGACCAACTACGTCAAAATCACCGTAAGCGCCTATGCCAAAAACGTAAAGCTGGGCGGCATCGTGGGCCAGTCCAACGGTGCAAAGCTGTCCGGCTGCGTGAATGAGGGGATCATCACGGTAAAAGGCAACGGCAATGTTGCCGTCGGCGGCCTGGTGGGCGAAGTGTCGGCCAATACCGCCATCACCGGAAACATCAGCTCCGGCCAGTCCCGAAACTCTAAGCCCATCACAGTGGTTGCGGCGCAGGCCGACTTGGGAGGCATCGTGGGAAAGGTCAGCGGTGGAGTGCTGCAGATGACGACGCTGGAAACCAGTTCAAGCGCGTCCTCCGGAGACGCAAGCGGTGACGCAGCTTTCGATGAGTATGCCAAATACATTTGGAGTATGGGCAATCTGAATGTCAGGGGAAGCGCCGACAATTATGCCAATGTGGGCGGCTTTATCGGTTCTATCGTGAGTCCCGGTGTTTGCAATCTGCGGGGCGCCATGTTCTCGCGTGAGATCACGGTGGCGAGCGACGGCAACGCCAGCGTCGGCGGCATTCTTGGACTGCAAAGCGGCGATACCCAGAGCAGTCTGACGGACTGCCGGTTCACCACCGGCTTTACCGTGGTGGACAACAACGGCAAGACGATTCTCCGGGAGAACTATTCCGGTACAAGGCTCGACGTTCTCTCCACCGGAACCGCCTATACCGGCGGCATTTACGGCCACGCGGACAAGCTCAAGATCGTCTGCCCTGTGGCGGGCGATGAGAAACAGCAGACGACGCCTTCAATCGGTATCAGTTCCACCGGCTGTGTGGGTGGCGTCGGCGGAAATTTCAAGGCCGGCATCATTACAGAGGGACCGGTGGCTGTCACTTCCCTGAGTGTGCAGACACAAGGAGACCATGCGATAATCGGCGGTGCGTTTGGCGAGGCGGACAGCCTGAAGTCTCTCCTTCTCTCGGCGGGAAATCTGCAGGTGATCTGCAGCCACAACAACGGGAGCGTGGGCGGTATTGCCGGCAAAACGACCGGTACCGCGGACGACGGTACGAACCACGCGCTGGGAACCGTTACGGTAACAAGCAAGGGAGACAACTGTGCCGTCGGAGGCTTTGCGGGAACAAACACCGGCACCTTGAAAAATATCAGCCTGGGCGACAATATCACTGTGAATCTGACCGGAGGCAGCGGCAGCTCTGCCGGCGGCTTTGTGGGAGAAAACAGTGGAACGGTCGACTTCTGCTATTCAACCGCAGGTCTGGCGGCCGGCGGCGTCGGCCCGGAGTCCCTGTCTCTGGGCGGCCTGGTCGGAACCAACACAGGCTCCGGTACGGTGAGCAACAGCTACCGTGATCTGGATGTGACGTTCTCGACCACGAAAATGTCCGGCGACAATCTTGCTTCCAATTTTGGCGGACTGATAGGCTCCAACGCGGGTACGGTGACGAAGTGCTATACCGCCTGCAATATAAACGCCAGCGGAGTCAGCGGACAGCCCAGTGCGGTGGGCGGCCTGATTGGGGCGATGACCGGTGGCAGCGTGACGGATTGCTATACCTCGGACAAGACGGTTGCAGCAAACGCTGCCCAGGGTACTGCCGGCGGACTCATCGGCAGCGATAGCGGAGGCAGCGTTACGAACTGCTACAGCGCCATGCAGGTATTGTCCGGCAAAGCACGAGGCGGCTTCTTCGGCAGCTTCACAGGTATAGAAAGCTCCGTTAACCACTGCCTGTTTTTGCTGGACAACAGCGCTCGTATCAACATAGGCTTGCCGGGGGCGGGCGGCAAGAACCCGTCCTGGACTGCGGCAAATCTGACGTCGGAGGACCGCAGCGGTTTTTCCACGCAGGGCAAATTCACAGACTGGGATTTCACAAATACATGGCGGATCAGTACAGTGGACGGAAGGGCATATTCCTACCCCGTCTTGATCCGTGCAGCAGACGGCAAAACGCTGAACTATGACCTGCGCTGGTACACCGCGAACCCGGATGCCGAAACCTTTACCCTCTCGGACGAGGCGGATCTGGCCGGATTCACCCTGCTTGTCAATGGCAGGATCGGTCAATATGCTTCGGAAAGATTTGGGGGAAAGAAGGTAACAATCGGCGCAGCGTTTCCCATCCAAAGCGGACAGTGGCTTGTCTTCGGAAGTGCAGATGCTGAGTTTCAGGGGACCTTTGAGGGAAGCGGGAAGCTGATTGACGGATTGCGCATGGAGAACGTCTCCGGCGATGCCGGATTGTTCTATCGTGTCAGCAGCGGCGCCAAGCTGCAAAACGTGTATCTGGAAGCGCTGACGGTTTCCGGCAGCGGGAACGTCGGCGCGCTGATTGCGGATAACGCGGGCACAATCACCAACGCCAGGGTGATACTCAGCGGCGTAGTGTATTCATCCACCGCCAGCGCCGGCGGTGTGGTGGGGGCCAACAGCGGAACGATTACATCACCTGTACTCAGCTTTGGCGAAAACGGAACCGTCAGCGCTGTTGCGGCGGGCGGCGTCGCCGGCACAAACAGCAGGGAAATCACAAACCCTGCGTTTGCCTCCTTTACAGGCAGCAGCGCTTTTGTGCAGAGCAGCACAGCTGGCGGAAGCGCCGGCGGCGTTGTGGGCGTGAATGATGCCTCCGGCTCTGTCACAGGCAGCAGTTTGTCGATCGGGAGGCCCGTCCAAGCCAGCGGCACAACGGGTTATGCCGGCGGCATCGCGGGACAGAATCAGGGCAGCATCAGCGATATATCCCTTGCACTATCCGCTGAAATCGAGGCTGCAGGTACTGGAAGCTATGCCGGCGGAATTGCGGGAAAAAATGACAAGAGCGTCAGCGGCGCGAGCCTCAGCGGCAGTGGCACGGTAAGCGGAACAGCCTTTGCCGGCGGTCTGGTCGGGCAGCTTGTCAGCGGCGGAAACTTAGAGAATTCTCAAGTAGATGGTATTACCGTCTCCGGCTCCTCGCGCGCTGGCGGCGCGGTGGG
>CAJOPB010000178.1 GCA_905236305.1 uncultured Oscillospiraceae bacterium | reverse complement strand
GGGCGCAGACGGTGCAATAGCCGTCGCGGTAGGTGTGCTCGGCCCGGTCTTCGATGTCGCCGCAGTCCTTGCAGATGTGATAATGGGTGGTGGCGCTGCGGACCCAGGTGTCCTGATAATCGCAGCTTCCGTAGGTGTTGTAGGAGGTGCTCAGCGTCTTGCCGCAATCCGGGCATGTTCCGGACTGCTGGGTTGTGAAATAGTGCTGCCTGCCGCTGCTGTGGACATAGCTGCTCTGGCTGGTGGTGTGGTAAACCACCTTGTCATGGCTGCACTCGCTCCACTGGGCATGTAGGGTCACGCTTTCGGTAACGGTATAGCCCGCCCCTGCCTGCAGAACTGCCGCGCCGTCACTCCAGCCCCCAAAGACATAGCCGGTCCGGGTGGGCTTCGGCAGGGTAATCTGCTCATTCAGCGCGCTGCAGGCGTAGGTGGACGGGACATTCATGCTGCCGCCGGAGAGGGCATAAGTGACCACGGGGAGCTGAGTCCAGCGCGCGGTGAAGCTGACCTCCCCCGTCACCGTATAGGCCGCGCCGGCCTCCCAGGTCCTTGTGCCGTCATCCCAGCCCAGGAACACATAGTCGGTCCGGGCGGGCGCCGGCAGTGTGATTTCCGTGCCCTCGATGACTGCCGCGCTGGTCTCGGCCTCCATGGTGCCGCCTGCGGTCTCATAGCTGACGGTATAGGTGGGCAGGGTGGCCTCGCCGGCGTGGACGATCAAATCCACCTTGCCCGGCGTCACGGCCTCGCTGTCCGTTGTGTAAGCCTCCATTCTGGAATTGCGCACCGTGCCGGTCGTGCCCCTGGGCAGGTCGGAGCGCAGCCTGAGACGAATGGAGGCCATGCGGGTTTCCCCCTCGGGAAAGCTGTCGTCCCCGGAGAGATTCAGATAAGCCACGGTGATCACCCGCTGTCCGTCCCCGCGATAACCGTAAACCACATCCCCCCGGCGCTCCACCGTACTGCTGTCGTCCGGGATTTCAAAAAAAGGACGGGTCATACGGCCGCGCTCCACATCCCCGGAGCCGCCTGCAAATCATCCGATCTCCCCGAAGGGGGAGACCGGATGACTTTGCTTTTTGGGGAATGGCCCTCCCGTTTCACCAAACGCCGGTCGGGCCGGAGGGTCTTGCCTTTTCCTGCTTTTGCTTTTGCCGGAGAAGCTGTCCGCCGGCGGTATTACCTGACTGCGATATACACAGGCTGAATATCCGGGACAGTCAGCTCTCCGTCGCTGTTCACATCCGCCTGGAGATATACGCCCATCCAGGTGTCCAGCGCGCCAAGCACGTTCAGCTGACCCTGATAGACATCGACCAGGTCGGTGATGTCCACCCGGTTCGCCGCGTCGCGGCTGACGTTATTGCTGGTCAGATAGATGGTGCCGGCGGCTGCGCGGACAATGGTGATCTTGCTCTTGAGGGTCTCGCTGCCGCTGAGGCCGGTCAGGACCTCGTTGCTGATCGTCGCATTTGCTTCCAGACCCGCAAGCGCTCTCAGCGTTGTGGCATTCACCAGATAGGCATACACATTGTTTTCGGTGAAGCTGTCGGTGAACTGCCCGGCGTATTTCAGGTCAATGTACATCGGATTGCCGTCCAGCGCGTAGCGTGCGGTGCTGGCCGCGGAGGTGTTCTTCACCAGAACCAGATAGATGGGCTCCGCCGCAGCATTTCCGGCATCAACATAGGTGCTGACGCGCACGGAGATGCTGCCGCTGTTAATGCCCTTGGAGCGGAGCGAGACCACAATGGGACCGTCAATGGTGGTCGCGTCGTTGATGGTCAGGGTGCCCCGGGTCTGGTCCGCGGAATCCATGGCAAAGCTGTAGGCCGCCGTCTCAAGGGCAGCGCCGCCCTTTGTCACGGCTGTGACCTCATAGCCGTAGGTCTGGTCCAGGCCGCTGATGATAACCGCTGCGCTGCCGGAGGCGGCGTAGGCGATGGTCCCGGCGCTGAGGGAGGCATTCGGGCTGCTGCGGTCCAGGCTCAGGCTGTAGGTCTTGGGCGTCCACTGTGCGGTGTAGCTCACATTCTCTGTCACCGCGGCGCCGACGGCTGCCGTGTGCGTTGCGGTGCTGTTCGCTCCGTAGGTCCACTGCACGAAGTCATAGTTCGCGTTTGTGGGTTCGGCAAATGCGGAGCCGCCGTCAACGTCGGTCACTTTGGAGCCGTAGGGAACCGTGAAGGTCTTTTCGGTCTCGTCGCCCTTCAAGCCTGTGAAGGTCACGGTAAAGGTGTTGCGGTCATAGCGAATCTCCACAACCGTGCTGCCGTCCGCCAAAATGGTCTGCTGCGTGATGGATTGCGCGGTGAAGCCCTCATAGGTCTTTGCCGCGGCGTCCGTCTGCGCTTCCGTATAGCCCTGCTTCGTCTCTGCATCCGCCGTTACCTCGGTGTACACGGAAGCGTCCTCCAGGCTCTGCTGCAGGTGCTTCACCGTGTAGTTGACCTCCGCCGGCGTCCAGGTTGCGGTGTAGGCGCGCGTGCCGTAGCTGCCTGCGGGGATGGTCACTGCGGTGGTGGGCTCTGTCAGGCCGGTCCCGGTCCATCCGGCAAAGTCATATCCGGTTTTGGTGGGGTTAATCAGGGTGATCGCGCCGCTGCCGGCGCTGTACTCCGCCGGATTTGCCTCTGCCGCAACAGTGCCACCGTCCAGCGTATAGCTGATGGCGTAGACCGGATAGAACACGCCGCCGGCCTTTGTGGCAGCCTTTGCGCTGTCGGCCGCGGTGGTGATCACGCTGTTGTCCAGGTCCGCGCTGAAGCTGTAGGAAGCGACAGCCGCTGCCGGCGCGGTGTAGCCGAAGGTCAGACTGGCAATCTCCGTTTCCGCGGTGTAGGACGAGCCGGTGGGAAGGGTGATCTTGATCTTATTCACGCCGTCCACCGTCACGGCCGCCGCGTTCACGTAGCCCGCCGCGCCGATGGTGCTGGTGATACCGGTGTAGCTGAACACAGTGCTGTCGTAATCCAGATAGATCGCAGCGCCGCGGAACGCCTTGCCGGTACCGGGTGTGATGCTCACGGGCACCGCCACGCTGGACGCGCCCTGCGCAATGGTCCCGCCGCCGGCGGTGATGGTGTAGTTCTCCTCCGTCAGTGTGCCGGGGTCGGGCGCGGTCTCGTTCGTGTAGATATAGGTTCCGTAGGTCGAGCCATCGAATGTTGCGCTGACACCGTACGTGGGCTCGCCCGCGCCGGTGAAGGTTGCATTCACGCTGCCGTCTTTGTACGCAACGCGAACCGACTGGCCGGCAGACAATGTGGCGGTGTCGTTTTTCCAGACGAGGATGAAGGCGTCGGAATTATTCTGCTCCAGATAGTAATTCACTGCCGCCTGCAGCGTGAGGAACATGGTTTCTGTTCCGTTTTCCACCACGGAGGCCACCGCGTCAGCCTGGCTCATGGTCACGAGCTCCAGCTCGCTGAAATGTGACAGAGTGACCGTGATCTGGCTGGAAGCATCGGAGGTGTAGATACCCAGATATTCCTCACCCGCGTCATGCTGGGTACCATTGATGTCGGTGTATGCATCCCAGATGTGCTTGACCTTGTAGTCCGTGTTTGCCTGGGGCACTGTCACTGTGAAGGTGAAGCTGGCATTCTCTTTGATCTCGCTGTTGTCCAGTTCGATTTCTTCGCCGTTGACCGTCACAATGGGCTTGACGTCGTATGCGACACGGTCGGAGGTCGCGCCGTCCTGCGCCGTCCGCTTGATGCTCAGGTCAGCAATCAGCTCGTTGCCAGACTGGAACTTGCCGTCCTGCATCAGATTTTTGGCAAGCTTGACCGCGCTTACATCGGCCGGCGGGACATTGTCCGTATCGGTGCTTGTGACGGTAAGGGTCCCCATAACGCTGTCAGAGAGCTTGATATCCGCCTCAGCGGGATTCGAAGCGTTCTCAACAACCGTAAGGGAGAAATCCTTTTGAACCTGGTAATAATAAGTCACTCCGTCCAACTTATATCCACCCATCACAGATGCGGCCTGATAGCCGAGGGGAACGACGGCGTACTGATTATAACCTCCTGAACCATTCGTAGTAGACGGGTCCTGAATGAAATAGCCGCCTGTTACGATGATTCTGTTGGCCTCAGTAGCCCAAAGAGACCATTCATAATCAAAATAGCCGCCCTTGATTTCAGCGTAGCCGCTACCGGAGACGTAGAACGCACTGTACCAGGAAGCAAAATGTCCTCCCGTCACGGTAGCGGTGCCATCGACGTAAACGGAGTTGCTGCCAGATGCATCATAGCTGCCGCCGTTGAGCGTCGCACTCGCGCCGGAAGCAACATACAGTCCGGGCAAACCGTACCGACTATTAGTGTCCGCATCTACCCCAAAGTAAGTACTGATTATCGAACCACTGTTCACGGTCAGCTCGCCCTTGATATTTGCGCCGTTGCCCCCTTGCGAAGTGATCGTGCCTCCGTTGACCTTGGCAGTTGAGCCGGAAGCAACATCCAGCCCGTCATAATACGAGCTCAGCTTGCCGCCGTCGAATGTTACGCTGCCGCCGGACACAGAAATTCCATAACCGTTGTAGGCAGTAATATTCGCGTTGATCGTGGCATGGGAGTCACCGGAGATAAGGATCGCGCTGGCATTATCGCTGACCACACCTCCGCCCTTGATCGTCACACCGGAGCCGCCGTTCACGGATATTGCATAATCGTTTCCGGTATACTCAATCGAGAAATTATTCAAATCCAGTGTAAACGACTTTCCGTCTGTATAGATGGTGTCAGCAACAACATAGCCTTGCAGCATCTGGATATACTGACCGTTCTGTACCGCCGCAATTGCGTCCGGCAGACTGGTAAAGCTTGCAACCAGACTGCCGCCGCTGCCGGGGGCTCTGTCATAGATTTTTACGGTGCCCTCGACAACCTCGTACACCGTCTTGTCCTTTGCGTTCAGTACATTCCAGATCTCATTTTGGCTCGTGTCCTTCGTCACGACCGCAGCGGTTCCGCAGACCACGCTGGGGTCGCTGCTGAACTGGCCGCCGGTGATCGTAAACGTACCGTCGCCGTCATGCCACACGAAGGGGCTCTTGTTGGTGTTCCGAATCTGGCCGCCGGAGATTTCCACCGTTGCGCCGCTGTCCGCGTGGATGGCAGGATTATTCTGCCCGCGCACTACGCCGCCGGAAACACGCAGCAAGCTGCCCGACGCAACATTGACGGCGTAGCCGTCCGAGTTATTCGCACCGCGGAAAACCAGTCCGCCGGAGATCGCCGCGCTGCCGCTTTCCACATGGATGGCATTGCCGCGCTCCGAATGCACGTTGCCCTGTTTAACCGACACATTGCCTCTGTTTTTGACGAGGATTGCATCCCCTCCGCTGCTGCTGTTGTAGTTGTCGATGGAATAGCCTTCGTCATCGACGAAGAAATCAACTACCAGATTGCCGCCGTCCACGAGGATTGCCGGGGCGGTGGCGGAGGAGGTCTGGATGCCATTCGCACCGGAAGGCCCCGTGTTTTTGATCGTGAGCCATGCGTTATTCTTGACGATGATGCTGGCGCCGTCCTTCAGGAAAATGCTGCGGCCGTTCAGGTCAAGATATACTGATTTTGTGACCTCCACGGAGTCGATCGCGCCAAATTCCGTATTGATGCGCTTGATGGTTTGGAACTTTTCCGCCGCGACAAGCGCCTCCTGCAGGGTGGCGTACTGTTGATTGGTCTCGACGATCAGGAAGAACTTTCCGGCCTCCGCAGTAACCGCAGGTGTGACCTGGACGGTCACGCTGCCCTCTCTGCCGTTGCGGGCCGTGGCGGAGATCGTCGTTGTGCCCTCCGCAATGCCGGTGACAAGTCCGTTGTTGTCAACCGTGGCAACGTTCGTATCGGCACTGCTCCAGGTCAGGGTGTCCACTATGCCGCTGGGTCTAAGCTCGGTGCTCAGCTGGCGCGTCTTTCCGGCTTCGACCAGCTGCTTTTCGCTTGGAAGCACCGTGACGCCTGTAACATTTGGATAAGTGACCGCGACGAGTGCATAGCCGTCAGCCGTGTTATTGTACCTGGCATGGATTTGCGCCGTACCAATGCCGACGGCGGTAACCAGACCGTTCCCGTCAACCGTGGCGATGGTCTCGTTGCTGCTGTACCATTCCACCGTGTCTGTCGCATCCTCGGGCACCGGCGAGGCATTCAGCTGGAGGGTCTCTCCGATCACGACGCTGTTGTCGTAGGGGGACACATTGCACGAAGTAGCGTGAACCGCATCAGCGACAATGAGCGTAAAAGACGCGGAAGACGTTTGCTCCTTTCCCGAGGGCTGAGCTGTAAAAGCGGCGCTGCCGCTGCCGGCGCTTTTTGCTGTGACGCGGAACGTCGCCGTGAGACCGTTCTGCGAAAGAAGCTCAAACTTCGCGACAGAGCCGTCAGCGATATTATACGCATACTCACTGTCGTTCCAAAGTCCGAACGAATACGAAAGCATGTCACTCGTAAACCAGTCGGGCGCATCCGTAGTATATGTCTCACCCATGTAGGTCAATGCGAGGTGCGTCGTCAGGTCTCGTGTCTGACCGGGTTCCAGTTTCAGTTCACCGTCTGCGAGATCATCAATAGTCAATGTGCCCAAGCTTGCATTCTCTATCTTCGAAGCGTTGTACACATACACATTTGCAGAGCCTGATTTATTATTTGAGAAATGAGCATACACCGTCGTCATACCAGCCGCAACGCCGGTGACGCGACCACTCTCATCGACGGTCGCAATCGCCTCATTGCTGCTGGTCCAGGACTGGACGAGGGAATTGCTGTTCTCCAGGCTCTCGTCGGAGCTATCAATATCGGTCTTCGCAATCAGCTGTATGCTTTCCCCGACTTTGACATCTGCTTTGTTCATAAAGTCGCCGCAATACAGGTTGCACCAATTGGGCGCGGCGTCTTCCTTGCTTGTCGCCCACACACTGACGCTGCACAGGCTCAGCACCATGCACAGTGCCAATATCAGCGACAGCCCCTTTTTGATATGTGCTTTCATACTTTTTCTCCTTCCTCTGCTCATCACAGAATTTACTTCACAATATCCGCTACCAGCCGCTGGAACATGGCGGCGACCTCGGCTCTGGCTGCGGAGCCGTTGGGGTCCAGCCGTCCGCCGGTCTTGCCGTTGATCAGACCGTCGGCCACGGCCCACCGCATGGCCTCCAGTGCCCAGGGGGCAGTCTCAGCGTCGTCATAAAAGCCGCTGAGGTCGTCCCGCGCGGTGTTGTCATAGCCCTCCGCGCCCATATAGCGGTAGAGAATCAGCGCCATCTCCTGCCGGGAGATGTCGTTGTCCGGGTGGAACAGTCCGTCGCTGTAGCCCAGGACAAGGCGCCTCTCCGTGGCCCACTGCATGGCCTCGGAGTAGTACAGTCCGTCCTCCACATCGGGGAAGATGCTGGCGCCCAGCTCCTCGGGCTTATTTTCCAGCCGCCACAGCACCGTGACCAGCATGGCCCGGTTCATGTTCATGGTGGGGGCAAAGTTGGTCCCGTCCTTCACGCCCTGAAACAGCTCGTGGCTGGACACAAAGTTCACGTTGCCGTGGAACCAGTCACCCTCCGACACGTCGGCAAAGGCCTTGGCATTCCACTTGATGTCCACCACGGCGCTGCCCTT
>CAJOPB010000177.1 GCA_905236305.1 uncultured Oscillospiraceae bacterium | reverse complement strand
GCCCTGAACGAGGGCTATGAGATGTTTGTGGTGCCCGACGACGTGGGCGGGCGGTTCAGCGTCCTGTCCGCCGTGGGCCTGCTGCCCATGGCCGCCGCCGGCATCGACGTGGAGGCCGTGATCGACGCGGCCATCCGGGAGATGCACGATCTGGACCTCCGCTCCCCGGAGAATCCTGCCTGGCAGTACGCCGCCGCCCGGCAGCATCTCTACCGGGAGGGCAAGAGCATCGAGCTTCTGGCCTGCTATGAGCCCTCCTTCCGCTTCATGGCCGAGTGGTGGAAGCAGCTGTACGGCGAGAGCGAGGGCAAAAACGGCATCGGCATCTACCCGGCCAGCGTGGAGTTCAACGCCGACCTCCACTCCATGGGCCAGTTCATCCAGGACGGTCCCCGCACCCTGATGGAGACCGTGGTCAGCTTCGACCGTCCCCTCAGCACGTGCAAGGTTCCCTTTGAGATGGGCGACCCCGAGGGCCTCAACTATCTGGCCGGACGGGAGATGGGCGAGATTCAGCGCATCGCCGCCAACGCGGTGAAGGAGGCCCACATCACCGGCGGCGTGCCCAACATCGGCATCAGCGTCCCTGCCCGGGACGAGAGCGGCTTTGCCGCCCTGGTCTGCTTCTTCGAAATGGCCTGCGCCATCTCCGCCTATATGAGCGGCGTCAATCCCTTTGACCAGCCCGGCGTGGAGGAGTATAAGAAAAACATGTTCCGCCAGCTGAAGGGCGAATAACCCCGCGCAAAGCGGGGGACCGGCAAAAAATGCCGGTCCCCCGCTTTGCGCTCCCCCCGGCGCGCTTTTTTTATTTTTCATGTTGCATGATCCTGAAATTGATGGTATGATTACACTGTGAAAAAAGTGCGGGCGGGAGCGCCCTCTTAACCGTAATAATTTCAAAGGAGTGTGATCTTCATATGGTTAAGGTAATCATCGGTCAAAAGGGTTCCGGAAAGACAAAGACGCTGGTGGACATGATCCGTCAGGCCGCGGAGGAAAGCCGCGGGAACGTGGTCTGCATCGAAAAGGACAAAAACCTGACGTTTGACATCCCCTACTCGGTGCGGCTGATCCACACCAGCGAATACAGTATCAATTCCAACGTTCTGCTCCGTGGGTTCATCTCCGGCCTCCACGCCGGCAACTATGACATTACCCACGTTTTTATAGACAACTTCCTGAAGATGCTGGACGACAGCTCCATCGACGTCGTGGCAGATTTTCTGGATTGGCTGGACAAGTTCAGCTCCGCCAACAGCGTGGACTTTGTGGTCTCCTTCACCGCAGACCCCGACGCCCCCAAGGACCCCCGCATCAAGCGCTTTGTGCTGGAGGACGATAATCTCTGAACCGGAAACCGTACCTGCGCGCGTTTGATCCATGAGAAAAAATCAAAGGATGTCCAGTCCCCTTTGCCGGGGGCTGGACATCTTATTGTCAGTGCGGTTTCTCAGGGGGCAGGGGGCGTTTCGCCGCGCGCCTCCGTCTGCAAAATTTCCTCATACATGGCCGCGGCGTTTTCCTTCCGCACGGTCTCGCTGACATCCGTGACGCGCACCCGCAGCGTCCGCTGGCCGAAGGTGATCTCGATCACATCTCCCACCTTGACCTGATAGCTGGCCTTTACCGTCCGTCCGTTGACGCTGATCCGCTCTCCCCCGCAGGCCGCGGAGGCCACCGTCCGCCGCTTGATCAGACGGGACACCTTCAAATACTTATCAATGCGCATAACCGGCCCTTTTCCCCTTTTCCGCGGTCCTTGCTCCGCCGTTATTTGTCAATCAGCTCCCGCAGCGCCTTTCCCGCCTTGAATATGGGGATTCTGGAGGCCTCGATCCGAATCTCCTCCTTCGTCCGCGGATTGCGTCCGATCCGCGCGGCCCGCTCCTTGACGTCAAATACGCCAAAGCCCACGAGCTGCACCTTCTCCCCCGCTTCCAGCGCCTCCGTAATGGTGTCGAATGCGGTGTTCAGCACCCTCTCCGTATCCTTTTTCGGCAGTCCGGTCCGCTCGGCCACCTCGGCAACGAGTTCTGACTTGTTCATGGTGGTTTTCCTCCTGTTTGAATTCACGACCCTGGGGCGCAGGGACAGCAAGCACTAAAATGTGCAGAAACAATATCAAATCCCCGGCCATTTGTCAAGAAAAATGTTTCAAAACAGTGAAAAACCAATTTTTTATTCCAAATTTCGGGCACGATCCGTGACACAGCCCGTCACCGGATATGCAGCAGCCGCGCCAGCTTCTCCCCCCTGGGTATCAGCTTCATATCCTCCAGGGTCACGCTGCGGGTGAGAATAATCATCACCAGATAGACCACCACGGCCACCGCAATGGCCGCGCACATGGCCGCCAGCATGGGAAGGCGGGCGACGCTGTGGCCGGAGCGGATCAGAGCCGACATATCCCGGAAGGAGGGGACGTGCAGCAGCCGGGAGGCCAGAGCGTAAACCGCCCAGGCGGAGACGCCCATCACACCGGCGCTGAGCAGCGGCCGCAGGAACACCGCGGAATAGTTGGGCTTCTTTGCCAGACGGTGGGCGATAAAGGCGCAGTTCATCACGCAGATGACGGCGTAGCAGGCCACCGTACCGATGGCCGCGCCCAGTATGTTGATCTCCGGGCGGCGGACCAGCAGCAGATTGCAGGCGATCTTGACGATGCCGCCGGCGATCATGGAGAAGATGGGCAGCCGCTCGTTTCCGTCGGCCTGCAAAATGGCGTTGGTCACCAGCGCGATGCAGACAAAGATCGCGGCAATTCCCAGCCAGGAAAGGATGGTGGGACCCATGGGGTGGGTATCTCTGTAGAGCACGCCCACGATGGGGCCGGAGAGCACCGCAAGGCCCACGCCCATGGGCATGGCCACCACGGCGGAAACCCGCAGCCCGCTCTCGGCAATGCCGCTCACCTCGTCCCGCGCGCTCCGGGCCGCGGCGGCGGAGATGGCCGGGACCACGGCGATGGTCATGGGGGTGATAAAGCTGGCCGGCAGGTTATAGAGGGTCTGCATATTGGAATAGGAGCCGATCAGCTCGTCGGCGAGGGCGGGTCCGATGCCCGGCACGTGGGGCATGGTGGACTGCAAAAGCTTCATGTCGATCAGGGTGATGACGCTCATGACGCTGGCGCCCAGGGTGATGATCACGCCCACGCGGATAAACACGCCCAGGGTCTTGCCCACGCTGTCCGGCACATCGCCGCTGCCGCGGCAGGCCTCCAGGCTCGACCGGTGGTAGAGGCGCCAGTAGCTGAGGAACATGTACACCAGCGCGGCAAGGCCGCCCACGGTGACGCCGAAGATGGCGCCGGCCACCGACACCGGCAGCGGCGCGCCCCTGTTCTTCAGCACCACGGCCAGCAGCAGGCCCACGATGACCTTGACCAGCACCTCCACCACCTGTCCCACGGTGGTGGGGGTCATGTTGCCGTTGCCCTGGATATAGCCCCGGAAGGCGCTGGTCAGGCAGATGAGCAGCACGGCCGGCGACAGGGCGAAGACGCACTGGCTGACCTCCGGCTTTGAGACCATCAGAACGGCCATCTCCGTGGGAAACAGGAGCATCAGCAGGGAGAACACCGCGCCGATGATCGCCAGCGTGGTCATGGCAATGCGGAAGGTCCGCCGCGCCTGGTTGGGGCGGTTGAGGGTGTTGGCCTCTGAGATCATGCGGCTGAGGGCCACAGGCAGGCCCGCAGTGGAGATGGTCAGGAGCATATTATAGATGGAGTAGGCGGTGAAGAAATAGCCGTAGCCCACGTCCCCGAGAATGTGCTGCAAGGGGATCTTGTACACTGCGCCCAGAATCTTCATCACCACAACGCCGGCAGCCAGAATCGCCGCCCCGTGCATAAAGTTTTGTTTTTTCGCTTCGGCCATATGTATCCTCCGAACTCGGTAATCGCCCCACCGGGCGGGCACGCATTATCCTATGCCTTCATCTTATAAAATCATGTGGGGATTTTACACTATTCCCACGTAGAAATCAAGGGGATTGCGGGAAACAGCCGGAATTTGCGAATAAATTACAATGAATTACAGTTTGTTATATTTTGTCTCGCAAATTTCAGCCGCCCCGCGTCCCCGGGACGGCGGGAAAAGCCGCTGCCCGGGAAAAGCCGCTGCCAGCGCGGTTCAGACGCCCCCGGCGCCTGAACCGTAATGCTTTTGAAGGGTAATTCTTGTAATTTCCCCGCATTTGTCATATACTATACAATATATTATTTGACACGAAAGGGCCCGCCGGAGGGCGGTTCCGGGCAGGTCGGAGTATTTTGGGAGGAAGGCACAATGAAGTATGCGGTAGTGGATGCAGGCGGCGGACTGCGGGGGGCGTATGCCGCCGGCATCTTTGATTATATGATGGACAACGCCATGACCTTTGACCTGGGGATCGGGGTCTCGGCGGGCAGCGCCAATGTGGGGTCGTTTCTGGCGGGACAGCGGGGGCGGAATTACTGGTTTTACACCAGATACCCCTTCCGCAGGGAGTATATGAGCCTGCACAACATGCTGACCCGGCACTCCTATCTGGACCTGGACTATGTCTACGGCACGCTCAGCGCCGCCGACGGGGAAAACCCCTTTGATTACGCCCGTTTTCGGGACAATCCCACGGCCTTTCTCGCGGTGGCAACGGACGCGGAAACCGGGGAGGCCAGGTATTTCGGAAAGGAGTATGTGACGGCGGAGGACATGAGCGTATTCAAGGCGTCCTCGGCCATCCCCTTTGTCAGCCGGCCCCACGCCGTGGGGGGTGTGTCCTGCTTTGACGGGGCGCTGTCGGACCCCATCCCTGTGCAAAAGGCGCTGGACATGGGCTGCGACCGGGTTGTGCTGGTGCTGACCCGGCCGCTGGATACGCTGCGCACCTCGGAGACCGACGTCCGGCTGGCGAACCGGATTCGCCGCCGCTATCCTCTGGCGGCCCAGGGGCTCTGCCGGCGGGCGGAGCGCTACAACGACGCGGTTGCCCGCGCCCGGGCGCTGGCCGAGGAGGGCCGGGTGCTGATTCTTGCGCCGGACGACACGCTGGGGGTCAGCACGCTGACCCGGGACCGCAGCGCCCTGCGGCGGCTCTATGCCAAGGGCTACCGGGACGCGGAGCGGACGGATTTTCGGGGCTTTGTGCGGCCGCAATGAGCTATATGGAGTGGTATCAGCGGGACATCGCCACCCTCGGCGAGGCGGAATACTGCCGCTACCGCGCGCTGATGACGGAGGAAAAGCGGCAGCGGGTGGACCGGTTCCGGCACATTGAGGACCGGAAGCGCTCGGTGCTGGCGGAGCTTCTGGCGCGGCAGGCCGTGGCGCGGCGCTGCGGCAGGCCGGAGGCGGAGCTGGTGTTTGCCGCCGACGCGCGGGGCAAGCCCTATGTGGAGGGGCTGGATATAGAGATCAGCCTGAGCCACGCCGGGGCGCTTGCGGTGTGCGCGGTCTCCGACCGGCCGGTGGGCATTGACGTGGAGCAGCTCGTGCCGGTCAATCTCGCCGCGGCCCGTCATGTCTTCACACCGGAGGAGCAGGCGGAGCTGCTGGGCCATCCGCCGGCCCCCGGAGAGCTGACGGACACGGAGGACCCCGTGCTGCTGGACCGGTTTTACCGGCTCTGGACGCAGGCGGAGGCCTACGGGAAATGGAGCGGAGCGGGGATTTTCACGGATACCATCCCCCGGCGCCCCCGGGAGGGCTTCCTCACGTTCCGGCAGGGGGAATACCGGATTGCCATTTTCCAGTCCCCCCTGCCCCCCGTCCTGCAGTCCGCGCCATAAATCCGCGCAAAGTGAAAAAAGTGCTTGCTTTTTCCGTTGCACTGTGTTAGAATACAAAAGCTTTCAAAAAGCGAGCGCCGTTAGCTCAGCTGGATAGAGTGTCTGGCTACGGACCAGAAGGTCAGGGGTTCGAATCCCTTACGGCGTGCCAGAAAATGCCCGGTTTTCACTGAAAACCGGGCATTTTCATATGTGTAAAGTCTCTCTTTGAGTGTGCGGCGCAAATCCTGAACGGAGCTATGCGCACCTTGATGCCGTTGCTTTGATCTGACCGCAGGCGATTTTGCTCCCCGCGCCGCCGCCGGGCTGCGTGGTGAAATCATCCGGGCCGGAATGGATGATGACCGTTTTGCCGAGGATCTCACGGACAGAAAAGCGGTCCGTCAGGAAAAGCTGAAGGTATTGGTTTTTGAAAATCCCCAAAAATTAAGAAGAATTTAAGAATTATCCCCTGTTTCTTTTATACCCCGGCTGATATAATCAGTGCCGAGGTGAAAAAGCCATGTACACGATTCTGATTTGCGACGACGAGCCGGACATTGTCGCCGCGCTGAAAATCTATCTCTCCGGGGAGGACTACCGGCTGCTTGAGGCCGGGAACGGCAGCGAGGCCCTGGAGATTGTGGAGCACAGCGAGGTGCATCTGATTCTGATGGATATTATGATGCCCCGGATGGACGGTCTCGCGGCCACGGCCCGGCTGCGGGAGAAAAGCAATGTGCCCATTTTGCTCCTGACCGCAAAGAGCGAGAGCGGGGACAAGGTGCTGGGGCTGAACGTGGGGGCGGACGACTATATCACCAAGCCCTTTGACCCCGCGGAGGTGCTGGCCAGAGTGCGTTCTCATCTGCGGCGCTACACCCGTCTGGGCGCACGGCAGGAGGAAAAGCCGGCAAAGCAATACCGCGTCGGCCCCATCATGCTGGATGAGGAGCGCAAGGAGGTGACCGTGGACGAGGAGAGCGTGGCCCTCACACCCATCGAATACCGCATTCTCCGGCTGCTGATCATGCACCCCGGGCGTATCTATTCCTCCGCGCAGATCTATGAGCTGGTGTGGAACGAGAGCGCCGTGGGCGCGGAAAACGCGGTCAGCGTCCATATCCGCCATCTGCGGCAGAAGCTGGAGATCAACCCCTCGGAGCCCCGCTATCTCAAGGTGGTCTGGGGCCTGGGCTACAAGCTGGAAGGGGGGAAGGGGCGATGACGCGGGAGCCGCTGACCTACCGGCTCTGGGCCAAGGTGCTGGCCTGGTTTCTGCTGGCCCTCGCAGCCTGCGCGCTTTTGGGCGGCGGGGCCGGCATTTTTCTGGCCTGGGAGACCGGGTGCTATACCGCCGCTCCCCATGAGCTGGAGGAGAGCGCCTTTCGGGACATGCTCCGGAGCGCCGGGAACAATCTGGTGTTCTGGATCAGCCAGGGCGACAGGGAGACCGCGGCGCAGCAGACCAACCTGAAAAATCCGGAATACCGCGTGACCGACCACACCGGAGCCGAGGTTTGGCGCAGCGACGGCTTCGGGACGGCCGCGGCGGAGACGGGGTGGTATTTTCGCTTTGCCTACCGGCTGGTGCAGGAGGCGCTGCCGGGAGGACAGTATGTCCATATGGATTATCTGCGGGAATACGATCTCTCGCCGGAAAAGCTGGCCCCGGGGGACTATGTGCTGGAGGCGGAGCTGACAAACCTGGAGCGGAGCGACGAATACTACTGGACGGCGCGGCTGCTGGAGCTGCTCTGGGAGCTGCGCTATGCCGTCTATGGGATTGCCCTGCTGGCGCTGGTGCTGCTTCTGGCCTGCTTTGTGTTTTTGCTCTGCGGCGCGGGACACCGCAGCGGCCGGACGGAGCTGGTCCCCGGCTATCTCTGGACGGTGCCCTTTGACCTGATGACCGCGGCGCTGATCGCCTGGGGCTGCGCCGTTGCGGCCGCGGCAGACGAGCTGATAAATCACAGCGGCCCGGACGCGGGAAAGGTGCTGCTGCTCTTTGCCGCCGTGCTCTGCATTCTGCTGCCCTTCACGGGCTGGTGTACCTCCCTTGCCATGCGCCTGAAGCTGGGACGGTGGTGGCAGAATACGGCGCTCTGCTTTTTGCTGCGTCTGGCCGGACGGCTTTGCCGGGGGCTGTGGCGGGGCGTCCGGGCGCTGGCCCGGGGCCTGTGGGAGCTGCTGCGGGGCCTGCCCCTGATCTGGAAGACCCTGCTGGGGCTCTGCGCCGCGCTGGTGCTGGAGCTGACTGCGCTGCTGCTCACCCACTATGAATTTGACAATCTCATGCTCTGCTGGCTCCTGAGCCGGTTCTGCCTGGTGATCCCGGGGGTGCTGTATACCGCCCTGTGCCTGCGGCGGCTGCAGCGGTCCGGCGCGGCGCTGGCGGCCGGGGATATGGGCTATCAGACCGACACCCGGCATATGCTCCGGGATTTTCAAAAGCACGGGGAGAACCTCAACAGCATCGGCGCGGCCATGACGAAGGCGGTGGAGGAGCGGCTGAAAAGCGAGCGGCTGAAAACCGAGCTCATCACCAATGTCTCCCACGACATCAAGACGCCCCTGACCAGCATCATCAGCTATGTGGACTTACTGAAAAAGGACCCGGCGCCGGAGAAGGCGCGGGAGTATCTGGCGGTGCTGGAGCGGCAGTCCCGCAGGCTGAAAAAGCTCACGGAGGACCTGGTGGAGGTCTCCAAGGCCAGCACCGGCAACATGGAGGTCAACGCCTCCCGCCACAGCGTCAGCGAGCTGCTGCGCCAGGCCCTGGGGGAATACAGCGAGCGGCTGGAGGACGCCGGGCTGGAGACGGTGCTGACCCTGCCCGGCCAGGAGGTCTACGCCTTTGTGGACGGCGGCCTGACCTGGCGGATTCTGGACAATCTGTTCTCCAACGTCTGCAAATACGGCCAGCGCGGCACACGGTTTTATGTGGATGTCAGCCGGCGTGCGGAGGGGGTGCTGCTGCGCTTTCGCAACATCTCCCGCGCCGCCCTCAACCTCCCGGCGGAGGAGCTGATGGAGCGCTTTGTCCGGGGCGACAGCGCCCGGAGCGGTGAGGGCAGCGGTCTCGGCCTGAATATCGCCCGCAGTCTGACGGAGCTGATGGGCGGCAGCTTCTCCCTGCAGGTGGACGGGGACCTGTTTAAGGTGGAGGTCCGGCTGCCGGCGGTGGCGGAGACGAGCGCATTTGTCGCCCCCGAGGCGACCCCGGCCGGGACAGAATCCTCTATTATGTGACCATCAGCTCACACATAAAGGAGGATGTCGAAATGAAAAACAACATCACGGAGCTCGTCTTTATCCTTGATCGCAGCGGGTCCATGGCAGGGCTGGAGGGGGACACCATCGGCGGCGCCGTCCGCCACATCCAGAACATCCACAAATACGCCCGGCCCGAGGACGTGCCGGAGCACACCATGTTTGTCATCACCACCGACGGGATGGAGAACGCGTCCCACCGCTACAGCAGCGCCCAGGTAAAGGCGATGCTGGAGCAGGAAAAGTTTCTGCCGAAACCGAGAATAATTCTGCCGTCATTATTGACGCCGTTAAATTCTGGGTTTTTGCCAAGTCTGCTACTATAGGAAAGT